>CAJCIO010000128.1 GCA_903970465.1 Gammaproteobacteria bacterium
ATCCAGCAAGTTGACCACCACCCGATCCAGCCAGCCCCAGATGCGCTGCTGCACCCGCCACCACAGTGGTCGGGAGTGCCAGGCGTCGAGGCTGATCAGGTGGCTCGCGACGAAATCGCGCTCGAAGCTGGCCTCGACATCGCGGGTCAGGTCCGGGTCCAGCGCCTCGAGATTGGCTTCAAGATTGAAACGCAGGTTCCAGTGATCGAAGTTGCACGAGCCAATACTCACCCAATCGTCCACCAGGACCATCTTCAGGTGCAGAAAGCACGGCTGGTACTCGAAGATTTTCACCCCGGCGCGGAGCAGTTTGGGGTAGTAACGGTGGCCGGCGTAGCGCACCGACGGATGATCGGTGCGCGGGCCGGTGAGCAGCAGGCGCACGTCCAGCCCTCGTGCGGCAGCGCGGCGCAGGGAACGGCGCACCGACCAGGTCGGCAGGAAGTACGGCGTTGCCAGCCAGATGCGTTTTTGCCCGCTGTTGAGGTTGCGCACCAGCGAGCGGAGGATATCGCGGTGCTGGCGGGAGTCGGCGTAGGCCACGCGGCCCAGGCCACTGCCGGTGACCGGTGTGGGTGGCAGGTGCGGCAGGCCGAAATGGGTGGCCGGGCGCCAGGCGGTACGGCGCAGGTTGGCGCGCCACTGGCGGTCGAACAGCGTCTGCCAGTCGCCCACCAACGGGCCGTGCATCTCGACCATCACCTCATGCCATTCGCTGGAGGTTTCGCCGGGGCTCCAGAATTGATCGGTCACGCCAGTGCCACCGACCACCGCGAGGGTCTGATCCACCAGCAGCAATTTGCGGTGGTCACGGTACAGATTGCGCAGCCCGCGACGCAGGCGCA
The DNA here is from genome assembly GCA_903970465.1 of Gammaproteobacteria bacterium. Lineage (GTDB taxonomy): Bacteria > Pseudomonadota > Gammaproteobacteria > Pseudomonadales > Pseudomonadaceae > Aquipseudomonas. Next base: position 846 of record CAJCIO010000128.1, read on the forward strand.
CGGCGTTGTACAGGCGTAGCTCGACACCGGCGACCAGCAGCCGCTCGCGCAGCCCCTGGCCAAACGCCAGGCTGCCATAACCGTCGAACAGGCAGCGCACCGTGACACCACGCTCGGCCGCCTTGGCCAGCGCCTCCACGACTTCATCGGCGCAGGCCCCCGCTTCTACCAGATAAAGTTCAAGGTCGATTTGGGTCTGCGCGGCATCGATCGCCGCCAGCATGCGTGGAAAAAACTGCGGCCCATCGACCAGCAATTGAAAACGGTTGTTGCTGCGCCAAGGAAAGATCGGACCGGCCATCAGTACCCCAGCGTCTGCAAGGCTTTGTCGAGACGCTGCTGCCGCGCGCTGGCGGCCAGGGTCAATACACCACGATCGCGCTGCCACATTTGCGCGATACCCGCTTCGCCGCTGGCGAGTGCCACGCCCAGATCATCCTGCAGGGCGTCGAACTGCTCGAACAGGCCGCCGAGCAATAGATGACTGGTGGCGGCATCCGGGCACTGGCGAGTGCTTTCGGCGCAACCGCCCAGCACACCGAGCAGGCGCAATTGCAGGGAGCGCGGCCAGCGCTGTTGCTGACCGATGCCATACAGCCAGGCCGCCAGGGCACTGAGCACGTACAGGTCTTCGAGGCTGCGGAAAGGTTTGACGTAAGCGTCCCAGCCGTCGCCCGCCAGCAGGTCGCAGGCCGCATTGTCCAGGTGCAGGCGGGAATGGCTGATGTCCGGGATCAGCGGCAGCGCTGGCAAGGCCTCGAGGCGCACCCCGACCTCGCCGGGATAGACCACTGCCAGGCTCAAGCGCGGCGCCTCGCCGACGGCCTCGCTGCGCGCCGCCACCAACAGCCAGTCGGCGGCATTGCCGGCCGTCACGAAATCCTTCTGCCCGCTCAAACGCAGGTTGTGCAGACGGGTATTGAGATCGGCCGGGCGCAAGCTGCGCTGCTCGGTGGCGCAGATCGCCCCCAGGCTCAACGGCGCGCTGGGCCACAGCGCGCGCAGGGCGGCTTGATAGCCGAACAGGAACGCCAGTCCCGGGGTACTCGCCAGATGCCCACCCAGCACCGCCAGTTCGAACGGCGAGCGATTGCCCCAGCGTTGCAGCAACGCGGCGTAAGCGTCGGCGATCGACACGCCCCCGCCGCTGACCAGCGTGCCCCCGGCTACATCCGCGTCTGGTTCGGTATTTTCAGCGCCCGCTGGCAGGCGTTCGCGCAGGTTCAGCAAAGTGAGCCAGGTCATGGCATGTGGTCCTCGGAGGCTGTCATACAAGCATCACCCAAATGTCATGGTGGCGACACCGCTGCTACTTAGCCTGAGATTGCACAACAAAGTTCATTGGCTGCAACCCCAAGTCCGAATTTGGAGACTCGCAATGACTCACATCGCATGCTCAGGCGACACCCCCGCAGCGCGCCGTCTGGTCGCCGAACGCCTGCTCGGCAGCCGCGCCCTGCAGGAGGCGCAGGCCCTGCGCTTCGAGGTGTTCAGCCGCGAATTCAATGCCCGGCTGCAAGGTGCCGAGGACGGACTGGACCGTGACGACTACGACCGCCACTGCTGGCACATCGGCGTGCGCGACCTGAGCAACGGGCGCCTGGTGGCCACCACCCGCCTGCTCGATCATCGTGCGGCGCGTTACCTGGGGCGCTTCTACAGCGAAGAGGAATTCAATCTCCATGGCTTGAGCGGCCTGGAAGGGCCAGTGCTGGAAATCGGCCGCACCTGCGTCGACCCCGCCTACCGCAACGGCGGCACCATCGCGGTCCTTTGGGGCGAACTGGCCGAAGTCCTCAACGAAGGTGGCTACAGCTACCTGATGGGCTGTGCAAGCATTCCGATGCAGGACGGCGGCGTGCAGGCCGAGGCAATCATGCAACGCTTGCGCGAACGCCACCTGTGCACCCAGAACCTGCGTGCCGAACCGCGCAACCCCCTGCCGACGGCGCAGATCCCGAGTAACGTCACGGCACAGATGCCGCCGCTGCTAAAGGCCTATATGCGCCTGGGCGCCAAGGTCTGCGGCGAGCCCTGCTGGGATGAGGACTTCCAGGTGGCCGATGTGTTCATCCTGCTCAAGCGCGACGATCTGTGCCCGCGCTACGCCCGCCACTTCCGGGCGGCCGTGTGATGCGCGCGCTGCGCTTGGCAGTGCGTGTGGGGCGAATCGTGCTGGTGGTGGCCTACGGGCTGGTGCTGGCGGCGAGTTTTATCATCGGCGAACGGTTGGGGCTGACCGGGTCGATGGCGCGGCGCCAGCGCTGGACGCGCAGTTTCATGGGCCGCTTGACTCGCGCCCTGCCGTTCACCGTGCGGGTCCACGGCGTCGTGCCGCAACAGCCGATGCTGTGGGTCAGCAACCATGTGTCCTGGACCGACATCGCCCTGCTCGGGCAGATCGCGCCGCTGTCGTTTCTGTCCAAGGCCGAGGTGCGCCATTGGCCGATCGCCGGATGGCTGGCGCAGCACGCAGGGACCTTGTTCATTCGCCGCGGCGCCAACGACAGCCAACGCTTGCGCCGAGAAATGGCCTTGCGGCTGGAGGACGGCTGCCCCTTGGTGATTTTCCCCGAGGGGACGACCACCGATGGCCGCCAGTTGCGGACCTTCCATGGCCGACTGCTGGCCTGTGCGGCCGATGTCGGCGTGGCAGTGCAGCCGGTGGCGATCCGTTACGGTCGCGGGAC
>CAJCIO010000129.1 GCA_903970465.1 Gammaproteobacteria bacterium
ACCATCAGCGGCCAACCGCTGGTACCGGCCGCCGACCTGATCGAAGCGACCTCCGACATGGGCGCCTTCGTATTGTTCTCGGGCATGCTCAAGCGCACCGCAGTCAAGCTGTCGAAGATCTGCAACGACCTGCGCCTGCTGTCCAGCGGTCCGCGCACCGGTATCAACGAGATCAACCTGCCGGCACGTCAGCCAGGCAGCTCGATCATGCCGGGCAAGGTCAACCCGGTGATTCCGGAGGCGGTGAACATGTGCGCCTTCGAAATCATGGGCAACGACCTGGCCCTGACCATCGCTGCCGAAGGTGGGCAATTGCAGCTCAACGTCATGGAGCCGCTGATCGCCTACAAGATCTTCGACTCGATCCGCCTGCTGCAACGCGCCATGGACATGCTCCGCGAACACTGCATCGTCGGCATCACCGCCAACGAGCAACGCTGCCGCGAGCTGGTCGAGCACTCGATCGGCCTGGTCACCGCGCTCAACCCTTACATCGGCTATGAAAACGCCACCCGCATCGCCCGTATCGCTCTCGAAAGCGGCCGCGGCGTGCTGGAACTGGTGCGCGAAGAAGGCTTGCTAGACGACGCCATGCTCGCCGACATCCTGCGCCCGGAAAACATGATCGCGCCGCGTCTGGTCCCTCTCAAGGCCTGATGCCGGCACCGCTCACCAGGTCGAGAGACTAGACACCTCTCACCTTTTGAGGGCTCGCAGCTTCTGGCTGCGGGCCCTTTTTTTATTTAACGTGCGAGAATCGCGGCGCAGCCCATGGCCTCTTCGCCGCCGGACGCGCAAGCCCCCAAAGGTGTACGCACGCTCCTGCGGGAGACTCTATGGTTATGGGCAAGCTGTACGCGTGCAAGCAACTGCATACACTGTGGGAGCAAAGCTTGCTTGCGAAGAGGCCGCCGAAACTTGCACATAACTCCAAGATCGACCATGGATTAGTGCCCTAATCCAATAACCCTACAAACAGGACTGGCCATGACCTCTCCCGCGCAACACATCAAAATCCTCTACACCGGGGGCACCATCGGCATGCAGGCGAGCGCCAACGGCCTTGCCCCGGCTTCGGGCTTCGAGGCGCGGATGCGTGAGCAACTGGATGCCCAGCCAGAACTGCAGGTGCCCCAGTGGACCTTCCTCGAACTGCTGCCACTGATCGACAGCGCCAACATGTCGCCCGCCTATTGGCAACTGTTGCGCGAAGCCATCGTGCATGCGGTGCTGGTGGACGAGTGCGATGCGGTACTGGTGCTGCACGGCACCGACACCCTGGCCTACAGCGCCGCCGCCTTGAGCTTCCAGCTGCTGGGCTTGCCTGCCCCGGTGCTGTTCACCGGCGCCATGCTGCCGGCCGGCGCGCCAGATAGCGACGCCTGGGAAAACCTCAACGGCGCACTGCTGGCCCTGGGCGCTGGTCAACCGGCCGGCGTGCAGCTGTATTTTCATGGTGAACTGCTGCCACCGAGCCGCTGCGCCAAGATCCGCAGCTTCGGTCGCCACCCGTTCCGCGCCCTGCAACGCAATGGCGGCGGCACAGCTGTCGGCACCCTGCCGAGCCAGCTCGACTACCGCCAGCCCAAGGCCCAGGCCAAGGTCGGTGTATTGCCGCTGGTGCCGGGCTTCGATGTGCGGTTGCTGCAAGCGGTGCTCGACAGTGGTATCCAGGCGCTGATACTCGAGTGCTTCGGCAGCGGTACCGGCCCGAGCGACAACAGCCTGTTCATCGAAGCCCTGCGCAGCGCGCGCGACAGCGGCATCGTGGTGGTGGCGATCACCCAATGCCATGAAGGCGGCGTGGAACTGAATGTGTATGAAGCCGGCGCCCGCCTGCGCGATGTCGGCGTGCTGTCCGGCGGCGGCATGACCCGCGAGGCCGCCCTGGGCAAGCTGCATGGCTTGCTGGGCGTGGGCTTGAGCTTCGACGAGGTGCGCCGTTTGGTGGAGCTGGATCTGTGTGGTGAATTGCTGGGCTGATCGGCAGAAGCCATCTCCGGTGATAGGAAAGAGGCCAGTGAAGCCTGGACATGCCTGCGCGCCTTGATCACACCAACGCCGGCAACCGCTCGTCCTGAGCATCGCGCAGCATCGAGTCGAGGTTCTTCTCGATGTTCTGGCACAGGGCGGTCATCTGGATTTCGTGCTCGCTGGCCAGAAACGGGCTTTGCAGAGCGCTGCCTATCTTCTCGATCGCCAGCAGCATGAAGCCCACGACGGTAGAGGCCAGCGGCGTGTACCAGCCCAGGGTTTCCACCAGCCCGATCGGCACGATGATGCAGAACAGCGTGATGAACAGCTTCGGGAACATCACGTAGGGATAGGGCAATGGCGTATTGGCGATGCGCTCCATACCGCCCTGGCAGTTGGAAATTTCCACCAATGTCGACTCGATCCTGGCCATGCGAATGCTGTCCAGGCGGCCGGCACGGTATTCCTTGACCAGCAGCGCAGCCGAGCTGTTGAGCAGGTCATTGGGGAAGTTGTTGGTGGCCTGCGCCTTGGCGAATTCCTGCGCCGAAATGTATTTCAGCACCTCTTCATCGCAGGGGCGCCCCTTGAGATGCGCCGACAGACACTTCACATAGGCTACGTGACGGCGCAGCAAAGTCGCCTTGACCGGGTTGATGCCGTGCTCATCGTCGATCAGGGTGAGAATCTGCCGCCCGAAACTGCGCGAGTTGTTGACCAGCGCGCCCCACAGCGTTCGCGCTTCCCACCAACGGTTGTATGCACTCGAATTACGAAAACTGGTAAGCACCACCAATGCCGAACCCAGCAGGGTGAGGGGCAGCGCCGGCAACGTGTACTTACGCTCCAGGAACAACATGAAATCGACGGTGACGATCACGTCCCAGATCAGCAGCCAGAACAGCGACCAGCCGATATAAGTCACGGTCTTGCGGACCAATAGAAGCTTTTTGACGATCATTTCCGGCATGCGTTAAATCCTGTTGGAAGAGCTTAGGCGCGAATGCGCACAACTGGGTTCGAATCCGAAATGTGCCGAGGGTTCGCTGATCGCTGCGATTGAGTGATTCAAATCGTTTCAGCGCCAAGCCTTATCGAGCTTGCCCAATGCCTCACGAATCGCCGGCTCAGGCACCGCCGCAAAGCCAAGTACCAAGCCGCTCTTGTCCACCCTGCTGCCTGGCAACCAGTAACTGGCCAAGGGCGTCATCTCGACCCCTACAGCAGACGCCTTGTCGAGCAATTCCTGTTCCCGCTCCGGGTTATCCACAGGCACCTTCACATGCAATCCCGCCGACACTTCCGGCATGGGTCCGCATCCCTCGATATCCCCAGGCCAATGCACCAGCAAGGTATCACGACGGCTCAACGCGGCCCGGCGCATCCGGCGGATGTGACGTTGAAAATGACCTTCGGCGATAAATTGCGCCATCACTGCCTGACTGCCGATTTCCAGGCTGCGACCTTCCACACCCAAGCGCCGGACGAAAGTGTGCACCAGCGCTGGGGGCAGGACCAGATAGCCCAGACGCAATGCCGGGAATACCACTTTGCCGAATGTGCCCACGTACAACACGCGCCCGTGACGGTCCAATGCCGCCAGCGGTGCCAAAGGGGCGCCGCTGTAGCGATATTCACCGTCGTAGTCATCCTCGATGATCCAGCCATTGCGCCGTTGCGCCCACTCCAGCAGGGCCAGGCGCCGACTCAGGCTCAGCGTCACGCCTGTGGGGTATTGGTGCGCCGGAGTCACGTAGGCCAGGCGGCAATCGTCCAGCGCGTCGAGTTGTGTGGTGTCGAAGCCCTCTTCATCCACCGCTACACCTTGCAGCCGCGCGCCGGCATTGGCCAGCGCGTGCATGGCTGCCCGGTAGCCCGGGTTTTCCACAGCCACGCTGTCGCCAGGCTCGATCAACAGCTGTGCACAAAAGCTGATTGCCTGCTGTGCACCGCAGGTGATCAGAATTTGCTCAGGTGCACACTGCAAGCCTCGGGAGCTGCGTAAGTAGGCGGCTATGAGTTCGCGCAAACGTGCGTCCCCTGCCGCGTCGCCATAGCCTAACCGGGCAGGATCGGCCTTGCGCCAGAAAGCCGCGTGCAGCTTGGCCCACACGTCGAAAGGGAACAGATCGAAGGCTGGAATCCCTACTCGGAAAGCGCCTGGTTCGCCCCTCTGAGGGACGGCGACGTAATGATTCTCCAAGCGTCTGGCGCGCTCTGTTTGCACACCTGAACTGTATGAATCCACAGGCAGTTCGGATGATTTTGTGGATAAACCTGGGGATAAGCCTGTGGTTAACCCTGTGGATACTTTTGTGGATAGTTTTTTTGCAGAGCGGCCATTGGATGCCATCTGCGCAACGATATCGGCGATATAGGTCCCATCCCCTACCCGCCCCTCGATAAAGCCTTCGGCATAGAGCTGGTCGTAGGCGCGCACCACACTGTTACGCGATATACCCAGCGCCTTGGCCAGGTCGCGGCTGGCAGGCATCCGCGTGCCGCGGCTCAGCTGGCCCTCGAGCACTCGCGTGCGCAGTGCCTGATACAGCTGACGGCTGAGCCCTTGCCGGCGGTCCAGATGGATGCCGGAAGGATCGAAGGGCAGGACGACAGGGCTGACCATAAACGATTGGACCTAGCTAAATAGCGATTAATGGATCTTGGACAAGGCCAATATCATGCCTAGGATCAACGCATTCGTCACAGGAATCACGCCATGTACACGCCCTCTGCGTTTCGCCTCGAGTCTCTGCCAGAGCTGCATGAGCATATCCTCGCCACGCGCCTGGCGATCCTCGTCAGCCATGGGCCGCAGGGCCTGGAGGCCAGCCACATACCGCTGCTGCTGGACCCGGACGCCGGTGAGTTCGGCACCTTGCATGGCCATCTGGCGCGGGCTAATCCGCACTGGCGGGCGTTGGCCGCAGGCGAGGTGATGGTGATTTTCCCTGGCGTCGATGCCTATATCAGCCCTGGGTTTTATGCGGCCAAGGCCGAGCACGGCAAGGTCGTGCCGACCTGGAACTACGAGACAGTGCACGCCTACGGCCAGGCTGAAGTGTTCACCGATGCCCAGCGCTTGCTGCAAGTGGTGAGTGGCCTGACCGACCGTCATGAGGCGCGCCAGGCGCAGCCGTGGTCGGTCAGCGATGCACCAACGGACTATATCGACGGCATGCTCAAGGCCATCGTCGGGTTTTCCATCCCGATCGCTCGCTTGGAAGGCAAGCGCAAGCTTGGCCAGAATCGTTCGAACGCCGATTTGCAGGGGGTCAAGGCCGGGTTGAGTGCCAGTAGCGATCCCGGTGATCAAGCCCTCGCTGGCGCAATGAAAAACCTTTGATGCTCGCTGCCTGAGGCACGCTCCAGGGCGTGTCAGGTACGACAACCGTGGCTGCCACTCAGCCTTCGCGGGCAAGCCTGGCTCCCACAGGTGTGCATCCGTGGGGGCAAAACCTGCGCCTCTGCATCGACACAAATCCCTCGGCCAGCCCTCAAGGAATCCAATCCATGACCGTCACCATCCGCCCCGTCATCGCCGCCGACCACCGCCACTGGCTGCCCCTCTGGCAGGCCTACCAGCGCTTTTACAACACCGACATCCCCGCCGAGGTCACGGCCGTTACCTGGCAGCGCATGCTCGACTGCGCCGAACCGATCAACGCCGCACTGGCCTGGCAAGATGGAGTGGCGGTGGGCATGGTCCACTACATTTATCACCGTTCTTGCTGGTCGATAGAGAACTCTTGCTATCTACAGGATCTAATCGTCGACCATACTGTTCGCGGCGGCGGCATCGGTCGCCAGTTGATCGAATTCGTATACGCTAGCGCCAAGCGTGCCGGCTGCATAAAGGTTCATTGGCTGACCCACGAGACCAACAGCACAGCGATTACGCTGTATGAGCGCGTCGCCGAACGCCCAGGCCTCATCCAATTTCGCCAGTCCCTCCAGGAGCTTCCATGTCGACTCGAGAACTAAACTGGAAAACCGTACCCAAGCCTGTCGCCAGCACCCTCACCGGGCGCTTCGTGCGCCTCGAAAAGCTTGACCCCGTGCGCCACAGCGATGACCTGTGGGAGGCGCTGCAAGGCGCAAGCGCCGACCCGGTGTTCTGGGACTTTCTGCCGTATGGGCCGTTCAACGACCGTGAACTGTTCGATATCTGGCTCGACGGCTATGCCATCAGCGACGATCCGTTGGGTTTTTGCGCGGTCGATCTGGCCACCGGCACCGCTGAAGGCATCCTCAGCCTGATGTCCATCTTTCCCGCCCACGGCCGTCTGGAAATTGGCCATGTCGCCTTTGGCGCACCCATGCAGCGCACTCCAAGGGGCACCGAAGCGGTCTATCTGCTGGCCAAATTGGCCTTCGAGCTGGGTTACCGGCGCGTCGAATGGAAATGCGATAACGCCAACCTACGCTCGCGCCGCGCGGCGGAGCGCTATGGCTTCACCCCTGAGGGTGTGTTCCACCAGCACATGGTGGTCAAGGGCCGCAACCGTGACACCGCCTATTTCGCGATCATGGATGAGCAATGGCCGATGATCGAATCCGGCTTCGAAATCTGGTTGTCGGAGACCAACCAGACAGCGAGCGGGCAAGTGAAGACGCTGCCCGAGTGCCGCAAGCCGACGTTAGTGCCCGGCTGAACGCCTAGATCTTCGAAGGTTTTCTATCTGTAGCGAGGGGGTTTGCCCCGATTGGTGGGGCGGGGGCAGCGTTGGCACTGGTGCCATTTCAGGGGCAAGCTCCCTCGCTACCGACATAAAAAAGGGGGCACCAACCAGCAGCGCCCCCCGAGGTAAAGCTTTTTACCGGTCGGCGCCTTAAATGGCGACGATCTCTACCAGCACCTCGCCCGGATTCACTCGGTCACCCTTGGCCACATGGATGGCTGCGACCTTGCCGGCGATAGGCGCCTGCACTTCGGTTTCCATCTTCATCGCCTCGGTGATCAGCACCGCTTGGCCGGTCTTGACCACATCGCCTTCCTTGACGAGCACATCGACGATGTTGCCCGGCATCGACGTGCTCACATGCCCCGGCTCGGTGGCGTGCTGGCGCTTGCTGCCACCCCCGCCCCCGACGAACTCGTTGAGTGGCTCGAACACCACCTCTTCCGGCACGCCATCGATTGACAGATAGAAGTGCCGCTTGCCGCTGTTCTTCACGCCGACACCGGTGATATCCACGCGATAGCTCTCGCCGTGCACATCGATGACGAACTCGGTCGGCACACCTTCGCCGCCCGCGGACGCTACCGCACCGGCTTGTGGGATCGGCAACAGGACTTCCGGGGCCAAGGTGCCCGCCTCACGCTCTTCGAGGAACTTGCGCCCGATATCCGGGAACATCGCGAAGGTCAGTACGTCTTCTTCGGACTTGGCCAACTCGCCGATGTCTTTGCGAAGCTTGTCCATCTCCGGCTTGAGCAGGTCGGCCGGGCGCACGTCGATCACTTCTTCGCTGCCGATGGCCTGGCGACGGAGTTTTTCGTCGACCACTCCTGGGGCCGCCCCATAACCGCCCTGCAGGTAGAGCTTCACCTCGTTGGTGATGGTCTTGTAGCGCTCGCCGGCCAGCACGTTGAAGAACGCCTGTGTGCCGACGATCTGTGAGGTCGGCGTCACCAACGGTGGGTAGCCCAGGTCCTTGCGTACCCGCGGGATCTCGGCCAGTACTTCGCTCATGCGGCTCAGCGCGCCCTGCTCCTTGAGCTGGTTGGCGAGATTGGAAATCATCCCGCCTGGCACTTGGTTGACCTGCACGCGGGTGTCGACTGCGGTGAATTCGCTTTCGAACTGGTGATATTTCTTACGCACCGCGTAGAAGTACAGGCCGATTTCCTGGAGCAACTCCAGGTCCAGGCCGGTATCGAATGCACTGCCCTTGAGCGCCGCGACCATCGACTCGGTGCCCGGGTGGCTGGTGCCCCAGGCGAAACTGGAGATGGCGGTGTCGATGTGGTCGGCACCGTTCTCGATCGCCTTGAGCTGGCACATCGCAGCCAGGCCGGCGGTGTCGTGGGAATGGATGAATACCGGCAGCGACTGCTCGGCCTTCAGCGCCTTGACCAGCTCGCCCGTGGCATAGGGCGTCAGCAACCCGGCCATGTCCTTGATCGCCACCGAGTCGCAGCCCATGGCTTCCATCTGCCTGGCCTGGGCGACGAACGCCTCGATGGTGTGCACCGGGCTGGTGGTGTAGGCGATGGTGCCCTGGGCGTGCTTGCCGGCGGCCTTTACAGCTTCGATGGCGACGCGCAGGTTTCGGACATCGTTCATGGCGTCGAAAATGCGGAATACGTCGATGCCGTTATCTGCCGCCTTGGCCACGAACGCGCGGACCACGTCGTCGCTGTAGTGGCGATAGCCGAGCAGGTTCTGGCCGCGCAGGAGCATCTGCAATTTCGTGTTGGGCAACGCGGCGCGCAATTGGCGCAGGCGCTCCCACGGGTCTTCCTTGAGGAAGCGGATGCAGGCGTCGAAGGTCGCGCCGCCCCACACTTCCAGCGACCAGTAGCCGACCTTGTCGAGCTTTTCGCAGATCGGCAGCATGTCTTCAGTGCGCATGCGGGTGGCCAGCAGGGACTGGTGAGCGTCGCGCAGGATGGTATCGGTAATGAAGATCTTCTTAGTCATTGGTATCTCCTCTTGAGCGGCAAGCTTCAAGCTGCAAGCGGCACGTAAAAGCGATCCGCTCTTACTTGCAGCTTTCCACTTGCAGCTTGCAGCTGCTGTTCATAAGCCTGCGTGGGCGGCGATGGCGGCGGCGATGGCCAGGGCCAGCTCTTCGGGTTTGCGCTTGATCGAGTAATTGGTCAGCTCGGGGTGGCTTTCGACGAAGCTGGTGTTGAACTGGCCGCTGCGAAATTCCGGATTGCGCAGGATTTCCTGGTAATAGGCGGCGGTGGTCTTCACCCCTTGCAGGCGCATGTCGTCGAGGGCGCGCAGCCCGCGGTCCATGGCTTCTTCCCAGGTCAGGGCCCAGACCACCAGCTTGAGGCACATGGAGTCGTAGAACGGCGGAATGGTATAGCCGGTGTAGATCGCCGTATCGGTGCGTACGCCCGGGCCGCCCGGCGCGTAGTAGCGAGTGATCTTGCCGAAACTGGGGAGGAAGTTGTTTTTCGGGTCCTCGGCGTTGATGCGGAACTGCAACGCATAGCCACGGTGCTGGATGTCTTCCTGCTTGACCGACAGCGGCAGCCCGGAGGCGATGCGGATCTGCTCGCGGACAATATCGATACCGGTGATTTCCTCGGTGATGGTGTGCTCCACCTGCACCCGAGTGTTCATCTCCATGAAGTACACCTCGCCCTCGGCGAGCAGAAACTCCACAGTGCCGGCGTTCTCATAGCCCACGGCCTTGGCTGCGCGCACCGACAGATCGCCAATGTAAGCGCGCTGCTCGGGAGTCAGTTGGGGGCTGGGAGCGATCTCGATGAGCTTCTGGTTGCGGCGCTGGATCGAGCAGTCGCGCTCGAACAGATGCACCACGTTGCCGAAGCTGTCACCAAGGATCTGCGCCTCGATGTGCTTGGGATTGACGATGCACTTTTCCAGGAACACCTCGGCCGAACCGAAAGCCTTGGTGGCTTCCGAAATCACCCGCGGGAAGGCCTGCTCGAGTTCTTCGCGGCTGTTGCAGCGGCGGATGCCGCGCCCACCGCCGCCGGAGGTGGCCTTGAGCATGACCGGATAACCGATGCGCTCGCCTTCGACCAGCGCCTCGGCCAGATCCGCGACGTTGCCCTCGGTGCCTGGAGTGACCGGGACCCCGGCCTTGATCATGCTGCGCCGCGCTTCGGTCTTGTCACCCATGCGCCTGATCACTTCAGCCGACGGGCCGATGAATTTGATCCCGCGTTCGGCGCAGATGTCCGCCAGCTCGGCGTTTTCGGACAAAAAGCCATAGCCTGGGTGCAGGGCATCGCAGCCCGTTTCTACCGCCAGGTTGACCAGTTTGCGTGGGTTCAGGTAACCGGCCAGTGGCTCGGCGCCCAACCCGTAGGCCTCGTCGGCCCGCTTGACGTGTAGCGCCTGGCGGTCGGCGTCGGAATAGACCGCCACCGAGCGAATGCCCATCTCGGCGCACGCGCGCACGATTCGCACGGCGATCTCACCACGGTTGGCGATCAGGATCTTTTTTATCACGTTGGACGTTCCTCGACCGTTATCTCGACCGCCCCGACAGGGCCGATCTGTGCATGACCAGTCCTACACCGCTGGTCGCCCATTCACACTAGCGCTACGCGACAATTAACAAAAATCAATAATTATTGGCTGGTACATAAGTAAATACTTATAGTTACCGCTCCGTGCACTCCAGAGCGCCCATAAAAATGCGTAAGTCATTGATGCGTATGACCTTGCGTCAGCTTCAGGTTTTCAACGAAGTCTGCGATCTACGCTCGTACAGCCGCGCCGCCGTCGAAATGTCACTGACACAACCTGCGGTCAGCCTGCAAATTCGGCAGTTGGAAGAGTTGGTCGGCCAGCCCTTGTTCGAATACGTGGGCAAGAAGCTGTACCTGACAGAAGCGGCGGAGGCCCTGCAGCGGGCCAGTCGGGACATTTTTGGGCGCTTGGAAAGCCTCGATATGCAACTGTCCGACTTGCAAGGGTCGCTTCAAGGTCAATTGAAGCTTGCTGTGGAGTCGAGCGCCAAATATTTCACCCCACATCTGTTTGCAGCCTTCAAGAAACTGCACCCTGAGGTCAACCTTAGCCTCACGGTGGTCAACCGCGCACAGGTGATTCGCCGACTGTCGGATAACCGCGATGACCTGGTGATCATGTCCATGGTGCCCCAGGACATGGGCCTTGAATTCATGCCCTTCCTCAACAACCCGATCGTCGCCGTGGCGCCGCCGGATCACCCGCTGAGCCAGCTCGAACGCTTGCGCCTGCAGGATCTGGAACCGTACACACTAGTAATACGCGAGCAAGGATCAGGCACGCGAACGGCCTGCGAGGAATATCTCAAGGAGAAACGCGTGCACTTCACCCAGACCCTGGAGGTCGCCTCGTCGGATGCTCAACGCGAGTGCGTGATGGCAGGGCTGGGGGTGGCATTGCTGACGCGGCATGCAGTCAACATGGAACTGGCGACCCGCGTGCTCAAGGAGCTGCCGATCGAAGAGCTGCCGCTGTATCGCAGTTGGTGCATCGTGCAGGCCAAGGCCAAACGCCCGTCTCCGGTGGCGCAGGCCTTTGCCGCTTTTATTCGCGGCGAACGCGCACAGATCAGCGCGCTGGTTGAACGCTTTGCCGGGCGCCTCCCGCCGGTGCCCGCCACAACATGAGGTCGGGGTAGTCGGCGATTTCCTGATTGAGCCGGCGCTCGTCCGAGTAGGACTCGATGGCACGACGAAACGCCATACGGCGTTGGTCTTCCTGCTGTTTGCGGGTTTTGGCTGAGGGGTTGGTGCCGTCTTCGTATCGAGTCATGAGCTGTCTCCCAGTGCGAGTGCGGGAGTACAGGATGAGGGGGGATGGTTACGGTTTGGCGATGGGGGTGTGACGGGATGATGAATGAGTCAGGTATTCCAGACAGCATCTCGTACATGGTTGAAATTTATGACATCCACGCCGTTTCGCAGTGCAAAGCTGGCTACCCTCAAGTCATCGGTCAGCACAAGGTAGTTATTCTTTGCGAGGGCAATAACCCCTACATCTGCGACGCCATGTGGAGAAAGGCTATAGTTATCGGCAAGCTCGGACGCAGGGATATGAATCTCAATAATGATGGAGGACAACGAACGTTTGAGGGTCTCAAAAAAATCCTGCTGCTGGCTTCCATACAGCCCATTTGACAGGTTGCTTACTTCCGCCAGGATATGCGGGGTCGCAATGAGCTTTTCGAACTGATCTATCAGGCGTACCAGTAACTCATAGTCAGAGCTGTTGTATATATTGGTTCTTTTGAAGTTCTTGATGCTCGGCGTTGCACCCACGATCAGAAGCAAGAGTAAATTCGTATCAACCAGAATGCCCTTTCTCCGATAAGCGCTAATATGTTGCTCTATCATACATCACGAATCTTCATCGCTTTTACTTTCCCGGTCTCAGCGTCAATACTGAATGCTTTGTACTTCCTGATATATTGGTTACCCGCCAATGTCGCGCCGATCCCGCGCATAGCGTTTTTATTGAGCACATTGAAGCCAAGCGTGATTAACCACGTATTCTCAGCGTCATGAAACTCGACTTCTTCGAGCAGTAGATCGTCAAGCGCAACGTCTTCAGCAAGGAAGTCCTTGGCGGCATCCTTGGCTGATTGAACGGCTTCTTTTACGTCGATCATGATATGTCCCGAAATGAGTAAGGCCCTTGGAATCATCGGAGTATAGCAGCGAGTAGGCTGCCCCACCAAACCTCCTGCGGCGCTCATTCCTGGTAAATATATGAGTGAACATTACTGTCTGCAGAGGTCGGGGTCATACCCATAGGGGCTGCTGATCTTAAGCAAGCCTGTCTAATTTCATATAAAAATGATCAGCAAGATGCAACTAATGGAAAACAATAACTGATGAGAAATAGATTAGGAGTGAATTGGATGCGATTCGGACTAACAACGCCCAAAGGTGGTAAGTCCGTTTTCAAACCCTGGGCGATTATCCTCATCCTTGAAACGTATCACTCCTCGTGCTTCACCGACTTGGGCGACAACCGCAAGCCACGCAAGCTGCGCTTCACGCTCTTCAGGTGATTCACCAAGCTCGGCCCGCGCGCCATTGCCACGCCCATCGCCAGCACATCGATCACCACCAGATGGGCGATCCGTGAGGTCAGGGGGGTGTAAATCTCGGTGTCTTCATGCACATCGATCGCCAGATTGACCGTCGCCAGTTCCGCCAGCGGCGTCTGGCTCGGGCACAGGGTGATCAAGGTCGCGCCGGAATCACGCACCAGATTAGCCGTGATCAAGAGGTCCTTGGAACGGCCAGACTGGGAAATACACACCGCAACGTCGCCTTCCTTGAGGGTGACCGCCGACATCGCCTGCATGTGCGGGTCCGAATAGGCGGCTGCGGTCAGCAACAAACGGAAAAACTTGTGCTGCGCATCTGCGGCCACCGCGCCCGAAGCACCAAAGCCGTAGAAGTTGATGCGATCAGCGTGGGACATGGCCGTCACCGCCCGCTGCAACGCCACGGGGTCGAGATTTTCACGAACCTCCATCAGGGTGTGCAAGGTGGTGTCGAAGATTTTCAGGCTGTAGTCCGAGACCGAGTCGTCTTCATGGATCGCGAACTGCCCGAAACTCGCCCCTGCCGCCAGGCTCTGCGCCAGCTTGAGCTTGAGGTCCTGAAAACCGCTGCAACCGATGGCGCGGCAGAACCGCACGATGGTCGGCTCGCTGATGCCCACCTGATGGGCCAGATCGGCCATGGAGCTGTGCATCACCGCTGCCGGGTCAAGCAGCACGTGGTCGGCCACCTTGAGCTCCGACTTGCGTAACAGGTGACGGGATTGCGCGATGTGTTGCAACAGGTTCAAGGGCAGGACTCGGACAGGTCGATGGGCTTTATGTAGCTATCTTGTAGTTATACTACATGGCTGGAAAAACGCCCAGTTAAAGGAATATCAGACTCGCCATTTAAGACCGTTCGTCGCCCAGATCCATAACGCCAGCATCCCGAAACAGGTGTCTGGGTGCAGAAATAACGCCCGAATTCAGTGGTTTACTACCGTGCAATTTGCACGATTACCTCTCTCGTTCTTACGATGGCCGCCCTTTCTGCCAACGTGAACATCATTCCGATGAAACCCTACCTCTTCCTCAAACAACCATGGGCGCTGCCCTTGTTCGTCTTGGCGACCTGTGCCCAAGCAGCCGATCCCATGCCCGCCAACCCGGGTGAACAAACGTCTATCCGCGAGCGCCAGGAACGCTTGATCGAAGAGCAGCGTCGACGTCTGCGTGACCTCCAGCAACTACCTGGCACTACACCGCAAGAGCCCGAACCGCAAACCGTACCCAGCCCCGAGTGTTTGACGATCGACAGCATCGAGATACAGGGAGCCGACCTTCTGTCCATCGAGGCGCGAGAGGGCCTCACCCGCCAATATTTACAACAATGCCTGGGCGTTACCCAGTTCAACCATCTGCTGCGAGATATTACCGCCTCCTACCTCGAGCGTGGCAGGGTGACCAGCCGTGCCTACCTGCCCGAGCAGAACCTGGCATCCGGTCACTTGCTGATTCAGGTGATCGAAGGCCGACTCGAAGGTGTGCACGGCGCAGCTGGCGGCGTCACATCGCGCGAACTGGCAATGGCCTTTCCCGGTCAGCCGGGCGCCGTGCTCGACCTGCGCGAGATAGAACAACTGGTCGACCAGCTCAACCGCCTGCCATCGCGCCGTACCTCCGTGGAGCTCACTCCCGGGCGCAGCGTGGGTAGCAGCAACGTCCAGGTCAGCGACAACCCGCAAAAGCCGTGGCGGGTTTCGCTATTGCGCAACAACAGCGGTCAAAAGAGCACCGGTGAACAGCAATGGGGTGTGGGCCTGGCTTGGGACAGCCCGCTGGGCCTGGCCGACCAGCTCAACCTGCGCGCCAATCACGACGCCCAAAGCGACTCAGCGCGCAGCGCTGACAACTCCCTGCTCAACTACAACGTGCCGTGGGGCTGGTGGAACTTCAACTACAGCTACAGCCGCAGCCATTATCGCTCTACCATTCAAACCGAGGCCCTGCGCTTCACCTACAGCGGCAGCAGCCAGAGTCATCAACTACAGGCCGAACGGGTCATCTACCGCGACACGTTGAGCAAAACCTCGCTTAGCGCAGGCATCGCCCACATGCGTACCGAAAGCTATGCCCGCAACACATTGCTGGGTGGTAGCAGTCCGCGCATCACCGAAGCGCAATTCGGCATCAACCATGGCCGGCGAGTGGCTGGCGCATTCGTCAACCTCGACCTTGGCCTGCAACAAGGCATCGGCGCGCTGGATGCGCAATCCGATCGAGACCGAGGCCCCGGCAAGCAGACCGCCCGCTACCGTAAATACACCGCCACCGCGTCTTACTTGGTGCCATTTCGGCTGTGGGACGAGAGCTTCACGTTCACCAGCCTGGCCACCGGCCAACTCAGTGAAGACGTGCTCTACAACGCGCAACGCATGAGCATCGGCGGACACACCTCGGTACGCGGTTTCAAGGATCAATACCTGTCCGGCGACACCGGCGGCTACTGGCGCAACGAACTGCGCTGGAGCCGCCCCGTGGCCTGGGACTGGATGCGCTCCACGCTTGCCGAATACGGCGCGGCGCTGGCCTATGACCAAGGGGTGATCAGCAATACCGGCCATGCTGGCGATCAGCACGGACGCCTGTCGGGCAACGCGCTGGAGCTATTCGCGCGTGGTCGCCACCTGTCCATGGGGCTTACCTTCGCTCATTCACGGCAGCGCGCAGCGGGGGTCGAGCGCGACTCACCGGTGTATTTCCACGTTGATCTGACCTTCTGACACGCCCCTCGGACACGTCCTACATCAGCTTAGGAAGTGTCCGATTTTTATCGGATACCACCCCTGTTTTACTTCTGCCCGAACCGTTTTTGACATTCGCGACAGAGGTATCGACTTGGACGCCAAACACCTCGAGTTTCTCGCCAGGCAACCCTCGGCACGCTTCCAGTCAAGGCAGCGTTTCTGGGGCTTGCCCAAACGCGGGCTGGCGTTGCTGCTCGCCAATGTCATGTTCTGGCAACCATTGTGGGCAATGGCCGACGGCATCGTCGCCAGCGGCCAGGGCACCACCGTCGGGGCAGCGGGCAACGGCGTACCCATCGTCAACATCGCCACGCCCAACGGCAGCGGGCTGTCGCACAGCCAATTCAGTGATTACAACGTCGCCGGTCAAGGGGTCATCCTCAACAACGCCACCGGCCAGGCCCAGAGCACCCAACTGGGCGGCATCATCGCCGGCAATGCCAACCTCAAGGGCACGGCCGCCCACGACATCCTCATCGAAGTCACTGGCAACAACCGCAGCCAACTCAATGGCTACACCGAAGTCGCAGGCCGATCGGCGCGGGTCATCGTCGCCAACCCTTACGGCATCACCTGCAACGGTTGCGGCTTTATCAACACGCCGCGCGCGACCCTCACCACCGGCAAGCCGTTGCTCGATACCAACGGCCAGCTGCAGCGGCTTCAGGTGGATGGCGGCGATATACTGATCGATGGCGCCGCAATCAACGCCAACAACCTCGACAGCTTCGAGGTCATTACCCGCTCGGCGAGGATCAACGGGCAGATCCACGCCCGCGATTTCACGGTGATCGCTGGGCGCAATGACGTCGATGCGCAGACCTTGCAGGCCAGCCCACGCGCCGATGACGGCACGGCCAAACCGCAACTGGCCATCGACTCCAGCGCGCTGGGCGGCATGTACGCCAACACCATCAAGCTGGTCGGCACCGAAAAAGGCGTCGGCGTGCACATGGCCGGCAATATGGCCGCCAGCGCTGGCGATATCCGGATCGCTGCCAACGGCCACCTGATCGTCGGGCAGATGGCGGCCCGTGGGGCGATCGAAGTGCAGGCCGACAGCTTCGATGCCCAGGGTCCGGCCTATGCCCGAAGCATCGATATCAAGGCTGTCGGTGATCTGCGCAACCAGCAAAGCCTCGCTGCCCAGGACAGCATCCACCTCAGCGCTGGCGGCCAGCTGACCAACAGCGGCGTGATCGAAGCCGGCGTCAACGCCGACAACAGCCGCAACACTCACGGCGACCTCAGCCTCAGCGCCGGCCAGATCGACAACGCCGGGGCCAGCGTGATCGCCAGCCGCGACCTGACGGCCAGCGCCACTGGCACGTTGGACAACCGCGGCGGCACCCTCAGTGCCCAGCGTCAGCAGACCCTCAAAGCCTCGACTGTCGATAACCGCAGCAACGGCCGCGTATTGAGCAACGGCGAGCTCAACATCACCGCCCAACAGATCCGCAACAACGAAGGGCTGATCCACAGCATGGGCGGCGCCGAACTGCGTGCCGTGCAGCTGGACAACAGCGCCGGCCAACTGATCAGCAACGCGCAGCTCACACTGCACATCGACCAACTGCTCAACGCCGGTGGCCTGGTGTCCGGCTGGCAAGGGTTGAGCCTGATCGGTACGCACCTGGACAACCGCGCCAGCGGCACCCTTTCGAGCCGCTACGGCGATGCCAGCGTGCAGCTGAGCGGTGCATTACTGAACAGCAACGCCGGGGCCATCGTCAGCGCCAAGGCCCTCAATGTCAGCGCCGCCAGCATCGATAACCAGGGCGGCTTTCTGTCCAGCGTTGGCGACCAGACCCTGACCGTCAGCGGCCTGCTCGACAACGGCAACGGTGGCTCGATCGACAGCGGCGCCGGGCTGGTGATCCGCGCCATGACTCTGGGCAACGCCAAGGGCACGATCAACGTCCAGCAGGCTTTCAGCTTCACCGGCACCGATCTGGACAACAGCGCCGGCACCTTGGCCAGCAACGGCGGCATTACCTTCGACCTGCTCGGCGCCCTCACCAACCTCAACGGCAAGCTCAGCGGCGTCGGCCCACTGCTGATCACCCGCAGTGCCAGTATCGACAACCGTGGCGGCCAACTGGTCAGCCAAAGCCTGATCACCCTCCTCACCGGCAACCTCGACAACCGTGGCGGCACCCTCGCATCCAATGGCGCACTCACCGCCGACGTCCAGCGCCAGCTGAGCAACGGCGACGCCGGCTTGATCCTCAGCCGTGATGACGGCATCAGAATCAAGGCCCGGCACTTCGACAACAACGGCGGCACGCTCCAGGCGCACACCGACCTCAACCTCGACATCAGCGCTCAGCTCTCCAACCACGGCGGCCGCATCAACGCCCGCAACGGCAACGCGACCTTGCGCCATGGCGACTTCGACAACGGCAATGGCGGCCTTTACGCCCTGGGCAACATCAGCCTGATCGGCGACAGCTTCAGCAATGCCAGCGGCGGGCAGCTGGCCGGCCAATCGATCGACATGACCCTCGCCGGCGCCCTGATCAACCGCGGCATCATCGAGAGCAACACCACCCTCGCCTTGCAAGCCGCCAGCCTCGACAACCAGAACGGCCAGCTCCGCGCCCTGAGCAACGGCCCGCCGAGCACCGACGTCAGCCGCCTGAACATCACCGGCCTGCTCGACAACCGCAACGGCATTCTTGAATTCGCCAACGCCGACCTCGACGCGCAATTGGGTGACTTCCTCAACGAGGGCGGCAGCTTGCTGCATGTCGGTGGCGGCACGCTGGGCATGGGCACCGCGCAACTCTTGGGCGCGGGCGGCAGCCTCGTCAGCCGCGGCGCGCTGACCCTGCAAGGCGACAACCTGGTCAACCGCACCGCGCTGCAAGCCGCGCGCATCAACGTGCTGGCTGATCACTTCACGCAAGTCGGCACCGGCCGACTCCTGGCGACCGAGCGCTTTACCGGCAGCGGCGTCGATTGGAGCATCGGCGGCATCATCGCCTCCGATGGCAGCTTCAGCCTTGACCTCAGTGGCACCTACAGCGGCACCGGCACCCTGACCAGCCAACGGGATTTGAGCCTCGCAGCGGCGCAACTGACTCTTGCCGACAGCGCCGTGATAGCCGGCGGCGGCGACACCCAGGTCACCCTCAGCGGCCTGCTCGCCAACGCCGGGCGCCTGAGCTCCGGCGCCAACCTGACCCTCAACGCCGGCCGCGTGCACAACAGCGGCAGCCTGGGCAGCGCCGCACAGTTGATCGTCACCGCCAACAGCCTGGTCAACGAACAAGGCCTCATCTTCAGCGGCACCGACATGGGCCTGCGCGTCGCCACCCTCAACAACCTCGGCGGCGCCATTTACAGCCTTGGCCACCTGCGCATCGACCGCGACGGCCAAGGCACCCTGGCCGACAGCATCGTCAACAGCTCCGGCTCGATCCAGAGCGACGGCGCCATGGCCCTGCTGGCCAACCGCATCGATAACCTCCGCACCCTGCTGACCATCAGCGATCCCGGCATTTATACGGCCCTGATCGAAAACATCCGCTGCATCGACACCGACTGCTCCGGCGGCAAACAAAACTACGCCTGGCGCATCACCCAGTATCAAAAACTCCAAGTCCTCGCCGCCAGCGCTGCCTCGAGCATCACCGCAGGTGGCGACCTGCACCTGCAGGGCGGCGCCCTGCGCAACCACAGCAGCACCATCGCCACCGGCGCCAGCCTCACGGCGAACCTTGTCAGCCTCGATAACGTCGGCATCGAGCCCGGCGAAACCATCACCTCCCGCACCTACCGCTCCGCACGCACTCGCAACTCAAGCTCATGGTTCAACGCCCTGAGAGCATTCAACGAGCAGTACTGGAAAGACGGCCCCCGCTACGATCCCGCCCAGCTCGGCGGCCTGGAAGCCGGCGTGGCGTCCTTCATCGGCCGCATGCAGAAGGAATACGCCGACCGCGCCAATCAGACCTTCACGCCGCTGGTCGGCCAAAACTACGCCGCCGTGATCCAGGCCGCCGGCCCCGCCACGGTCGTCACCCAGAACGGCATCGACAACAGCGTGGTGCGCAGCGGCTACAGCTATATCGGCGCCGGTCCGCGCACCGACACCAGCACTCCAGGCACCCAGTACTCGACCCAGGTGAGCGTCAACCGCCAACTGGCCCCCGACCTCGCCCAGCAACAGGTCGACCCCACCGCCCTGCCCGACTTCGCCTTGCCCACCGGCCAGAACGGCCTGTTTCGCTTGAGCGGCCAAAGCGCCGCGGGCGCCAGTGATGCAGGCAATGCCGGCGCGCTGGCCAGCAGCACCCCGCAGCGCGCACACAACTACCTGATCGAAACCAATCCCCTGCTCACCAACCTCAAGCAGTTCCTGAGCTCCGATCACGTGCTCGCCAACCTCGGTCACACCCGCGCCGACACCCCCAAACGTCTGGGCGACGGCTTCTACGAACAACGCCTGATTCAGCAAGCCGTGCTGGCCCGCACCGGCCAGCGCTACCTCGAAGGCACGACCAGCGACGAAGCGATGTTCAGGCACCTGATGAACAACGCCATCGCCAGCAAACAGGCCCTCAACCTGACGCTCGGCACCCGCCTGAGTGCAGAACAGATCGCCGCCCTGACCCACGACATCGTCTGGATGGAAAACACCCAGGTCAACGGCGAAACCGTGCTCGCCCCGGTGCTCTACCTGGCCAACGCCAACCAACGCCTCGGCCCCAACGGCGCTCTCGTCCAGGCCCGCGACCTGACCCTGATCACCGGCACCACGCTCAACAACGCCGGCACCCTGCGCGCCAGCAATGACCTGGCGGTTCAGGCCGGCGACAGCGTCGTCAACCTCGGCCTGATGGAGACTGGCAACCGCCTGGACTTGCTGGCCCGCGACCATGTGATCAACCGCGCTGGCGGCCTCATCAATGGCCGGGATGTGAGCATGAGGGCGGTCAACGGCGACGTGCTCGTCGAGCGCACCGTGACCACCCATCAAAGCCGCTCCGGGTACCGCACCGAGCAGACCAGCTTCATCGACCCGGCCGCCCGGGTAGAGGCGCGCGGCAACCTGGCGATCAACGCCGGGCGCGATTTCAACAGCATCGGCGGCGTACTGGACAGCGCCGGGGACATCGCGATCAAGGCCGACAACGATGTGAATATCGTGGCCGCGCAACAGGTCGACAGCAATGCGCGCCATGGTTCGACCAGCCAGACGATCAAGCAGCACGGATCGCGGGTGACCGCTGGCGGCGGGCTGGGCGTTGAGGCGGCGAATGACGCCTTCGTGGTTGGCAGCGAGTTGCAAGCCAACGGCAACCTCAGCATCGGCGCCGGCAACAACCTGTTCATCGGCTCCGCGGCGGATGAACAGCACTCCGCCAGCAAGACCCGCAAGGTCAAGGCGCAGGAAGACCACATCCAGCAAGTGGGCTCGACCCTCTCGGGCGACAACATCCACTTGAGTGCCAGCAACGACACGACGCTGATCTCGAGCAACGTCATCGCAGCCAACCAGGCCTACCTCTATACCGGCAATGACCTCAACGTCCTGGCCAACCAGAACAGCGACTACTCCCTTTACGACAAGAAGGACAAAGGCAGCTTCGGCGCCCTCAAGGCTCGACGCGACGAAGTAACCCGCATCACCCACGTCGGCAGCCGGATCACCACCGGCGCCGACCTGGTAATGCGCAGCGGCAACGACCAGAACTATCAGGCTGCCGTCCTTGAAAGCGGCAACGACACCACGCTCGACAGCGGCGGCGCCATCGCCTTCAAAGCCGTCAAGGACCTGCACGACGAGAGCCACACCAAAACCAACAACAACGCTTTCTGGAACGCCGCCAAGGGCAAAGGCAACAGCGACGAAACCCTGCGCCAGACCGCCCTCCTGAACCAAGGCAGCCTGGCGGTCAATGCCGTCAAGGGCCTGCAGATCGATGTCACGCACATCAACCGCCAGACCGTCAGCCAAAGCATCGACGCCATGGTCAAGGCCGATCCGAAGCTTGCCTGGATAAAAGATGCCGAGGCTCGGGGTGATGTCGATTGGCGGCAGGTGAAGGAGATTCATGAGTCGTTCCAGTACAACAACTCGGGGTTAGGACCGGCTTCGCAGTTGATCGTGGCGATTGCCATGGCGGCCACGGTCGGGCCTGCGGCGCTTGGAGCAGCTGCGGGCGCCGGGACTACCGTGGCCGCAGGGGCCGGTGCGGGGGCCACCGCAGCGGCAACCAAGGGCACGGTCAGCTTGATCAACAACCGTGGTGATCTGGGTGCGGTGGTCAAGGACGTCACGTCTGCGGATGCCATCAAGGGCTATGCGATATCGGGTTTGACCGCAGGCCTCACCGCTCAATATTTCAACGCGTGGACGGGGACCGAAGTAAACCCGGTAACCGGGGAAGTCATCAGTGCGCCCCTCAATACCACCACCGGGATCATGCAGTTTGCCGGCAACCAAGCGCTGCAAAACACCACATCAACCCTGCTCGGCAAAGCCTTGGGCACCGGTGCCAGCGGCAGCGATATCCTCAAAGCCACCCTGTTCAATACGCTCGCGGCAGTAGGCTTTAAAGCCGTAGGCGATTTCACCCTCGGCAAATTCGACGACGGCACCCCGCAGAAAGTCCTCATCCACGCCATGGTTGGCGGTTTACTTTCAGAAGCCACGGGCGGCGACTTCAAAACCGGCGCAATCGCCGCTGGCGCCAGCGAGCTGGTCTCGAAGCAACTGGCCGAGCTCGTCAATCACGACAAAAACCTCACCACAGCAGCCTCGCAAGTTGTCGGCGTGATTGCTGCGTCGGCCCAATCACACGCTAACAGTCAGTTGCTCAACTCGGCGTCCTGGGTCGCGAAAAATGCTGCCCAGTACAACAGGCAATTGCACTCCGACGAAGACAAATGGCTACGCGAAAACGCCAAGGCCTTTGCTGCAGCGCAAGACATCAGCGAACAAGTCGCCCTCGAACGGCTCTCGCAACAATCGCTCAAGGACGTCGACTACATCTGGCGGTCGCTGCTATCGGACGGCAATGACGAAGCCGCGCAGGCGTTCCTCAGCGACTCCGGACAGAAGTTCATCAACGAGCACGGCGAGCAGCAAAAACTGTTTACCGCGGACGGCAACCAGCTCACACGGATGGAGATGTACGCGGATACGGCCGATCCGCAGTTCTACAAGAGCTATGTGCAGAGTGGCATCAGCCGTGATCTACGCGCTGGGCTGATCAAGGAGCTGA
>CAJCIO010000130.1 GCA_903970465.1 Gammaproteobacteria bacterium
ATAAACTTGGCTCAGCAATCGCAATTCTCGAACCCGAAGATTCGAGGTAACTCTTTGATTTCTCGCGGAGTATTTGTGATGCTGATAATCTTTTGACTATCAGTCTGAGCTCACAAGCACCCACACGAATTGCTTGATTCAGTTGTTAAAGAGCGGTGGGTTGATTCTTTCGTCTCAACCGAGGCGCGCATTTTACGCTAGCCTCACATCCTGTCAAGCGTTTATTTTCAGTCGTTTTCCGTAGAAACTTGAACAACTTCAAACACTTGACTCGCTTCGATCTCTCGTTAGCGGGAGGCGAATTCTACAGCGTTTCAAACCGCTGTCAACCACCTTTTTCACCGCTTTCGAAGCGTTCATTTAAGAACCATCGAAACCCTAACTCGCTATCCTGAACCTTCAACTCATTGATTAAAAAGGAGTTTCAAGTTCCGACTGCGCCGGAAGTGGGGCGAATTATAGACAGATATAATTCGCCGTCAACCCCATTATTCGGATTTAAGCGAAACCCTTGCAAAAGCCTTCTTGCCAGCCTGGCAAACGTGGGTCGCACCCAAGGCGAAGACGAAGCCGCGATCGACCACTTCCCCATCTATACGCACGCCACCGGACGCCAACAGATCACGAGCCACCGCAGAGTTCTTCACCAACCCAGCCTTATTAAGGATGGCTGCGATCGGCATAGCCTCGGCCGCAGCGAGCTCGACTTCTGGCAGATCTTCAGGCAGCTCGCCTTCCTTCATACGATTGCCAGCAGCACGGTGCGCATTGGCAGCCGCTTCTTCGCCATGGAAACGCGCGACGATCTCTTCCGCCAGCTTGATCTTGATGTCGCGAGGATTGGCGCCTGCCTCGACATCCACCTTGAACTGATTGATCTCATCCATAGAACGAAAGCTCAGCAACTCGAAGTAGCGCCACATCAGCGGATCAGGGATAGACACCAGCTTGCTGTACATCGAGCCCGGCGCCTCCTGAATGCCGACATAGTTGTTCAGCGACTTGGACATCTTCTTCACCCCGTCCAAGCCTTCGAGCAACGGCATGGTCAGAATGTTCTGCGCTTCCTGGCCATAGGCGCGCTGCAACTCGCGGCCCATCAACAGGTTGAATTTCTGGTCCGTACCACCCAGCTCGACGTCGGCGCGCAAGGCCACCGAGTCATAGCCCTGCACCAATGGATAGAGGAACTCGTGAATGGCGATGGACTGATTGGCTTTGTAGCGCTTGTCGAAATCGTCACGCTCGAGCATCCGCGCCACGGTGTACTGCGAAGCCAGGCGAATGAAGTCGGCCGGCGAGAGCGCATCCATCCAGGTGGAGTTGAAGGCCACTTCGGTTTTAGCCGGGTCGAGGATCTTGAATACCTGCGCCTTGTAGGTCTCGGCGTTTTCGAGCACCTGCTCGCGGGTCAGCGGCGGCCGCGTGGCGCTCTTGCCGCTCGGATCGCCGATCAGCCCGGTGAAATCCCCTATAAGGAAGATCACATGATGACCCAGCTCCTGGAACTGGCGCAGCTTGTTGATCAGCACCGTATGACCCAAGTGCAGATCGGGTGCCGTCGGGTCGAAACCGGCCTTGATCCGTAGCGGCTGCCCACGCTTGAGCTTTTCGACCAGCTCGGACTCGACCAACAACTCTTCAGCACCGCGCTTGATCAGCGCCAGCTGCTCTTCAACCGACTTCATAAAAGGGACCCACAAGGCTCAGATTCAAAGGGCTCAACCATACAAGATCACGCATCAAATACAAGGTACGACCCACCATGTGACCTGATAAGTGTTACAGAACGTCTGCGTGCTTGCTTCGATGAGGTTTTGGTTATATTTTATACAGTTATTTCATCTTCATCATGTCATTCATCTTTTCCAATTCATCTTTTTCCAAAGTCAAAACTACCTATGATCGAGACACCGCCTAAAGCGCCCCCGCTTTATCCGAAGAGCCATCTATTGGCCGCAAGCGGCATCGCCGCCCTCCTCAGCCTCGCCCTGCTGGTATTTCCCTCCAGCGAAGTAGAGGCGAAAAAGACCTCGATGGCCATCGACCTCGAGAGCCCGGCAGACCAACTCAAGAAAGAACAGAACACCCCTGCTTCCGATATCGGCGACACCGAAGGAGCCACCGACTCACCATTCGCCAAGATCAACCAGGATGGCGACGAGCAAAATACCGCCGACAGCGACGACAGCGAGGACGATCAAGCCGACGCGGATGACGACGCCAGCTCGAAAGTGAAAGCCAAGACCATTGCTGCTGCCACCCCCGCCGCACCCGGCTCCGTCCACAAGCAAGTAGTGGTCGCCAAGGGCGATACGCTCTCGACGCTGTTTCAGAAGGTCGGCCTGCCCGCATCCGCCGTAGCTGAAGTCATGGCCAGCGACAAGCAGGCCAGCCAGTTCAGCAAACTGCGCCACGGCCAGATGCTGGAATTCGAATTGTCCGCAGACGGTCAACTGCAGAGCCTGCACAGCAAGCTCAGCGACCTCGAAACCATCCGCCTGAACCGTGCAGCAGCAGGCTTCGCCTTCGAGCGCGAAACCAACAGGCCGGTGATGCGCGAGGCCTATGCCCATGGCGTGATCACCAGCAATCTCTCGGTAGCGGCGCAACGCTCGGGGCTCTCGCACAAGCAGGTCTCCGACCTTGCCGGAATTTTCGGCTATGACATCGACTTCGCCCAGGACATCCGTCACGGCGACGAATTCGAGGTCATCTACGAGCAGCGCGTGCTCAAGGGCAACGTCGTCGGCACCGGCAACATCCTGTCCGCCCGCTTCGTCTCCCGCGGCAAGACCTACACCGCCGTGCGCTACACTAGCAAACAAGGCACAACCAACTATTACACCGCATCAGGTGACAGCATGCGCAAAGCGTTCGTGCGCTCGCCCGTGGATTTCGCCCGCATCAGCTCCCGCTTCTCGGGCGGGCGCAAGCACCCGATCCTCAACAAGATCCGTGCGCATCAGGGCGTCGACTATGCCGCGCCACGGGGCACCCCGATCAAGGCCACCGGCGACGGCAAGATCTTCATGGCCGGCCGCAAAGGCGGCTATGGCAACGTAGTGATTATCCAGCACGGCAAGACCTACCGTACCCTGTATGGCCACATGCAAGGCTTCGCCAAGGGTATTCGCCCTGGCGTCGGCGTCCGCCAAGGCCAGGTGATCGGCTATATCGGCACCACCGGGCTGTCCACCGGCCCTCACGTGCACTATGAATTCCAGGTCAATGGCGTGCATGTCGATCCGCTGGGCCAGAAGCTGCCGATGGCCGACCCGATCGCCAAAGCCGAGCGCGGGCGCTTCATGCAGCAAAGCCAACCCTTGATGGCCCGCATGGAGCAGGAAAAAGCCACCATGCTGGCCTCGAAGCGCTAAGCCATGGCCCTCTATATAGGTCTAATGTCCGGTACCAGCCTCGATGGGCTGGACATCGCCTTGATCGAGCAAGGGCAGGCTACGCGTCTGCTCGCCAACCATTACGTGCCGATGCCCGATGATCTGCGCCGTTTGCTGCTGGCCTTGTGCAGCAGCGGTCCTGATGAAATCGCCAGGGCGGCGCTGGCCGAAAACCAATGGGTGCGGCTTGCAGCGGACGGCATCACGCAACTGCTGCAAGATCAGCAACTCGATGCCTCGGCAATACGGGCGATCGGCAGCCACGGGCAGACTGTTCGGCACGAACCTGCCCGCGGGTTCACTTTGCAGATCGGCAATCCGGCGCTATTGGCCGAGCTCACCGGCATCAGCGTAGTCAGCGACTTTCGTCGTCGCGACGTCGCTGCTGGTGGTCAGGGGGCGCCCTTGGTTCCGGCTTTCCACGAAGCACTGTTCGGCGGTCAAGGACAGCGCCTGGCAGTGCTCAATATCGGCGGCTTCAGTAACCTGAGCCTGATTGAAGTCGACCAGCCCGTTGCCGGTTTCGATTGCGGCCCCGGCAATGTGCTGCTCGATACTTGGATTCAGGCGTGCAAAGGCGACAGCTACGACAAGGACGGAGCGTGGGCTGCCAGCGGTCAAGTGAATCCCTTGCTGTTGATGACGCTGCTGAGCGATCCCTTTTTTGCCAGCACCGGCCCTAAAAGTACCGGCAGGGAGGTCTTTAACCTGACTTGGCTACAGCAGCAATTGGCAACGCTGCCGCCCTGCCCCGAAGCTGATGTACAGGCGACATTGCTGGAGCTGACCGCGCGCACTATCGTCGAATCGCTGAAAAAAGCCCAGCCGACCACCGATGCATTGCTGGTCTGTGGCGGCGGCGCTCACAACGGCGCCTTGATGGCCCGGATTGCCGCGCTGCTGCCCAACACAGTGGTCGACAGCACGGCAGCCAAGGGCGTCGATCCGGACTGGGTCGAGGCCACTGCTTTCGCCTGGCTGGCCCATTGCTGCATGGAGAGCATTCCCGGCAACCGCCCAAGCGTCACGGGCGCTAAAGGGCTGCGCATACTGGGTGCAATCTACCCGGCCTGAAAGCCGCCCCGCCAAACGCCAGATAGCAAAACGCCGCGCAACTGCGCGGCGTTATGCATCATGCCGAGTGAAATCAGATCGAGAACGACTGACCGCAACCGCAGGTAGTCGACGCATTCGGGTTGTTGATCACGAAACGCGAGCCTTCAAGACCTTCCTGGTAGTCCACTTCAGCACCTGCCAGATACTGGAAGCTCATCGGGTCGACCACCAGGCTCACGCCTTCGCGCTCGACGATGGTGTCGTCCTCGGCCACGTCTTCATCGAAGGTAAAGCCGTATTGAAAGCCCGAACAGCCGCCGCCGGTCACGAACACGCGCAACTTCAGACGATCGTTACCCTCTTCGTCGACCAGGTTCTTGACCTTGTTCGCAGCACCGTAGGTGAACTGCAAAGCCGTAGGGGTAAAGGATTCGACGCTCATGCTGATTCTCTCCCGGCGCTAGGCCGTCATAATGCGTAATGGCACCATTATCCGCTTATCCGACAAAATTGGTCAACAATTGTGCTGAGCGGCGTGATGAGGAGCAAAAAAATGGGAGTCGACACGCCGCCCCCATCATTCACGGCACCTGCACTGTGTTACGGCAGCATGCCCGCGTGGGAAAGCCCCAGGCGCTCGTCCAGGCCAAACAGGATGTTGAGGCATTGCACCGCTTGGCCGGAGGCGCCTTTGGTGAGGTTATCGATGACCGACAGCACCACCACCAAGTCCCCGCCCTGAGGACGGTGCACTGCGATGCGGCAGACGTTGGCACCGCGCACGCTGCGAGTTTCCGGGTGGCTGCCGGCCGGCATGACGTCGACGAACGGTTCATTGGCATAGCGCTTTTCGAACAACGCCTGCAAATCTACCGAGCGATCGGTGACCGTTGCGTACAAGGTTGAATGAATGCCACGGATCATCGGCGTCAGGTGTGGCACGAATGTCAGGTTGACGTCGCCGCCTGCCGCGCGACGCAGACCTTGAGTGATCTCCGGTAAATGGCGATGGCCTTTGACCGCGTAGGCCTTCATGCTCTCGCCGGCCTCACAGAACAGCGAACCCACTGCCGCACCACGGCCGGCGCCGCTGACACCCGACTTGCAGTCGGCGATCAGGCGGCTGTTATCGGCCAGACCGGCTTCGAGCAGCGGGAGGAAACCCAGTTGGGTCGCAGTCGGATAGCAACCCGGCACCGCAATCAAGCGCGCCTGGCTGATGGCTTCGCGATTGACTTCCGGCAGGCCGTAGACCGCCTCCTTGAGCAATTCCGGAGCGCCATGGGGCTGGCCGTACCACTTCGCCCATTCGTCGGCATCTTGCAGGCGGAAGTCCGCCGACAGATCGATAACCTTGGTGCCGGCATCGAGCAATTCGCCGGCCAGCGAGTGGGCGACACCATGGGGAGTGGCGAAGAACACAACGTCACAAGCACCGAGCGTTTGTACGTCGGGCACGCTGAAGGCGAGGCCGTCATAGTGGCCGCGCAGATTGGGGTAAAGGTCGGCAACGGGCAGGCCGGCTTCCGATCGCGAGGTGATCACGACCACTTCAGCCTGTGGATGCTGCGCCAGCAGACGCAGCAGTTCGACGCCGGTGTAACCCGTGCCGCCGACGATACCGACCTTGACCATAAAACCGCCCCTCTCTTAACGAACAGACTGGAAAGCCCCCGATAATAGAAGGCAACGCTTTCAGTAACAACCGTTGTGATGACGGAACACCCCGTCTACCACTACTATCGAATCACCGTGAACCTGGAAACTATTAGAAATGCTCTATTTATGGATCAAAGCTCTGCACATCGTCAGTATCGTCTGCTGGTTTGCCGCGCTGTTCTACCTGCCGCGCCTGTTCGTCTACCACGCGCAAAGTGAAGACACCGTCAGCCGCGAGCGCTTCATCATCATGGAGCGCAAGCTCTACCGTGGCATCATGGGCCCTTCGATGATCGCCTCCCTGGTGTTCGGCATCTGGCTCATCTACCTCAACCCAGGCTGGCTCCATCAAGGCTGGCTCCACGCCAAGCTGTTGCTGGTCTTCCTGTTGATCGGCTACCACCATATGTGCGGCGCCCAGCTCAAGCGTTTCGCCCGGGGCGAGAATACCCGCAGCCACACGTTCTATCGCTGGTTCAACGAGGTGCCAGTGGTGTTTCTGGTGTTGATCGTCATCCTGGTCGTCGTCAAGCCTTTCTGATCCCCCTCCCTTCAACAAGGACGTCGTAATGGCCGTACCGCAGTACAAGATCACCTTTGACGGGCAACTGTTGCCTGGTATCGACAAGCCCACCGCAGTGCGCAACCTGGCGGCGCTGTTCGAAGCCAGCGAGGACGCCACCGAGCGACTGTTCGACGGCCGCAAGTTGGCGCTCAAGCGCCACTTGCTGCTCGAAGACACGCACAAGTTCGTGCCGATGCTGGAGAAGGCCGGGATTCAGACGCAACTGGAAGCCGATACCCCGTTCGATGCTGCCGGAGCCGAAACGCTGGCGGGTGGCGCGACCTATGACGATGTCGAGTATTCGCCATGGACGGCACCGAAGTCGGGAGAGCAAGTCTACGACCCAATCGTGACAGGCAAACGCAAGATACTCTCGCTGGAAGGGCGACTCGGCAGGATCAACTACGCAGCGTGGTCGTTATTGATCCTTATCGTAGGCGGCTTCGTGGTGAAAGCAGTCGCACCGATGGTCGAATACCTTGTCGGGCCAAGCGTCTCATTGCTGATCATGTCCGTTTGCTATCTCGCAGCTTCCGTAGTGATCGGGGTACGGCGCCTGCATGATATAGACTGGTCAGGCTGGTTGATCCTGCTGTCCGCCATACCCTATGTCGGCCCCGTATTCGCGCTGGTCATGCTGTTCAAACCAGGGACACCGGGCAATAACCGGTTTGGCCCCCAGCCTCGCCCGCCTACCCTGTTGGCGAAACTGTTCGTGGGTGTCGGTTGTGTTTTAGTCATCATCGCGATCGGCGTGGTGGCCTGGTACGTCGGTAGTCTCGGCGCGAGCGCTCATCGCCCCTCTTCTTGATATCGGCATCGACTGCCCTACACGGTAAACTGCAGCATCGACACACCTGTGCGATCCCTTTGTGATCGCACATGGCCGCACGGAGAACTGCATGACCCGTTACACCCTGATCACAGGCGCATCCAGCGGCCTCGGCCTGGCATTGGCCGAAGCCCTGGCACGTCGCGGTCGTCATTTGCTTCTAGTGGCTCGCCAACGCGAACCACTGGAGGCTATTGCGCTGGAGCTCACCCAGCGCTTTGGCGTAGAAGTGCTGTTTCGCGCTTGCGATCTGGGCGAACCGTTGCGGTTGTCCGGCTTTTTGCTGGAGCTTGAAGAAAGTGACCGACGTATCGATCTGCTGATCAACTGTGCCGGTATTCGCTCCTACGGTTCCTTCCTGGCTCAGGATTGGAGTGTCGAACAAGACCTGATCGAGCTCAACGTGCTGGCCCTTACCCGTCTCTGCCATGTGCTGGGCAATGCCATGGCGGTACAAGGTGGCGGGCAGATCCTCAACGTCGCGTCCCTGGCTGCTTTCCAGCCCGGCCCGTGGATGGCCAGTTACAGCGCCAGCAAGGCCTACGTGGTGCATTTATCCGAAGCACTGCGCGAAGAACTCAAACGCAGCGGCGTCAAGGTATCGGTGATGTGCCCGGGGCCGGTGCGTTCGCCGTTACGGGATATTCCTCGGCTGAGCGGTTCGAGCCGGGTCCTGACACCTGAAGAAGTCGCGCTTTATACCGTACGCGCGCTGGACCGCAACCGCGCGATCATCATTCCGGGCCGGCGCAACCGCTGGCTGGTGCGGGCCGTGCGCTTTGGCTCGCGCTGGCTGGTCCGCAAGATCAGTGGCTACATCAATACCGCCTACTGCCCGCGCTGATACACTGCAGCATTCGCAAAGATGCCCGCCCGACAGGATCGGGCCGAACTTTCAGCCTGGAGAAACCGCTGTGGAAACTCTGTTCACCAAGATCATCAACCGGGAGATCCCGGCCAAGATCATCTACGAGGACGATCAGGTCCTGGCCTTCCACGACATTGCGCCACAAGCCCCGGTGCATTTCCTGGTCATCCCGAAAAAAGCCATCCGCACGCTCAATGACTTGACCGAGGATGACAAAGGCCTGGCCGGGCACATCCTGCTGACCGCCCAGCGCCTGGCGCTCGAGCTGGGCTGCGAGGAAGGCTTTCGGGTCGTGATGAACTGTAATGAACTCGGCGGCCAGACCGTCTATCACATTCATATGCATGTGCTGGGTCAGCGCCAGATGAACTGGCCACCGGGCTGACTCTTCTAGGGGGAGTGAGCTCCGCCCGCGAAGCTTCCAGCGTTTTCACCCGTTTTACTCGGAGGAGCCCATGGCTACCGAACGTCAATACTCGCCCATCGACCGCCTGCTGCTGCAGGCCGACACTGCCATGCGCACCCTGTTGCCCTTCAGCGGCCAGCCGTCGCGCCCATCGCCCGCCCTCGTCAAGCCCGACGCTGCGCTGGACGAGACCGAGTCCCGGCATATCGCCGGCCTGATGCGCATCAATCACACCGGCGAGGTCTGCGCCCAGGCGCTGTATCAGGGCCAGGCGCTCACCGCCAAGCTGCCCGCAGTGCGCAACGCCATGGAGCACTCCGCTGAGGAAGAAGTCGACCACCTTGCTTGGTGCGAGCAACGTATTCGCCAGTTAGGCAGTCGCCCCAGCTTACTGAATCCGCTGTTCTACGGGATGTCGTTCGGTATGGGGGCCGCCGCAGGCTTGATCAGTGATAAGGTGAGCCTGGGATTCGTCGCCGCCACCGAGCATCAAGTGTGCAAACACTTGGACGAACACCTGCAAGAACTGCCCGAAACCGATCAGAAATCCCGTGCGATTCTCGAGCAGATGCGTATCGACGAGGCCGAGCATGCCGAGTCGGCGCTGGATGCTGGAGGATTGCGGTTCCCGGCGCCGGTCAAGCTGGGCATGAGTTTGTTGGCCAAGGTAATGACCAAGACGACCTACCGAGTGTGATTTTGCGCTAGGGATACCGGCCTCTTCGCGGGCAAGCCTTGTTCCGACAGGTGTACGCCTGTAGGAGCAAGCCTTGCCCGCGAAGAGGCCAGTGAGATCACCATCAACGAGGGGATAGACCCGCTTACTCTCCCAACTCGACGATCTCATAGTCGTGAGTGATCTCCACCCCCGCTGCACCGAGCATGATCGACGCCGAGCAGTACTTCTCGGCCGACAACTCCACCGCCCGCTTGACCTGAGCTTCCTTCAGCCCGCGCCCCTTGACCACAAAGTGCATGGTGATCCTGGTGAATACCTTGGGATCGACCGGTGCGCGCTCGGCATCCAGAAACACTTCACAGCTTTCAATCGGTTGACGTGATTTTCTCAGGATACTGACCACATCAAAGTTGCTGCAGCCGCCCAGGCCGATCAGCAGCATTTCCATGGGCCGCACGCCCAGGTTGCGACCACCACTTTCAGGCGGCCCGTCCATCACCACCACATGACCGCTCCCCGACTCGCCCAGAAACATGGCTTCACCGGCCCACTGGATACGTGCTTTCATCACCCGGACTCCACTGTTGAAAAAAATGGCGGCCAGCTTAGCACAGGCCTCGATTTTCGCTGTCTGTGTTGGACTGCCTCGACGCCGGCACAGGATTCATGTCGAAGCAGTAAATATAAGGATACAAATATTCATGTCTGATAAGCTGACGCCAAATTGATGGCACTTTAGTACTTCTCACTCGGCGCGTCCCTTTTCGAATCCGGAATATCCCTATGGCACTCGCTTGCGCAGTCAAGATCCAGAATATCGAGAATTTACTGAGTCACTGCCATCGCCGGCGTTTTGCCGCCAAGAGCAATATCATTTGCGCGGGTGAGCAGTCGCAAACCCTGTCGTTTATCGTCAAGGGCTCCGTGACCATTCTGATCGAGGATGATGACGGCCGAGAGATGATCATCGCCTACCTCAACCCCGGGGATTTTTTCGGTGAACTGGGTTTGTTCGAGCCGGCAGAAGCCGAGCGCGAACGCAGTGCCTGGGTACGTGCCAAGACCGAATGCGAGGTCGCGGAACTTAGCTACGAAAAATTTCGCGAACTGGCGCAGCAGAACCCCGACTACCTCTACGCGCTGGGCAGCCAGATGGCACAGCGCTTGCGCAACACCACCCGCAAGGTGGGTGATCTGGCGTTTTTCGATGTGACCGGTCGCGTCGCCCGCTGTCTGCTGGAGTTGTGCAAGCAACCCGACGCCATGACCCATCCTGACGGCATGCAGATCAAGATTACCCGCCAGGAAATCGGCCGGATCGTCGGTTGCTCGCGGGAAATGGTCGGGCGGGTGCTGAAAGACCTCGAAGAGCAGAACCTGGTCAACGTCAAAGGCAAGACAATGGTGGTGTTCGGCACCCGCTAGGCTAGACGTGCGACCTCGTCGAGAATCCGCAGATAGGCAGCATTCAACCCCTCGAACACCTCTTCAGCGGCGAACCGCTCGTGCAAGGCGATATGACTCTCAGCCCGGCAGACCTGTGGAATGCCGCAGCGCTGGTTGAAACGATTGACGGCCCCCACCATGGATTCGCGCTCGTTATCCATGAGCATGGCACCATGCACCAACACCACCGGGCGCGTACCGCTCAGCCCTTGGCGCCAGCGTTGCGCGGTGCCCACCCACTTGCGGCCATCAAGGTTGACATTGAAGCGGCCGTCGCAAAACGCGCCCTCGACCTCACCCAGCGATGATTCACCACCATAGGCATCCAGTACCGCACACAGCGGATCGCACAAGCGCCGATAGGCAATTTCCAGACGATTCTGATCGCCTTCGCTACGGGGTGCGGCGTATACCAGTGCCACATTGACCGTTGCCGGTGATTGCGGCACCGGCTCACCGCCGGTTTCGCGCAGCAGCACCGGCCAACCGGAGGCGGCCAATTCGCCACAGGCCGCCTCGAAATGTTCAAGACGACTCAAACGCCGCGGCACGACCAACGCGTGATCGGTGGGCTGCCAGAACACCAAGCCATGGCGCTGGCGACTGGTGCAGACGGCGGCCAGCAAATCCTGCTCGGCCTGCAGGCCGGCGGCAGTGGTGAGGCGCTGTACAGTGTCCATGCCGTATCCCTGTAGCAAAGGGGCCTGCCCCCCTATTCGGTAAACCTGATACGCCGCGATGCAGGGAGGGCTTCGGGAGCAAGCCCCCTCGCTATGGGGTCAGTCCAGTGTCGGAACGCTGTTCTGAATCGCCCGCTCGGGGAAGAACAAACGTTGCAACTCCTGCCCCGGGCTCTCGGCACGCATGAACGCTTCACCCACCAGAAACGCATACACATCGCTGATTTCCATCAACTCGACATCAGCACGGTTGAGAATGCCGCTTTCAGTCACTACCAGCCGATCGCGGGGAATTCGCGGCAGCAGGTCCAGGGTGTTTTCGAGGCTGACTTCGAAGGTATGCAGGTTGCGATTGTTGATGCCCAACAGCGGTGTATCGAGGACTTTCAAAGCCCGATCCAGCTCGGCGCCGTCGTGCACTTCAACCAGCACGTCCAATCCGACGCCCTTGGCGACGCTGGCCAGTTCTGCCATCTTCACGTCATCCAGAGCGGCGACGATCAGCAAGATGCAATCGGCCCCCAACGCACGCGCTTCGACCACCTGATAGGGGTCGATCATGAAGTCCTTGCGGATCACCGGCAACGTGCAGGCCGCGCGGGCTTGTTGCAGATAGGCATCGGCGCCCTGAAAGTAATCGACATCGGTGAGCACCGACAGGCAGGTCGCCCCGCCCTTCTGGTAGCTGCGAGCGATATCGGCCGGTACAAAATTCTCGCGGATCACGCCCTTGCTCGGCGAGGCCTTCTTGATCTCGGCAATCACCGCCGGCTGCTTGCGCTTGGCCTGCTCGATCAGCGCCTTGGCGAAACCCCGAGGAGCATCCGCCTGAGCGGCCAGGCGTTCGACCTCGGCAAAGCTCACTCGCGCCAAGCGCTCGGCAACTTCCTCGGCCTTGCGGGCCAGAATTTTTTCCAGAACCGTCGGTACACTCATTCTTCATTCTCCTGCTTGAATACCGCGGTAAAGGCACCCAGCTCTTCGAGCTTCTCCCGGGCAAGGCCGGTATGCAATGCATCATGGGCCAAGGCCACGCCTTCTTTCAACGAACGGGCGTGATCGGCAGCATACAAGGCCGCGCCAGCGTTGAGTACGATCATCTCGGCGGCCTTTTGCCCGTTTTCGGTCTTGCGCTTGCCCAGAGCATCACGGATCAGCTCCAGCGATTGCGCCGGGCTGTCCACCACCAGGCCATACAGGCTCTGGCTCTTGATGCCCAGGTCTTCGGGCTGCACGGTATATTCGGTCACACCACCGTCCTTGAGTTCCGCAACATGGGTGGCCGCCGCCAGGCTGAACTCGTCCATGCCATCCTTGGAGTGGACCACCAGCACGTGCTTGCTGCCCAGGCGCAACAGCACCTCGGCCAGCGGCCGACACAGGGCCTCGCTGAATACGCCGACCACCTGATGCTCGACACCCGCAGGGTTGGTCAAAGGGCCGAGCATGTTGAAGAGGGTCCGCAGGCCGAGCTCACGGCGTGGGCCGGCAGCGTGCTTCATGGCGCCGTGGTGCACTTGAGCGAACATGAAACCAATGCCGACGTTCTCGATGCAGCGCGCCACTTGTATGGGGGTCAGGTTCAGATAGATCCCGGCCGCCTCAAGCAGATCGGCACTGCCGCTCTTGCCCGACACTGCACGGTTGCCATGTTTGGCCACGGGGCAACCTGCCGCCGCGACGACGAAGGCCGAGGCGGTGGAGACATTGAAAATGTTCGCGCCATCACCACCGGTGCCCACGATATCCACCACGCCAGTCAGGCTCTTGAGCTCGACTTTGCCGGCCAGCTCGCGCATCGCCGATACCGCGCCGACGATCTCGTCGATGCTCTCGCTCTTCATGCGCAAGCCCATGAGGAAGGCGCCGATCTGTGCATCGGTGCATTGGCCGGTCATGATCTCGCGCATCACGTCGCGCATTTCATCCGTGCTCAGGTCAAGGTTGCTGACCACCCGGTTCAAGGCTTTCTTGATATCCATGCTGATTCCTTAGCCCTGACGGACGCCGCCAGTCTGCTTGAGAAAGTTGGCGAACAATTCGTGGCCCTGCTCGGTGAGGATCGACTCCGGGTGAAACTGCACGCCCTCAACGTTGAGGGTTTTGTGACGCAGGCCCATGATTTCGTCGACGCTGCCGTCGGCGTGCTGGGTCCAGGCGGTCACTTCCAGGCAATCGGGCAGGCTCTCGTGCTTGACCACCAGCGAATGGTAGCGAGTGACCGTGAGCGGATGATTGAGCCCAGCGAATACCCCCTGATCACGATGGAACACCGGGCTGGTCTTGCCATGCATCACCTGCCGGGCACGCACCACATCACCGCCGTAGGCCTGGCCGATGGACTGATGGCCCAGACAGACGCCGAGGATCGGCAGCTTGCCCGCAAAATGCAGGATGGCCGGAATCGAGATACCTGCCTCGGTCGGCGTGCACGGGCCCGGCGACACGACAATACGCTCCGGCGCCATGGCTTCGATATCGGCCAGCGTCAGTTCGTCATTACGAACCACCTTGACCTCGGCGCCCAGCTCTCCCAGGTATTGCACGACGTTGTAAGTGAAAGAGTCATAGTTATCGATCATCAAAAGCATGCTGCACCCAACCTACTGATGTTATGAGCGTTCGAGCGCGACATGGGCACTCGACGTGCGTCTGCATTAATCCGAATACGGGACATGAGTGTTTCACGCCAGGGACTGCGCGCCGGCGGTGGGCATGAAAGAGGGTGTATCGCTGGCATCGGGCAATCTCCTGAGGGTTGGAGCCGCCGTGCCGGGGGAGTTATCTGAAACCTGAACCTTGCTCACCCGTAACGGCGGCAAGTGCGCTTTCAAGGCGCAACGACATGCCGCTTCCTATTGGAAGCGCCACCACTGCTGAGTGAGGGTCGTTGCGTTGCACATAACGTGAAGCTACCGGTTTGTGGTGAAGCGTCAGGCGGGCGTGGTACCGATCGGGCGGTATCAGAGGCTCAATTGCGGCCGAGTATAGCGTGGCGGCGGCGAGCCTGTCGATACGGGGACAGGGCACTGTTTCGGCTCTCCCAGGGCAATGTTTCCCAATCGTTTCTTACCCGTGGCGCTTGTTACCTTCCGAGCGCGACAAAGGAACAGCCTTTGCCGGGCTCACGGATGAGCACTGCCATAACAAAAACAACAGGACCGCCCCTATGCTCATGTCACGCTTGTCAGCCACGACCTGCACCTTCGCCATCGCCCTTGTCTGTTCATCCGACAGCCTGGGTGCACCCTATTCATCCCTGCATGTATTCGGCGACAGCCTGAGTGATGCCGGACATTTCGCCGATCCGGATGCGCCGCCTGGCAGCCACCTGCGCTTTACCAATCGCATCGGCCCCACCTATCAAGCTGGTGAACCCTTTGCGCCAGTCGCGCCCATGTTACTGGGTCATCGACTCGGCATTGCCGAGACCAGCCTTGGCCCTGCGGTGCACGCCGATCAACCGGCCGGCGGCAACAACCATGCGATTGGCGGCTGGCGCACCGACCAGATTCTGCAAACCATCACCGGCACACCCGACACCCCGGGTTATCTGAGCAACGGCCAACGCGCCGATCCCGATGCTCTCTACTACCTTACGGGGGGAGGCAACGATTTCATCCAAGGCAAAGTGATCGGCGTGGTGCAAGCCCAAGCCGCAGCCGATCGCCTGCTCGCCAGCGTGTCGGCCCTGCAACAGTCTGGAGCCCGCACCATAATGGTGTGGATGCTCCCCGATCTCGGCAATACCCCAAGCGCCTACCCCATCGGCCTGGGTAATTTTCTGACACCCTGGTCTGCCGCCTTCAACCAGCAATTACTCGATGGCCTTAAAGGTGTCGACGCGCAGGTCATCCCGCTGAATATCCCCGGACTGTTCGCAGAAGTGCTGGCGGCTCCGGGGCAGTTCGGCGTGGTGCCCGGCAAAGATGCGGTGAGCACCTGCTTCAACGGCCAACTGTGCGATGAAAACCCCCAATACGGCATCAATAGCGCCAATCCCGATCCGAGCAAGCTACTGTTCAACGACGCCGCCCACCCCACTACTGCCGGCCACCGCCTGATCGCCGATTACGCCTGGTCGCTGCTCGCCGCCCCTTGGGAAATCACCCTGCTGCCGGAGATGGCCCATGGCAGCCTGCGCAGTCATCAGGACGAATTGCGCAGCCAGTGGCAGACACCTTGGCAGCCCGTCGGTGAATGGCAAGTATTATTCGCGGCCAACGATCAGACCCTCCGCCATGATGCACAAAGCACTTCAGTGCAGGGCAAGGGCCGCGGTCAGCAATTCTTGCTCGGCACCAGCTATCGCCCGAGCGAGCATTGGCGCCTGGGCATCGCCAACGGTTTCGAGCATCAACAATTGGACGCGGGGAGCGCCGACTCTCGGTACCGGATGGACAGTTATATGCTCAGTGCCTTCAGCCAATACCGAGGCAATCACGCCTGGGCCGACCTGATCCTCACGGGCGGGCTGACCCGCTTCGACAATCAGCGACGCTTCGCGCTGGGCATTCAGACCCGCACCGAGCGGGGCGAAACCCAAGGCTCCGCGGTGGCTGCAGGCGGGCACCTGGGTGTTGATCTGGCACGGCCGGAAAGCGCCTGGCACCTGTCGCCTTTTGTCAGCGCTCACTATGGGCGCACCACCGTAGAGGGCTACCGGGAGGAAGGTGATCGCACCACGGCCTTGAGCTTTGCCGATCAGCAACGAAACTCTCGGCGCCTGGGGTTCGGGCTGCAAGGGACGTTGCCGCTGGCCAAGCGCATCTCGCTGCATGCAGAGGTCAGCCACGAGCGGGAATTCGAAAATCAGCGACAAGCGCTGACCATCAGCCAGAACACGCTGTCGGGGCTGGATTTCAGGTTGCAGGGTTATCAGGTGCCCGGCAGCCAGAATCGCGCGAGCCTGGGCCTGCGATTCCAGTTGGCGCAGGATTGGTCGGTGCAGACGGCCTATAGCTGGCAGAAAAGCGCGGGAACTGTGCAGCAGGGGGTTGGAGCGGGGTTGAATATAACGTTCTAAGGTTGTCATGCAGCGAGGGGGCTTGCCCCCGATCTTCTCTATTGAAGCGAAGATTTTTCGGGGCAAGCCCCTCGCTACAGGGTATGGATCAATCAGCCGAAACAGGCTGCTCCGCCAACGCCACGGCCTTGAACATCGCGCGGCGCTTGTTGATCGTTTCTTCCCACTCCAGCGCCGGCACCGAGTCGGCCACGATACCGCCGCCCGCCTGCACATGCAGCTCGCCATTCTTGATCACTGCAGTGCGGATGGCGATCGCCGTGTCCATGTTGCCGTTCCAGGCGAAATACCCCACTGCCCCGCCGTACACGCCACGCTTGACTGGCTCCAGCTCGTCGATGATTTCCATCGCGCGGATCTTCGGTGCGCCCGACAAGGTGCCCGCCGGCAGAATCGCCCGCAACGCGTCCATCGCCGTCAGGCCTTCCTTCAAATGCCCGGTGACGTTGGACACAATGTGCATCACGTTGGAATAGCGCTCGATGACCATCTTCTCGGTCAGCTTCACCGAGCCCACCTCGGACACCCGACCGGTGTCATTACGCCCCAGGTCGATCAACATCAAGTGCTCGGCGATCTCTTTGTCATCGCTCAACAGATCGACCGCCAGTGCTTCATCGGCCTCCTCGGTCGCGCCGCGTGGGCGCGTACCGGCAATCGGCCGCACGGTGATTAGATTATCCTCGACCCGCACCAGCACCTCGGGCGAACTGCCGACCACGTGGAAATCGCCGAAGTTGAAGAAGAACATGTACGGCGTCGGGTTGAAACAGCGCAGCGCGCGATACAAATCGATCGGCGCCGACTTGAAATCGATGGTCATGCGTTGCGACGGCACCACCTGCATGCAGTCGCCGGCCAGGATGTATTCCTTGATGGTATCGACGGCACGCTCATAGTCGGCTTGGGTGAAGCTTGAGCGGAACACCGGCTCGGAGCCCTGCTCGCGACTGAAATCCAGACCGCGACGTGGCGTGATTGGCTCGCGCAATTTGGCCATCAGCGCATCGAGCTGAGCTTGGCCAGCCTCGAACGCCCCAGGCGCTTGCGGATCGGCCAACACGATAGCGTGCATCTTGCCAGCGAGGTTGTCGAACACCACCACCGCGTCGGAAACCATCAACAGGATGTCCGGCACGCCCAGCGGATCAGGGTTGGGGCACTTGCCCAGGCGCTTTTCGACATAGCGCACGCAGTCATAACCGAAATACCCCACCAGGCCGCCATTGAAACGCGGCAGACCCGCGATGGTCGGCACCGTATACCGGGCCTTGAAGGCTTCGACGAACGCCAGCGGGTCCTCGACCTCGTGCCGCTCGATCTCTTCGCCATCCAGGGTGATGCGCACAGTGTGGTCATGCACGCGCAACACGGTCCGGCATGGCAAACCGATGATCGAATAGCGCCCCCATTTCTCGCCACCTTGCACGGATTCGAGCAGGTAGGAGTTGGGTGCGTCAGCCAGTTTCAGGTAGATCGACAGCGGGGTGTCGAAATCGGCCAGGGTTTCG
This sequence comes from Gammaproteobacteria bacterium, assembly GCA_903970465.1. Classification (GTDB taxonomy): domain Bacteria; phylum Pseudomonadota; class Gammaproteobacteria; order Pseudomonadales; family Pseudomonadaceae; genus Aquipseudomonas. The sequence goes on from CAJCIO010000130.1 coordinate 18,130, forward strand.
CGAGCGAGCGGGATACGGTTGTAGCCGGCATCAGCCAAGCGCAGGAATTCTTCGCGGATCATGAGCAGCCTCGTGGTATGAGGGGAAAACGGTCAGGTAGGCAAACGTACCGGCAGCGCCGGCGGCAAAAGTCAGGCGCGCCAACGCCAACGGGCCAAGGCCTTGATGACTTTCATCCAGAGTTTGCGAGTGACCACCACGATGGAATCTCTTTGCGGGGAGGAATCGATTTGCGCCAACGTTAGCGCACCGCCTGGCGGTAAGCAACCGGGGATCAACGCCCGCAGATCATCGATGACCAGCGTCGGCGATTCTTCACTGATCGGCCGACCGTGATTGTAGCCGTAGCTCATGGCCACACAGGCCACCCCAGCCGCCTTGGCCGCCTGCACGTCACTGCGCGAATCGCCGATGAACAGCGCATGCCGAGGGCGGGCATTGGCCATTTTCATGACGAACAGCAAGGCTGCCGGATCGGGTTTTTGTTGTGGCAGGGTATCGCCGGCAATGATCCACTTGAAAAAACGCCCCAGCCCTATTTCGTCCAGCAACGGCGCGACGAACTGCTCGGGCTTGTTGGTGATCAGGGCCATCTTCACGCGTTTTTTGTGCAGCCACTTGAGGGTTTCGACCACGCCCGGATACAGCGTAGTCAGGGCGTGGCTGTCGCCGTAATGGCCCATGAACAATTCAAGCGCCCGAGCTGCCTCGGCATCATCGATGTGCTCGTGTTCCAGGTCGCCGGCCAGTGCGCGGCGTACCAGCACCTTGGCGCCGTTGCCGATCCAGAGACGCACGGCCTCGACGCCCACCGGCTCGCGCCCCAGTTCGACCAGCATCTTGTCCACGGCGACCGCGAGGTCAGGTACCGAATCAACCAAGGTGCCGTCGAGGTCGAACATCACCACTCGCGGCAAATGCTCGGGGAACAGCTTGGCCAGGTTGCTCATGAGCGTGCCAGCGCGAGCTCGGCATGCATTTTGGCAATGGTTTCTTTGTAATCAGAGGAGTTGAAGATCGCCGAGCCGGCGACAAAGGTGTCGGCACCAGCCTCGGCGATTTCGCGGATGTTGTGCAAATTGACGCCGCCGTCGATTTCGAGGCGAATGTCGCGCCCACTGCCATCGATCAAGGCGCGGGCCTCGCGCAGCTTTTGCAGGGTGCCGGGGATGAATTTCTGCCCGCCGAAGCCCGGGTTGACGCTCATCAGCAGGATCATGTCGACCTTGTCCATGACGTACTCGAGCAGGTTCAGCGGCGTGGCCGGATTGAACACCAGGCCCGCCTTGCAACCGCCCTCGCGAATCAACTGCAGGGAGCGGTCTATGTGCTGGGTGGCTTCGGGGTGGAAGGTGATGTAGGTGGCGCCGGCCTCGATGAAATCGCCGATGATGCGATCGACCGGGCTGACCATCAGGTGCACATCGATAGGCGCCTTGATGCCATATTTGCGCAGCGCCGCACAGACCATCGGGCCGATGGTGAGGTTGGGCACGTAGTGGTTGTCCATCACATCGAAGTGGACGAAATCACCGCCTGCGGCGATGACGGTGTCGACTTCTTCGCCCAGGCGAGCGAAATCCGCGGAGAGAATGGAAGGAGCAATTGCGTAGGGCTGCATGGCGCACCTGTTGGGCTGAAATCACGGTGGCGCGCATTGTAGCCCAGGACAGAGGGTGACGGGCAGGTGTGGGTTTTCGGGTGTGTCAGTACCGGCCCCTTCGCGGGCAAACCTGGCTTCCACAATGGTGCGCTGTACGCCTGTGGGAGCAAGGCTTGCCCGCGACAGCGATCCAATAGCCGCCACCGATCAAGCGGCCGTACGCATCTTCTCCCCTCGCCCACGCAGCCATTCCAGCACCAGCAACAAAATCACCGAGAACACGATCAACAACGTCGCCGCCGCCGCAATGGTCGGGCTGAGGTTTTCGCGGATGCCGCTGAACATCTGTCGCGGCAAGGTCGCCTGCTCGGGGCCCGCCAAAAATAACGTCACCACCACCTCATCGAAGGACGTAGCGAAGGCGAACAACGCGCCGGAGATCACCCCAGGGGCAATCATCGGCAACGTCACCCGACGAAAGGCAGTCAGCGGCGAAGCGCCGAGGCTGGCCGCGGCCCGCACCAGATTATGATTGAAGCCCTGCAGTGTCGCAGACACGGTAATGATCACGAACGGTACACCCAGTACCGCATGGACGATGATCAGCGAGAAAAAACTGTTGCCAAGGCCAAGTGGCGCGAAGAACAGGTAGCTGGCCACCCCAATGATCACCACCGGCACCACCATCGGTGAAATCACCAACGCCATCACCAGCGACTTGCCGGGAAAATCACCACGGGTCAGGCCGATCGCCGCCAGTGTGCCGAAGATCATCGCCAGCACCGTGGCCGCCGGGGCGACGATGATGCTGTTGCGCAGCGCGCGCATCCACTCCGCCGAGCCGAAGAAGTCCTGATACCAGTGCAGCGAAAAGCCTTGCAGCGGATAGACCAGAAAGCTGCCGGAGTTGAACGACAACGGGATGATCACCAGTACCGGCAAGATAAGGAACAGCAGCACCAATCCACAGAGGATGCGCAAACCGTAAAACCACGCCCGCTCGATGGGCGACATATAAGGGCTCAGCATTTTGTATATCCTCAGCTCAGACGCAGACGGCTGGCACCGACCAGGCGGCTATAGATCAGGTACAGCACCACCGTGGCCAGCAGCAGCAAGCCGCCCAGTGCCGTGGCCATGCCCCAGTTGATGCTGGTGTTGGTATAGAAAGCCACGAAGTAGCTGACCATCTGATCGTTCGGGCTGCCCAGCAAGGCAGGGGTGATGTAGTAGCCGATCGCCAGGATGAACACCAACAGGCAACCCGCACCGACCCCGGCGTAGGTCTGCGGGAAATACACCCGCCAGAAACTCGCGAACGGATGGCAGCCCAGCGAGATGGCCGCACGCATGTAGGTGGGCGAGATGCCCTTCATCACGCTGTAGATCGGCAAGATCATGAACGGCAGCAGGATGTGCACCATCGAGATGTATACGCCCACGCGGTTGAAGACCAGTTCCAGCGGTTTATCGATGATGCCCATGGCCATCAGTGCGCTGTTGATCAGCCCGCCCGATTGCAGCAGCACGATCCACGCCGCCACCCGCACCAGGATCGAAGTCCAGAACGGCAACAGCACCATGATCATCAACAGGTTGCTCTGCCGGGTCGGCAGATTGGCCAGCAGGTAGGCCAACGGATAGGCCAGCGCCAAGCAGATGCTGGTGATCACCAGGCCCATCCAGAAGGTACGGGCGAAGATATCCAGGTAGATCGACTGATCAGGCGTGGCATGGGCCAGTTCGCCGAGGTCATCGATCCGATGATCCACCGCCGCCAGCAGGTAGTAAGGCGTGACGCTGCTGGTGTTACGGCGGATCACTTGCCAGTACGCCGGATCGCCCCAACGTTCGTCGAGACCCTCCAGCGCTTCTTTATAAGAGCCAGGGGCGGCCTCGAAAGGCAGCGCCTTGGCGGTTTTCATCAACAGGCTGCGATAGCCGGCCGATTCCATGTTCAAGCGCTTGGACAGATCGCCCAGTTGCTGATTCTTGCGGGCATCGGCCAGGTCCTCACTCAGTGCCTTGAAGGTCGGTTCCGCCGGCAGGCCCTTGCCATCCCACGTTGCCATGGCAGCGACAGTGCGCGGCAGGGTGCCGACCACTTCCGGGTTGCCGACGCTTTTATAGAGCAAGGCCACGATAGGCAACAGGAACACCAGCAGCAAGAACAGCACCAAAGGTGCGATCAACGCCTGGGCCTTCCAACGGTTGAGCCGCTCGGCGCGGGCCAGCCGTTGCTTCAAGGTGGGGCCGGTGACCGGGGTCAGGGGCACTGCGATGGCCATAACGTACTCCGCAAGACATTGACGAGAACGACGCCCCCTGAGTGGAGGCATCGGCTTTACTGCCGGCTTTTACTTGGCCGCCCAAGCGTTGAAGCGCTGCTCCAGCTGCTCGCCGTTGTCCGCCCAGAAGCTGACGTCGATCTGCACCTGGTTGGCGATGTTCTCCGGCGTGGTCGGCATGTCCTTGAGGATGCCTTTGTCGAGCAGCGGTACCGCCTGGCTGTTGGCCGGGCCGTAGGCGATGTTCGAGGAGTAGACCTTTTGCTGCTCGGGCGCGACCGAATAAGCGATGAACTTCTTCGCTTCCTCGATGTGCTTGGCGCCTTTAGGGATGGCCCATGCGTCGAAGTCGTAGATGCCACCGTTCCACACGACCTTGAGGTTGCTGTCTTTCTGCACGGCAGCGATGCGACCGTTGTAGGCCGAGCTCATGACCACGTCACCCGAGGCAAGGTACTGCGGCGGCTGAGCGCCGGCCTCCCACCACTGGATGTTCGGTTTGAGCTCGTCGAGTTTCTTGAACGCGCGGTTCTGGCCATCTTTGCTGGCCAGTACCTTGTAGACATCCTTGGGCGCTACGCCGTCGGCCATCAGCGCGAATTCGAGGGTGTACTTGGCGCCTTTGCGCAGGCCACGCTTGCCGGGGAATTTCTTGGTGTCCCAGAAATCGGCCCAGCTGGTTGGCGCGGTCTTGAGCTTGTCGGCGTTGTAGGCCAGCACGGTGGACCAGACGAAGAAGCCGACGCCGCAGGTCTGGATCGCGCCCTTCACGTAGTCGCTGCCATTGCCGAACAGTTTCGGGTCGAGGGTTTCGAACATGTCTTCGTCGCAGCCGCGGGACAGCTCTGGCGATTCGACTTCAACCAGATCCCAGTCGACGCTTTTGGTGTCGACCATGGCTTTTACCTTCGCCATTTCGCCGTTGTATTCACCCGCGACGATCTTGCCGTTGCCGGCCGCTTCCCACGGCTCGTAGAACGCTTTGACTTGTGCGGCCTTGTTGGCGCCACCGAACGACACCACGGTCAAGTCGGCGGCCATGGCCTGCGCCGCACACAGCATGCCCAGGGTGAGGGCGGTGAACTTCAGATGCTTGAGCATTTAATCGATTCTCCAGAGTGCAGGTTGGGTGTAACTCTTATGGTTTTTCTTACAACGGCAGAGGTAATCGTTACGGTGCGTCAGGCAGCGGATCGAGCGCGCGGCCGTGCTCGACCTGCCAACCCAGCGGCACCACGTCGCCCACGGCCAGGCTCGGGTCGAGCTCAGCGATCGGCTGCTTGACGAAGAAATCGGTCTTGCCACACACCTCAAGGCGCACCCGTACGTGGTCGCCCAGGTAGATGAATTCAGCGACGCGCCCGGAAAAACGGTTGGCGCATTCGTTGCTGTGGCCGTTGAGGCGGATACGCTCCGGGCGGATCGACAAGGTCACCTCGTCGCCGATCTGGCCGACATTGACCGCCAGCGCGGTGACTTTTTCGCCACGCGGCAGGCCCACCACGCACTGGTCGCCGGCACGGCTGAGCAGGCGCCCGGTCAGGCGGTTGTTCTCGCCGATGAAGTTGGCCACGAAGGTGTTTTTCGGCGATTCGTAGAGGGTGCGCGGGTCGGCGATCTGTTGGATCTCGCCCTGGTGGAACACCGCCACGCGATCAGACATCGTCAGCGCTTCGCCCTGGTCGTGGGTCACGTAGACCACGGTTACGCCCAGGCGCTGGTGGATGTGCTTGATCTCCATCTGCATGTGCTCGCGCAATTGCTTGTCGAGCGCGCCGAGGGGCTCGTCCATCAGCACCAATTGCGGCTGGAACACCAACGCCCGGGCCAGGGCCACCCGTTGCTGCTGGCCGCCGGACAACTGCGCCGGGTAGCGCGAGGCGAAGCTGTCGAGCTGCACCATGCCGAGCACGCGCTTGACCCGCTCGGCGATGTCGGTCTTGCTCAGACTGCGCACCGACAGCGGGAACGCCAGGTTCTCAGCGACGGTCATGTGCGGGAACAGCGCGTAATTCTGGAACACCATGCCGATATCGCGCTTGTGTGGCGGCACGTTATTGATCGAGCGACCGGCCAGCTGGATTTCACCGGCGGTGGGTGTTTCGAATCCGGCCAGCATCATCAGGCTGGTGGTCTTGCCGGAACCCGAGGGGCCTAACAGGGTGAGGAATTCGCCTTTGCGGATATCCAGGTTGAGGTCTTTGACGATCAGCGCTTCGCCGTCGTAGCTTTTTTGCACGCCCCGAAAGCTGACCAGCACTTCGCTCGCCTGTGCGTCTGATTGAACCACGCTCATAACCCGTTACCTATGATGATTGGTGACTGCTTGCCTACAGCCTAGTGAAGGCTGCAGGCCAAGCAAATCGGGGGCCGGGAGAGATTGGCATCAGCGGGATGGAAGCTTTGGGGTAGGGATCGCCCTACACGGATGGCGTGGATGGGTACGTGGGATGAGGGATTGCCGCTATTGCTGGATACGGGTGTGTCGCAAATGGATATGGGGTGGCGTTCCGCCTCGCCACAGGGACACTCGCTGGACTCAAACGAGCTTGTGCTCCATCGCATACTTGACCAGTTCGGCCAGCGAGGTGACCTTGAGTTTTTGCATCAAGCGCGCCTTGTGGGTACTGATGGTCTTGCTACTCAGGGCCAGTTGCTGGGCGATATCGTTGACGTTGGCGCCTTGGGCGAGGCGCTCGAACACCGAAAATTCGCGTTCTGAGAGCAGGGTGTGCAGTGGCCGGGAATCGGTGAGGCCGACCTCGAAGACCATGCGGTCGGCCAGGTCCGGATCGATATAGCGCCCTCCGCCCGCCACTCGACGAATGGCCGTCAGCAGCAACGCTGGATCGCTGTCCTTGGTGGCATACCCGGCGGCCCCGACCTTCAACGCGCGGGCCGCCATCTGCGCTTCATCATGCATCGACAGCACCAGGATCGCCGGCGGCTGACTAAGCGCGCGAATCCGTGGAATCGCCTCCAGGCCATTGACCCCGGGCATGGAGATATCCAGCAGCACCACTTCACAGGGCGTATGGCGCAGCGCTTCGAGCAACTGCTCGCCATTGCTGGCTTCACCGCACACGAACAAGTCCTTGGCCAGGCCGATCAATTGCTTGATGCCCTCGCGCACGATGGTGTGGTCTTCGGCCACGAATACACGGATCACTTTGGTCTCTCCTGGAGTTACACGACTCACTGCAGATGCATGTGGCAACGCGCTGTAGCCGGTTCCAACACGTCTCATTCAAATCCACGGGATCGCCACCTTGAGCTGAGTCCCCTCCCCCGGCGCACTGTCCAGGCGCAAGTCGCCACCGAGCATCAACACCCGCTCGCGCATCCCGACCAGGCCAAAAGAGGCGCTGGGCAAGCTCGGATCGAAACCGATACCGTCATCTATGACCACCAGACTCAGCAACGCGCCGTCATCCTCGAGCACGATCTCGACAGTATGCGCCTGCGCGTGGCGCATGACATTGGTCAGCGCCTCCTGGAGGATGCGGAACAGCCCGATCGCCTTGCCATCACTGAGCGCCGGGAGCTGCTCCGGCACTTGCACCAGGCACGGGATCTGCGTGCGCGACTCGAAGCGCCGCGCCTGCCATTCGATGGCGGAGCCGATGCCGGCATCGAGGATCGGCGGGCGCAAGGCCGTGGCCACATCGCGCACCAGTTGGAACAGCTGGGCGATCAGCTTCTTCATGCTGTTGAGGCGCTCCTGCAGACCGGGATCGAGCTGCGCATAGGCCAACTCGCACATCGAAGTTTCGAGCTTGAGCACGGTGAGCATCTGCCCCAGTTCGTCGTGCACCTCGCGGGCGATACGGGCTTTTTCTTCTTCGCGCACGCTCTCCAGATGCGCGGTCAGATCCCGTAGCTGTTCCGCCAACCCCGCCAGTCGCGCTTCGCTTTCCATCAATGCCGCAGAGGCGCGGCGCCGCTCGGTAACGTCCTGGATATACACCACCAGGTATTCGCCTTCCTGGAAGCGCAGAAAACTCAGCGACACGTCCGCCGGCAGAATACTGCCATCGGCGCGTACGCACTCTGTCTCGAAACTCTGCGAACTATCCTCGCCCTGGCGTGCGCGCTTCCACACGTTGAGCCAACGGTCCATGTGCAAGCCGGGCTCGAAGTCGATCAGCGGCCGGTCGACGACTGCCCCGGGCGGATAGCCCAGCATGCTTTCGGCGGCGCGGTTCGCGTAGCGCACGTGGCTGTCCCAGTTCACCCACAGAATGCCGACGGTGCTCTGATCGATGGAAAACTGCGTGAGCTGCAGGGCCTGCTCGGCAGCCTGGTGTCGGGCGACGGCCTCTCGCGAGCGCAACAGGTCGTCTTCCAGATGCCGTACCTGGCGGCGCTGCCAGCTGAGAATGGCGATGCTCGCCAGCATCATGGCCGAGAGCAGCAGGCAGAGGTTCAGCCAGAAACCGCTGGATTCATTGAAGGTCGGGTATTTGGGCTGCAGCCAGCGGGATCGCCACTGCTCGACGTCCTTGACGGGGATATCGTGCAGGCCGGCTTCGATCACCCCGGCCATTTCCGGCCAGTCGCGCCGTGACCCGATACGCAACAGCTGCGGCCGGCCGATATCCCCCACCACCGCCAGGGTGGCGAACTCCGGCTCCCTGGATAGACGACTGAGCTGTGCTTCGTCGACCACTGCGTAGCTGGCTTGCTGGCTGATCACCGCCTGCAGGGCATGGCGCTCCAGCGGTACGCCCTGAATATTGAGATTGCTGTAGGTGTCGCGCAGGTAGTCGGCCACAGGACTGGGCATGCGGACTGCCACGCGGTCGTTCTCGCCGAGTTGTTCAAGGTCGACCGCCACCCCGCCATTGCGCTCGCCCACCACGCGCTGGGCTATGCGCATATACGGATCGGAAAACATCCACAGGCGTAAACCCGACGGCGTCTGGGTCAGGCCCGGTGCAAAATCGATATCGCCCTTGCGCAGCCCGGTCTCCAGGGCGGCCTGGTCGGGGTAATGGCGCCAGGTCAACTCCACGGGGAGCACCTTGGCCAGGCCTTTGATGACATCGACGTCGAGCCCGGACAACTGCTGCGACCGTCGATCATAGGAGGCGTAAGGGGTTTGCAGGATCAGCCCCACTCGCCACTGCCGATGGGCCGCCAACCACTGTGCATGGGCTGGATCAAGGGACGCGACGGCAGGCACGTCGGCGCGCGCTTGCCCACCGACCATTACACCGAGCATCAGTACGCCCATCAGCAACAGGCTGCACAATCGAATCATTTGCTGTCTCATGAACAAGAAGAACTGGCCTGACACTTGGCTGCTGCAACCAAATGGCTTTAGGCTGCCGGCTACTACACTGGACTGGAATACCTGATGTCTCCAATCTACCGCACATCGCTCGCTGTTCCGTGCTTTTCAATTTCCCGCACTGCCTTTATGTGCCTGGCACTGGTGTCGCCTTGGGCGCTTGCCGCGGATCCTGCGCCTGCCGCAGCCCCGGCAGCCGCCCCGGCAGCGACCCGGGCCCCGGTCATGGAGCGCAGCGAGGAAGACGCACTGGCCCTGGCGCGCACCCTGCCCGCCGCCGAACAAGTGCAACTGCAAGCGGGCAGCGATACCTTTCTGGCCCTGTGGCGCCCGGCCAATGCTCCGAATGGCAACGGCGTGGTGATCATCGTCCCCGGGACCGGCGAGACGGCCGACTGGCCGCAAGCTGTCGGCCCGTTGCGGCGCAAGCTGCCGGACGCCCAGTGGGCCAGCTTGAGCCTGACGGTGCCGGACCTGCTCAGTGACTCCCCGCAACCGCGCGCCGTTGCCGGAACGCCGACACCGACCGAATCGAAAAGCCAGTCTACCCCGGCCGATGCCAATGCGCCGGTGGAACAGGCCACGGCTGCGGATGCCGATCCGGGGGACAAAAGCGCGGCCGCCGACTCGGCCGATGAACAAGCTGGCGCCGATGCCCAGCGGATCTTTGCCCGCATCGATGCCGGTATCGCCTACGCGCAAACCCAAAAAACCCGCAGTATCGTGTTGCTCGGACATGGCTCGGGCGCCTACTGGGCGGCCCGCTATCTGACCGAACGCCAACCGTCGCGGGCGCAAAGACTGGTCATGGTCGCCGCGCGCGTACCGCAAGGCGCTACGCAGCCGCTGGAACAATTGACGTCGCAGCTCAAGGTGCCCGCCGTGGATATCTTTTATGGCGATGAGGGGACAGCGAGCAAAACCGCCAAGGCTCGGCTGGAGGCCAGCAAGCGCGTCACCGGTAGCCAATATCGCCAGGTCAACCTGACAGTGCTGCCGGGTGACCCGCAGGCCGAACAGGAACAACTGTATCGGCGAGTGCGAGGGTGGTTGAGTCCGGATAAGGATCTGTAGGGGGATTTGCGTGGCTCTTGAAGGCCTCTTCGCGGGCTAGCCTTGCTCCCACAGAGCTCGCCGATCCGGAGTAGTACACCCGTGGGAGCAAGGCTTGCCCGCACAAATCCCGCCCTGCCCCCACAGAGTTCGCCAATCCAGAGTGGTACACCTGTGGGAGCAAGGCTTGCCCGCACAAATCCCGCCCTGCCCCCACAGAGTTCGCCGATCCGGAGTAGTACACCTGTGGGAGCAAGGCTTGCCCGCGAAGAGGCCGGACCTGCTAGTGCAATATCAAAAATCCCGCCGCTGCCTGATCAACGTATAGGCATTATGCAGATCGCGAGTGCGCTCGGTCGCCGCCCGGACCTGCGCCTCGTTGGCACCGCTGCCCTCGAGCTTGTCTGGATGATGCTTGCTGAGCAGGCGGCGATAGGCGCGTTTGATCTGGTCCGGCTCGGTGGCGGTATTCACGCCCAGCAATCGCAAGGCATCCTGGTATTCCCCGCCACTATTGACCGGCGGCTTGTTACGCCGCGGCTCGTAGTCGGCCCCCAGCGCCAGGCTTTGCTGTCGAGTCCAGCCGAGCCACGCACTCCACTGCAGGATCAGCTCGCGCTCGGTCGCCCCTACCCCACCATCCGCCCAGGCCATGCGCCAACAAGCCCGCAGGATCCCTTCACCCGTGTGCGCTTGGCGTCCAAGGCGGCGCAGATGCCCGCGCACATTGTCGCGCCCGGTCTTGCCGCGGCCGAACGAGGCGATCGCTGCCTGTTGCGCACCCGGCCCGAGATGCAGTTGCGTCATCTCATGGCGCGCCTGACGAATGTGGCTATCGGTGACCACTCCGTCGCTTTTCGCCACGCGCCCCAGCAACACGAACAGCAATTCGTCATCGCGTAAAGCTGGGCGGCCGCCCAGCAATTCGCGAACGTTGGCCCAGCTGTGCAACTGCAAGCGCCGATCCAGCGCCTGCCCCAGCAACGCGCCGAGCATGGCCCCGGGAATACTGGCAATGGCATACCCCACGCCCGCGCCTATCAAGGTCGTCGGCCACAGCATGTTATCGGCGCTCGCTCAGCAAGCGTTCGACATCGGCCAGCCGCTCGTGGGTGCCGACGTCGATCCACTGACCTGTGAAGTGCTCGCCACTGACCTGCGCCTGGCTCATGGCCTGACGAAACAGCGGCGCCAGCTTGAACGCCCCCGGCTGGCAGTTCGCGAACAACGCCGGGTGCAGAATGGAAATACCGCTGTACGTCAATTGCGCCTCCCCTGGCAGGCCATCACGGACCTTCCCTTCACCCAAGACAAAATCCCCCAGCGGATGTTGCACCGGGTTATTCACCAGCACCAGATGAGCCAGCCCCTCTAGTGGGCGGCGCAGGCGGGCGAAGTCATAGTCGGTCCACAGATCCCCGTTGACGATAACGAACGGTTCAGCGCCCAGCAGCGGCAATGCGCGCAAAATTCCGCCGCCAGTCTCCAGCGGCTCGCCTTCCGGCGAATAGCTCAGTTGCACCCCGAAGCGCTGACCATCGCCCAGATAGTCCTCGATCTGCTGCCCCAGCCAAGCGTGGTTGATCACGATCTGCTCGAAACCGGCCTTGGCCAGCGCCTTGATGTGGTATTCGATCAAGGGCACGCCGCCGGCACGCACCAGCGGCTTGGGGGTGTGCAACGTCAACGGGCGCATACGCTCGCCCTTGCCCGCGGCAAGAATCATCGCCTTCATGACTGTCCGCCCTTGCTCTCATCGGGCAGCGAGCGCAGCAGCTCGGCCAGATCGGCCAGTTCCGGTCGGCGCGCCAGCACTGTCTCTATATAAGCGAAGAAGCGCGGCACATCGGCCAGATAACGCGGCTTGCCATCACGGTGGCAGATGCGTGCGAAAATACCGATGACCTTGAGGTGACGCTGCACGCCCATCAAATCGCTGGCCCGCTGAAACTCGGCGAAATCAGCCTGCACCGGGATACCTTCGGCACCGGCTTGCTGCCAATAGTCGTGCAACCAACCCTGCACGCGCTCTTCGGGCCAGCTCAAAAAGGCATCCTTGAACAGACAAGTGACGTCGTAGGTCACCGGCCCGTAAACGGCATCCTGAAAATCCAGCACGCCGGGGTTCGGCTCGCTGTCCATCAGGTTGCGCGGCATATAATCGCGGTGCACCAGCACCTTGGGCTGCGCCAGTGCACTGTCGATCAGCAACTCGCTGACCCGCTGCCAGCGCTGCAACTGCTGCGCATCGAATTCCACTCCCAAATGCCGACGCACATACCACTCAGGGAACAATTCCAGCTCGCGACGCAGCAGTGGCACGTCATAGCTGGGCAGCGGCGTGTCCATGGGCAATTTCTGAAGGGCGATCAGCGCATCGATGGCATCAGCGAACTTTGCCGAGGCATTTTCGGCATCAATGACGTCCAGATAGGTCTGTTTGCCCAGGTCGCTGAGCAAAAGAAAGCCGCGCTCGAGGTCTTGAGCATGAATTTGCGGGACATTTATCCCACTTTTTTTCAACAACCCAGCGATTTTTACGAACGGTTCGCAGTTTTCCTGGGGGGGTGGAGCGTCCATGATGATGAAACTTCTGCCGTCGGCGGCCCAGCGGAAATACCGCCGGAAGCTCGCATCACTGCTGGCCGCGACCAATGAAACCGGGGGTACAGCGCCCCAACCTTGGACATTGAAGAGGTTTGTCAGCTGCTCTGAAAGCCAGACTTCGAGGTGTTGCAGGCGTACATCTTGCTCAGGCATTACAAGGGTCTCCGACGGCGCTAGCCGTCAAGCGGGTCATGCTTTATTATCCAGCATCTTTTTCAGACCATCGAGAGGCGTGCGGCCCCACCGCGGGCAGATGGCACGCAGGAAGCCCGGACTAATAAGATGGCATTGAAATCCCCCGCGTTTCGTAGAAAGTTTCCGTTGCTGGTAACCGGCAGTCTGCTGGCGATGCAACCCCTGATCATCCCGCATGCAATAGCAGCGGAACAGTTCGACTGTTCAGTTTCTGCTGCCGGCACCTGGGACTGCAAGCCCCAGACGAGTGCAGCCAACCTGCCACCGCGTCCCGTTCAGGACGGCGCTGTGGCGGACGGCCGCAGTGCGTCTGGTGCCGACGGCAAGGCAGAGGATACGGTCAAGGTTATCGACAGCAAAGGCCGAGGACTTAAATCCCGCAGCACTGACTACAGTCACCTCGACTGGGTCACGCGGGACAAGCTCACCCCTGCGCAGTTGGCCGAGGCCGGCTCTTATTGCTCCGGTGCCTACATCGAGCCTGTGCGTCCCGGCATGAACGACAAGACCTCGAAGAAGGACGCGCCCACTTTCCTGGGCGCCAAAGCTTCGCGCTACGAGCAGCAGACCCAGGTCGCGACGCTCGCCGGTGATGTGGTCATGCGTCAGGGCAGCATGCAGCTCGAGGCCGACGAGGCCAGTCTGCACCAAAGCGAAAACCGCGGCGAGCTGACCGGTAACGTCAAGCTGCGCGACAACGGCGCACTGATCGTCGGCGATCATGCCGAAGTCCAGCTCGATACCGGTGCCGCCCAGGTCGACAACGCCGAGTACGTGTTGCACAAGTCGCGCATTCGCGGCAGTGCGCTGTACGCCAAGCGGGCCGAGAACGCCATCATCCGCCTCAAGGATGGTACGTACACTACCTGCGAACCGAACAGCAACGCCTGGCAACTCAAGGGCAACAACATCACCTTGAACCCGGCGACCGGCTTCGGTACCGCTACCAACGTGACGCTGCGGGTCAAGGACATTCCAATCCTTTACACGCCGTACATCTACTTCCCGATCGACGATCGCCGCCAGTCGGGCTTCCTCCCGCCTAGCTTCGCGAGCAGCGACAAGACCGGCTTCATGCTGGTCACACCGTACTACTTCAACCTGGCGCCCAACTATGACGCCACGTTGTACCCGCGCTTCATGGCCAAGCGTGGCACCATGATGGAAGGCGAATTCCGCTACCTGACCAACA
>CAJCIO010000131.1 GCA_903970465.1 Gammaproteobacteria bacterium
CCGGCGCTGACCAATTGTTCGCGCAGATAACCGAGTTGCGCGGCGATCATTTGCGCGGTGCCGGGGACTTCGGCCCACAGTTGGCTGCTGAGGCTGCCTTGCTGCAATTGCGCCTGCACTTGCAGTGGGCCGAGCGGTGACAGGTCGAAGGCCAGCTCCACGCGCCAGATACGTTCCTGGGGATTGTGCGCGGACTCGCGGCGCTCTTCACTTTCCTGCTTTTGTGGCGGCGGGTCCTCGCGCTGGATCTTTACCTGCAAGGGCACGAGATTGGCCATATCGCGCATGGGAATTTCCAGCTGCCAGGTGGTCTGCAGCTTGTTATCGGCATCGGTGCCGCTTTCGTCGAGGCTCGCCAGTTGGTGGCTCTGCACCCGCGACAGCGCGGCGGTAGCCAGGCGCAGCAGATGTTGCAGATCGTTTTCGCCCTCCATCGCCGGCAGCAGGCGCGAGGGCAGGGGGAAGCCGCCGACTTGTGGCTTGGCGCTGACCTGGCCGAGCATGCCCAAGGCGCTGCGCACATAGCCAGGCAGGCTCTGGGCAAGAAGGATGGCGGCATTGGCCGGGTTGAACGGCTGTCCACCGGTATTCGGCAGGGTGCTGGTCAGCTGGCTGACCAGTTGCAACAGTGCGCTCTTCAGGTCGGTCGGAGGCAGGCCTTGCAGCAGGCGTGGTTCCATGAACAGGCCGCTGTCTTGCAGGGCCAGTGCAACACCGCGCGAGTCGCTCAACTGGCGAATGTCGGGCAGTTGGCTGAGCACGCGGCTGGCGGCGCTTTGCAAGTCGGCGCTCAAGGAGCCGCGGCTGTCGAGGTCCTGCAATAGATTGAGCAAACCGTCGAGGGAGCCTTGGCGGTTTTGCTGGGCATTCAGTTGGCCGGCCACCGCGAGCTGATCGAGGCGCCCGCTCAGAGGCACGAAGTTCAGCTCCTGGCTGCCCTGCACCTGGGCGCTGAGCAGGCTGCCGACGCGCAGTGGCTGGGGGCTGTCGATAGTCAGGGTCTCACCGACCAGTGCGCTGTTGAGTACGGTGACCAGCGAGCGGTAGATCGGGGCTGAAGGTGTGGTGCTGGAGGACGGCTCGGCGGGCAGCAACTGGCTGGTGATCACTTTGGCCTGGAGCAGAGTGCCGACCGGGACTTTCTGGGTGTCCAGCGCTGTCAGGTTGCTGGCCCGGTTCTGCGCCACGGCGACGGTCAATGCGTCACTGCTGGTCTGGCTGACCAATAGCAGCGTGCCTTGGCTCAAGGGCTGGAAGCTGCTCACTTGCACGTTGGTCTGCTGGCCGCCGGGCAAGCTCAAGCGCAAGGTCAGGAGAAAATCGTTGGCGGCCTGTTTGAGGGCGACCACTTGTGCCTGCACAGTCTCGCCGCTGGGCACCACATCGGCGGCGGGGGTCAGCAGGGTCATCAATTCGCCGGTGGTGGCCGACTGGCGGGTGGCGGCGGCCAAGGCGGCGGTGGCGGGCAGGCTGGTGATTTCGCTGGTCATGCGGTTCCTGCGTCAGTGAGTTATGGGCAGGTCGTGCCGGCCCCTTCGCCGCCGAACACGCACCCTTGCTCCCAGAGTACGGCTCGCTGTGGGGGCGATGCTTGCTCGCGAAGGCGCCGGCGTGGTCAATGCATCTCGTCAAGACGAGTGGCGAATTGCCCCTGTAGAGCGCTGGCACACCGGTTATAATGCCGCGCCATGCGATCCCGCCAAGATGAAAACATCGTTACCGCGGGCGCCCAGCCTTGATCGTGAACGGCCCGGCACTCACTATAGCGGCCGTGCCCGAACCAACTTGAACGGCAACGCCCCGACATTTGAATCATAAGGCAATGCATTGACCCCTCATCTCGAAGCCGTAGCGCTGGCATGTGAGCGTGACTGGCGCGTGCTTTTCGAGCACCTCGAGCTGCAACTCGGCGCTGGCGACATGCTGCAGATCAGCGGCCCCAATGGCAGTGGCAAGACCAGCCTGTTGCGCCTGCTGGCCGGGCTGATGCAGCCCAGTGCCGGTCAGGTGCTGCTCGATGGCGTGGCCCTGACGGAGCGCCGTCAGGCCTTGGCGGCGCAGTTGCTGTGGATCGGTCATGCGGCCGGGATCAAGGACCTGCTCACCGCCGAAGAGAACCTCGTCTGGCTGTGTGCCTTGCACCGTCCGGCATCCCGCGAAGCCATCTGGACGGCGCTGGCCGCCGTGGGCCTGCGCGGTTTCGAAGATGTACCCTGCCACAGCCTGTCGGCCGGTCAGCAACGGCGCGTCGCGCTTGCACGCTTGTATCTGGACAGCCCGCCGCTGTGGATTCTCGACGAGCCGTTCACCGCATTGGACAAACAAGGTGTGGCGCAGTTGGAACAACACCTGGCGCAGCACTGCGAGCAAGGCGGCCTGGTGGTATTGACCACTCACCACACACTGAACCGCAAACCCGGTGGCTACCGCGAACTCGACCTGGGGCAGTTCGCACCATGAGCCAGGTCTTCGGTCTGTTGTTGCGCCGCGAAGCGCGTCTGTTGGCACGTCGGCCTGCGGAACTGGCCAACCCGCTGGTATTCTTCGCCATTGTGGTGGCGATGTTTCCGCTGGCGGTGGGCCCGGATGCACAGTTGTTGACGACCCTGTCCCCCGGCTTGATCTGGGTGGCGGCATTGTTGTCGGTACTGCTGTCGCTGGACGGGCTGTTCCGCAGCGATTTCGAGGACGGTTCGCTGGAACAATGGGTGCTGTCGCCCCACCCGTTGCCCCTGCTGGTGCTGGCCAAGGTCGTCGCGCATTGGGCGTTTTCGGGCCTGGCGCTGGTCATCCTGGCCCCGGTGTTGGCGCTGATGCTGGGTTTGCCGAGCGATTGCCTGGGGGTGCTGCTGGCCTCGTTGCTGCTGGGCACGCCGATCCTCAGTCTGCTCGGTGCGGTGGGGGCGGCGCTGACGGTCGGCCTGCGCCGTGGCGGGCTGTTGCTGGCCTTGTTGATTTTGCCGTTGTACATCCCGGTGCTGATCCTGGGCAGTGGTGCGCTGCAAGCCGCCCTGCAAGGTCTGCCGGCCACGGGTTACCTGCTTTGGCTGGGTAGCCTGACCGCCCTCGCGGTCACCCTGACTCCCTTTGCGATCGCCGTCGGGCTGAAGATCAGCGTCGGCGAATAACAAGGCCTGACCGCGCAGACGGCCAGCCAGGACATTGGATACACCGTGATGAATAGCAGCGTGTTGAGTTGGACCTGGTTCCACAAATTGGGCTCGCCCAAACGGTTTTACGGCCTCGCCGGCCGGCTGCTGCCGTGGTTCAGTGTGGCCGCCGTGCTGCTGCTGGGCATCGGTGTGGTCTGGGGCCTGGCCTTTGCGCCGCCGGACTACCAGCAGGGCAACAGTTTTCGCATCATCTACATCCATGTGCCGACCGCCATGCTGGCGCAGTCCTGCTACGTGCTGATGGCCGTGGCCGGGGTGGTCGGGCTGGTCTGGAAGATGAAGATCGCCGATGTCGCGCTGCAATGTGCCGCGCCCATTGGTGCTTCGCTCACCGCGGTGGCCTTGCTGACCGGTGCTATCTGGGGCAAGCCGACCTGGGGCAGCTGGTGGGTCTGGGATGCGCGGCTGACCTCGATGCTGATCCTGCTGTTTCTCTACCTGGGCCTCATCGCCCTCGGCCAGGCCATCAGCAATCGCGACAGCGCCGCCAAGGCCTGTGCGGTGCTGGCGATTGTCGGGGTGATCAACATCCCGATCATCAAGTACTCGGTGGAGTGGTGGAGCACCCTGCACCAGGGCGCCACCTTCACCCTCACCGAGCGGCCGAAAATGCCTTCGGAAATGTGGCTGCCGCTGCTGTTCACCGTGCTGGGCTTCTATTGCTTTTTTGCGGTGGTGCTGCTGTTGCGCATGCGCCTCGAAGTGCTCAAGCGCGAGGCCCGCAGCAGTTGGGTCAAGGCCGAAATCAAGGCGCAGCTGGAGGGCCGGCCATGAGTTTCGACTCGTTCGCTGATTTTCTCGCCATGGGCCGGCACGGCCTGTATGTCTGGTCGGCCTACGGTATCTGCCTGCTGGCGGTGATCTGGAACCTGGCCGTGCCGATGTTGGCGCGGCGTCGTCATCTGCAGGAAGAGGCGCGCCGTCTGCGCCGGGAGCAATCACAGTGAACCCGCTGCGCAAAAAGCGCTTGTTGATTATCGTCGGCGTGCTTGCCGGCGTCGGCCTGGCCGTGGGCCTGGCCCTGAGTGCCCTGCAGGAAAACATCAACCTGTTCTACACCCCCACCCAGATCGCCAATGGCGAGGCCCCACATGGCAAGCGCATTCGTGCCGGCGGCATGGTGGTCAAGGGTTCGTTGCAGCGCTCGGCCGACTCGCTGGACGTGCGCTTTGTCGTGACCGATTTCGACAAGTCGGTGCCCATCACCTACCGCGGCATCCTGCCGGACCTGTTCCGCGAAGGGCAGGGCATCGTCGCGCTGGGCGAAATCAACGATCAGGGCGTGGTGGTCGCCGATCAGGTGCTGGCCAAGCACGACGAGAAGTACATGCCGCCGGAAGTCACCAAGGCACTCAAGGACAGCGGTCAGGCCGGTCCCCAATCCATGCCGGGCAGCGCCCGCGACAATCAGGGGTAACGCCATGAACGCTGCATTGATGATGCCCGAGCTGGGCCATTTGGCGATGATCCTCGCCCTGTGTTTCGCCCTGGTACAGGCCACCGTGCCGTTGGTCGGTGCCTGGCGCGGTGAGCGCCTGTGGATGAGCCTGGCGCAGCCTGCCGCCTGGGGCCAGTTCGCCTTTTTGCTGTTCGCCTATGCTTGCCTGACCTACGCCTTCATGACCGACGATTTCTCTGTGGGCTACGTCGCCGAGAACTCCAACAGCGCCTTGCCCTGGTACTACAAATTCAGCGCCGTGTGGGGCGCCCACGAAGGCTCGTTGCTGCTGTGGACGCTGATCCTCGGTGGCTGGACCTTTGCCGTGTCGATCTTCTCGCGCCAGTTGCCGCAGGAGATGCTGGCACGGGTGCTGGCGGTGATGGGCATGATCAGCATCGGTTTTCTGCTGTTTCTGACCCTGACGTCCAATCCCTTCGCGCGGATCCTGCCGCAGGTGCCGAGCAACGGCCGCGACCTCAACCCGTTGCTGCAGGACCCGGGGCTGATCGTCCACCCGCCGATGCTGTACATGGGCTACGTGGGCTTTTCGGTGGCCTTCGCCTTTGCCATCGCCGCGTTGCTCGGCGGTCGTCTCGATGCCGCCTGGGCGCGCTGGTCGCGGCCGTGGACCATTACCGCCTGGGCCTTTCTGGGCTTCGGCATCACCCTGGGGTCGTGGTGGGCCTACTACGAACTCGGCTGGGGCGGCTGGTGGTTCTGGGACCCGGTCGAGAACGCCTCGTTCATGCCATGGCTGGTGGGCACCGCGCTGATTCACTCGCTGGCGGTCACCGAAAAACGCGGCGTGTTCAAGAGCTGGACCGTGTTGCTGGCCATCGCCGCGTTCTCGTTGAGCCTGCTGGGGACCTTCCTGGTGCGCTCCGGGGTACTGACGTCGGTGCATGCCTTCGCCTCCGACCCGGCGCGCGGGGTGTTCATCCTGATCTTCCTGCTGGTCGTCATCGGCGGCTCGCTGACCCTGTTCGCGTTGCGTGCGCCGGTGGTCAAGAGCCACGTCGGCTTCGGCCTGTGGTCACGCGAAACCCTGCTGCTGGGCAACAATCTGGTGCTGGTGGTCGCCGCGTCGATGATCCTCCTGGGTACCCTCTATCCGCTGGCGGTGGATGCCATCAGCGGCGCCAAGATGTCGGTCGGCCCGCCGTATTTCAACGCACTGTTCGTGCCGTTGATGGGCTTGCTCATGGCGGTGATGGCGGTAGGGATGCTGGTGCGCTGGAAGGACACGCCGGTCAAATGGCTGGGCAACATGCTCACCCCGGTGCTGATCGGCAGCGCGGTGCTGGCGCCGTTGTGCGGTTTGCTGGTCGATGACTTCGATTGGCAGGTGCTGACTGTGTTCGCCCTCGCGGCATGGGTGCTGCTGGCCGGCGTACGGGACCTGTTCGACAAGACCCGCCACAAGGGGCTGCTCAAGGGCATGGGCAGCCTGACTCGCAGCTATTGGGGCATGCAGGTGGCGCACTTGGGTATCGCCATCTGCGCCTTGGGCGTGGTGCTGTCGAGCAACAATAACGCCGAGCGCGATCTGCGCATGGCGCCGGGCGAGTCGGTGGAGCTGGCCGGTTATCACTTTACCTTCGAGGGCGCGCGTCACTACGAAGGCCCGAACTTCACTGCTGACCGCGGCACCATGGTGGTCACTCGCGAGGGGCAACCGGTGACTCGGCTGTTCCCGGAAAAACGCCTGTACACCGTGCAGCAGTCGATGATGACCGAGGCCGGTATCGACGCCGGCTTCA
This sequence comes from Gammaproteobacteria bacterium, assembly GCA_903970465.1. Lineage (GTDB taxonomy): Bacteria > Pseudomonadota > Gammaproteobacteria > Pseudomonadales > Pseudomonadaceae > Aquipseudomonas. The sequence goes on from CAJCIO010000131.1 coordinate 6,375, forward strand.
GTCGCGACCTGTACGTGGCCATGGGCGAACCGCTGGAAAACGGCGCCTGGGCCATCCGCGTGCACGTCAAGCCGTTCGTGCGCTGGATCTGGTTCGGCGGCCTCTTCACCGCCTTTGGGGGGGCTTTGGCGGCCACCGATCGGCGTTATCGGGTCAAAGTCAAAAGCAAGGTGCGTGATGCCCTGGGTCTCACGGGAGCTGCCGTATGAAGCGTTGGATGCTAGCTGTGCCGCTGTTGCTGTTCCTGGGTGTGGCGGTGTTTTTGTACCGCGGGCTGTACCTGGATCCGTCCGCCTTGCCGTCGGCGATGATCGACAAGCCGTTCCCGCAATTTTCTCTGCCCACGGTGCAGGACAACCGTACCCTGACTCGCGCCGATATCGTCGGCAAGCCGGCGCTGGTGAACGTCTGGGGGACCTGGTGTGTGGCGTGTCGGGTCGAGCATCCGGTGCTCAACAAGCTGGCGCAGCAGGGCGTGGTGATCTACGGCATCAACTACAAGGATGAAGACGCCGCCGCCGAAAAATGGCTGAACGAGTTCCATGACCCCTATCTGCTGAACATCGCCGATGCCCAAGGCTCCCTGGGCCTGGATCTGGGTGTGTATGGTGCGCCCGAGACCTTTTTGATCGATGCCAAAGGCGTGATTCGCTACAAGCACGTCGGCGTCATCGATGACGCCGTCTGGCACGATCAGCTTGCTCATCTGTATCAAGGCCTGGTCGATGAGGCCAAGCCATGAAGCGCTGGCTGGCCGCCGTGATGCTGTGCGTGGGGTTGATCGGCGTCGCCCAAGCGGCCATCGACACCTACGAGTTCGCCAACGAAGCCGAGCGCGTGCGTTTTCGCACCCTGACTCAGGAGCTGCGCTGCCCCAAGTGCCAGAATCAGGACATTGCCGACTCCAACGCGCCCATCGCCGCTGACCTGCGCCGGGAGATCTTCCGCATGCTCGGCGAGGGCAAGGACGATCAGCAGATCATCGGCTTCATGGTCGATCGCTATGGCGACTTCGTGCGCTACAAGCCGGCGCTGACGATGCGTACCGCGCTGCTGTGGTTCGGGCCCTGGGCGTTGCTGCTGGGCGGGGCGGTGATCATTCTGTTGATCGTGCGTCGGCGGCGTCGCGCGCTGGCCGGCACTGCGCAAGACCTTTCCGATGCGGAGCGCCAGCGCCTCGCCCATCTGCTGGATAAAGAACACCCATGATTGAATTCTGGTTGGCCGCCGGGCTGTTGTTGTTGATTGCCCTGGGGTTTCTGTTGATACCGGTACTGCGCGAACGCCGCGCGCAACAGGAAGAGGACCGCACCGCGCTGAACGTGGCGCTGTACGAGGAGCGTCTGGCCGAGTTGCAGGCACAGGAAGCCGAGGGAGTGCTCAGCCGCGCGCAACTCGACAGCGCTCAGGCCGAGGCGGCTCGGGAGCTGCTGGCCGACACCGACGGCACCCAGCCCAAGGTCAACCAGCGTCTGGGCAAGGCAGCACCGGCCGTCATTGCGCTGTTGGTGCCGGTGCTGGCCATGGCCATGTACCTGCACTTCGGCGCCAGTGACAAGGTCGAGCTGACCAGCGAGCTGGCAAAGCCACCCACTTCTGTCGAAGAGATGACCCAGCGTCTGGAGCGCGTCGTTGCCGCGCAGCCGGATTCGGCCCAGGGCCTGTTCTTCCTCGGCCGGGCCTATATGTCGCAGAACCGCCCGGCGGATGCGGCGCGGATTTTCGAGCGCACCGCAGCCGTTGCCGGGCGCGAGCCGCAATTGCTCGGGCAGTGGGCGCAGGCGTTGTATTTTGCGGCGGGCAAGCAGTGGTCGGCGCAGATACAGGCGTTGACCGACGAAGCGCTCAAGGCCGACCCCAAGGAAGTTACCAGCCTGGGCTTGCTGGGCATTTCGGCCTTCGAGGGCAAGCGTTACCAGGACGCCATCGATTACTGGCAGCGTCTGCTGGTGCAATTGCCGGCTGATGATGGTTCGCGGGCGCCATTGCAGGGCGGCATCGATCAGGCCAAGGCGCGGTTGGTGGCCAGTGGTGGGCAGGTGGCAGCGTCGCCTGATGCGGCCAAGGCGCCGAATACCGTGGGCATCAAGGTGCGAGTCGAACTGGGCGAGGCGCTCAAGGCCAAGGTGCAGGCCGGCGACACGGTGTTCGTGTTCGCTCGCGCCACCAACGGCCCGCCGATCCCCTTGGCGGTCAAGCGCCTGACAGTGGCGGATCTGCCGGTGACGGTGGAGCTGGCGGATGCCGATGCGATGCGTCCGGACCTGAAACTGTCGAGCTATCCAGAAGTCCAATTGATGGCACGGGTGTCCCGTGCCGGGCAACCGGTGAAAGGCGAGTGGATCGGGCGCGGCGCGCCGCTGGCGAGTGATACGACGGCGATGCAGCATCTGACCATCGATAGTCCGGATTTGTGATGCCGGGCTTGGCCAGTTGTGGTGTTGTTGATGGCCTCTTCGCCCGAAAACCAACCTGCCGCCCCACCGATCCACTCACTAACCGCTCCTGACCCAAGAGTACCGTTCATGTCTGTTTACGCTCGTCTTTCCCTGTTGAGCCTGGTGTTGGGGTTGAGTGCCTGTGCGGTGCAGCAACCCCAGCATACCGACCTGCCACCCCTGCAGACCGTGCCGTCGCCACCCATGGTCAAACCGTTGCCGCCGAGCACGCCAGGTACCCCGGCGCCTGCCACTCAGGTGCCACGCACCTCGGCCAGCTTCGCGCCGCCACCGGGCGGGGCCAGCCACTGGGACCAGCGCCTGGGCGTCTATGTGCTGGAGGCGGTGCCTAACGTCTACTACCGCCAGCGCACCTACTATCGCTGGGATGCCGGCTGGACCTGGGCCACGAGCCTCAACGGCCCCTGGGAGTCGACCGACAGCACGGGTGTACCACCGGGGTTGGGGCATTTGCATCCTTGATTGATGCGCTGTTCACCGGTAGCGAGGTGGGCGGGCCCCCTCGCTGCCGGTGAACAGCGTTACAACCGATTGCCCCCCAACAACTGCGCCACACTCTCGGCCACCACCTCCGTGCCCTTGGCATTGATGTGGTTGTAATCCCGGTACCAGGACGCCGCATTGCCGATCAGACAGCGCTCGTTCCTGCAGAACGCATCATCCAGGCTGACCAGATTGATCAGGCCCTGATGCTGCTCCTCCTCGAAGACATGCCGGGTATAGCGCTGCAACTCGGCGTGGCGTTCGATGGGCACCGACACCTCGCTGATCGCCTGCAACTTGTCCTCCTCGCTCTCGTCCCTGGCCTGCGCCAGGCGGTAGTACAGGCTCTTGGGATCGGCGCGCTGCTGCGGCACTTGGGCGATTACATCGACACTCACGCCCAGCGCGCGATACGCCGCAACGGTGCGCGCCATGCTCGCCTCGAACACTGCCCGTGACGCTTGCTGGCTCAACGCGCGGCTGTCGTGGCTGATCAGAAAATTGTCGTTCATGGTCTCGCGGTCATAGCCGGGCTCGGTGTACTGAGTCCAGCGCGCCACCAGGATCAAACGCTTGATGCCGTGGCTTTTGACGTACTCGAATTCGCGGCTGGCCAAGGTCTCGCACACACCCGGGTCGTAGTTGTGCGACACCACGTCGACCCCCAGCAGCGGCGGGCAACCGCCCAGGCCGATGTGTACGATGCCCTTATTCAGGTGCTTGCCGGCCACATCGAAGGCCGGCAGGATCGCCTCGGCATGGCTGTCGCCAAACACGGCAATGTCATCGCTCGGGGCGCCGTCGACATCCCCCACGCGGCAGAAATCAATGCCCCAGCCGTTGCCGTCGTAGTCCTTGTCGCACGTCGCGCGAATATCTGGATCATCGAAGGCGTTCAGGTTGGTCCGGTCCAGCGGATAGCGCTCGGCAAAGCCGTGGGTGAGGGTGCCGACCAGGCCGACCGCGACAAACAGCACCGAGGCGAAGGCGCCCAGGCGAAAGATCTGCGCCTGGCTGAACACCTGCTTGTCGCGAAAACGCCGCTCCACAAAGCGCCAGCTCAACCATGCCAGCAGCAGGGACAGTACCGTCAGGCCCAGCATGGTCATGAGGCTGGGCGGCAGCAGGCTGATGTGCCGAGCAAAGGCGAAGACCGGTTGATGCCACAGGTAGGCGCTGTAGCTGATCAAACCGATGCCGACCATGGGCCGCAGGCACAACAGCTTGCCGACCCAGGTCTGCGGGCTGGCGAAGACGATGATCAGCGCCGCGCCCAAGGTCGGCACCAAGGCATTGAGACCGGGGAACGGCGTGGCTTGGCTGAACACGCAGATGGCATAGAGAATCAGCCCCAGGCCCAGCAAGCCGCCGAACTCCCCCAGCACCCGAGCGTTCTGGCTGCCGCGCGGCTGCCAGGAAAAATAGAAGGCGATCAATGAGCCGACCAGCAGCTCCCAGGCGCGCGAATGCAATAGATAGAACGACGCTGGCGATTCACGCAGCACGCCGCGCTGGGCGACCATCAGGCTCCCCAGTGCGGCCACCGCCAGCAAGACGAAAATCCAGCGACGCCCGAACAGCTTCCAGGCGAGCAGCAAAAACACCGGGAAGAACAGGTAGTACTGTTCTTCCACGGCCAGGGTCCAGGTGTGCAGCAGCGGCTTGAGCTCGGCGGCCGTGTCGAAGTAACCGCTTTCGCGCCAGAACACGAAGTTGGACGAAAACAGCGGCACCGCCATCAGGCTCTTGGCAAACGCCCGTAACGCCTCGGGCTCCAGCCACCACCAGGCGAAGGGCAGGGTGGTCATCAGGACCAGAAACAGCGGCGGCAGAATCCTGCGAGCCCGCCGCTCGTAAAAGCGCAGCAGCGAGAATTTGCCGGCCATCAACTCGCCGAGGATGATCGAGGTAATCAGGTAGCCGGAGATCACGAAAAAGATATCCACACCCACGAACCCGCCGGAGAAGAACTCGATGCCGGCATGGAACAGGATCACCGGCATGACCGCGAGGGTGCGCAGGCCGTCGATTTCCGGGCGATAGGCCAGGGTATTGTGCTGGAGAGCGCTCATGTGAGGGTCTGCTCTTCGGATCAGAGTGAGAGAGGCGCACATTTCGGCTCAGCCAGTGCATGAGGGGGTCGGATCAAGTCAAACGGCGAACATGAAGATTGCATCGCGGTGACGTGTTGCGTATTCAGTTGTCCATCGCTTCAGGCCACACTGCACGGATGACCAAGGAAGCGCTGCGTGAGCGCGCGTCGTACCGGTGAGACGGTCTTGCGCGTTCGGCGGTGAAGTTTTCACATTCAGCCAAGAAGGTTCAGAACTCATGCAAACCCGGTTTTCAACCCTGTTCCACAAAACCGCCCTGGCGTGTGCCTTCACCGCCACTGCCTTGCTCGGTGGCTTCGCCAGCGCCGCGGACACTCCCGCACCGCAAGGCGTGCGCGGTGCAATCACCGCACTGGAGGGCAACGATCTCAAGGTGCACACCACCCGCGGCGAAGACCTCACCGTGCACCTCAGTGACGACGTGCAAGTACGCGCCGTGACACTGGGCAGCATCGACGAGATCAAGCAGGGCAGCTACATCGGTACTGCCGCCATCCCGCAGCCCGATGGCACCCTCAAGGCCCTTGAAGTTCACGTGTTTCCGCCGGCCATGGCTGGCACCGGCGACGGCCATCGCGCCTTCGACCTGACCAAAGACAGCACCATGACCAATGGCAGTGTCGGCGACCTCAAGGTCGCTAACGGCCGGACCTTGACCCTGACCTACAAAGGCGGCGAGAAGAAAGTGTTCGTGCCCGAAGACGTGCCGATCGTCAATCTGGTGCCGGGTGATCGCAGTCTGCTCCAGCCCGGCGTGAAGATCGTCCTGTTCGCCCAGAAAGCCGCCGACGGCAGCCTGAGCGCCAAGTTCGTCTCGGCTGGCAAGGATGGCGTCAAGCCACCAATGTAAGGCCGTTGTGTGGTGATGCCACTGACCCCTTCGCGGGCAAAGCCCGCTCCCCTGGGGGATTGTCATATACCTGTGGGAGCAAGCGTGCCCGGCTCTGCCAGAGGGCTGGCACACGGGCAGGCTACCGCCTGACGAGATTCGTAGAAAAGAAGGGGTGGTACGAGAAAGGGTGGTGTGTTGCAGGCGAATTTTTACCCGAGGCGGGGATGGTTGTCCATATGTAACTGGTTGGTATCCAGACTGACACATTTTCACTGTGGCGAGAGCGCCTGCTGCCGATTCAGAGTCTCAGTCGCCTGCTGAGCGGCTGAAACACGCTACCGCAAGCCCGCCCCCTCGCCATGGGGGCAGGCTGACGTATGGTTACTGCTTGTAAATCTGATCAAACACCCCACCATCGGCGAAGTGGGTCTTCTGCACGGTAGACCAGTCGCCAAAGGTTTTCTCCACCGACAAGAAGTCGACTTTGGGGAAGCGATCGGTGTATTTGGCCAGCACCGCCGGGTCCCGCGGGCGCAGGTAGTTGTCGGCGGCGATCTTCTGGCCTTCGGGCGACCACAGGTACTTCAGATAGTCTTCGGCCACGACGCGCGTGCCTTTCTTGTCGACCACCTTGTCGACTACGGTCACCGGCGGCTCGGCCTCGGCGGAAACGCTTGGATACACCACCTCGAACTGATCACGGCCGAATTCGCGGGCGATCATCTCGGCTTCGTTCTCGAAGGTCACCAGCACGTCGCCGATCTGGTTGGTCATGAAGGTCGTGGTGGCGCCTCGGCCGCCGGTATCAAGCACGGGCACGTTCTTGAACAGCTTGCCGACGAACGCCTTGGCTTGTGCCTCGTCAGCTCCGTGCTTGAGCTCGTAACCCCACGCGGACAGGTAGGTATAACGGCCGTTGCCCGAAGTTTTCGGGTTAGGGACGATCACCTGCACGCCATCCTTGACCAGGTCATCCCAGTCTTTCAGGCCTTTGGGGTTGCCCTTGCGCACGATAAACACGGTGGCCGAGGTGAACGGCGCGCTGTGGTTCGGCAGGCGGGTGATCCAGTCCTTGGGCACCAGGCCGCCATTGTCGGCCAGGGCATTGATGTCCGTGGCCATGTTCATGGTGATGACGTCGGCCTGCAGGCCATCGATCACCGAACGTGCCTGCTTGCTGGAACCGCCGAACGACATCTGCACGGTGACGGGGTCAGGGTGTTCAGCCTTCCAGTGCAGGGTGAAGGCAGCGTTGTACTCTTTGTAGAAGTCGCGCATCACGTCGTAGGAAACGTTGAGCAGTGGTGGTTGCGCAGCCTGGACGACGCCCGCAAGGGTCAGTCCGGCGGCCAGCAGGGTGGCCGTTACCAATTTGTTCACGGGTGGGGCGTCCTTGTGCGTGTTGGAGGGGATAGCATTGTGCCCGCGACTATAGCTGCCGGGAATGGGGGCCCGAAAGAACCAAAGCGTCTGTGCTTATAGCTGTTCTCATGGTCCAGGTATCGCGGCTGTAAGGGGAGCTTGCTGCTGAGGGGCCGGTTCTGACACTGCTGGGTGTGCCGTCATGGCCTCTCGGGAACAAGCGCCCTCACCACCGAGTAACGCGCAGGCCCCTGAAACTCAGCGATCCGGCTCGCAGCCCTTGAGCACCATGCGAATGATGGTCTGCGCCGCTGCCTCGTAATCGCTGTCGTCCAGGCGCGGCTTGCCCGTTACCACGGCGATCTGCCAGTCGAAGTCGGCGTAGGTCTGGGTCGCCGCCCAGATGCTGAACATCAGGTGCTGGGCGTTGATCGGAGCGATCGCGCCGCGCTCGATCCAACGCTCTATGCACTGGATATTGTGGTGGGCCTGGGCATTGAGCTGCGCGACCTGGCTGGCGCCCAGATGCGGCGCGCCGTGCATGATTTCGCTGGCGAACACCTTGGAGGCGAAGGGCAGGTCGCGGGAGATGCGGATTTTCGCGCGGATATAAGCGCTGAGCACCGCCTGCGGGTCGCCGTCGACGTTGAAGGGGGTCGAGGCGGCCAGAATAGGCTCGATGATGCTTTCGAGCACCTCGCGGTAGAGGTTTTCCTTGGACTTGAAATAGTAGTAGACGTTGGGCTTGGGCACCCCAGCCTTGGCGGCGATGTCGCTGGTCTTTGTCGCGGCGAAACCCTTGTCGGCAAACTCTTCGCTGGCGGCTCGCAGGATCAGCTCTTTATTGCGCTCGCGAATACTGCTCATGTGGCCCGGCATTCCTGTGGCGGTGGCCTCGGCCCCGGCGATGGTGGGGCTTGGCGAACGGAGCGGCATGTTAGCACCGGCCTCGCGCAGCGCTCAAGGCAGCGATTTGTCCACCGGCACGGTATGCTTGCCGGCTTCGCCTCGGCGCATTTTCTTCAAAGGACCCACCCCTATGGCCGCAAGCAGCCTGCTGGTATTGATCGACGACATCGCCGCCGTTCTTGACGACGTGGCCCTGATGACCAAACTGGCCGCCAAGAAAACTGCCGGCGTGCTCGGCGATGACCTCGCCCTCAATGCCCAGCAGGTCACCGGCGTGCGCGCCGAGCGGGAAATCCCGGTGGTCTGGGCGGTCGCCAAGGGCTCGTTTCGCAACAAGGCGATCCTGGTGCCGGCCGCCTTGGCGATCAGCGCATTCATCCCTTGGGCAGTGACGCCGCTGCTGATGGTCGGCGGCGCCTTCCTGTGTTTCGAAGGCTTCGAGAAGTTGGCCCACAAATTCCTGCACAGCGCGGAAGAAGACAAAACCGCGCATGAGGATCTGTCCCAGGCAGCCGCCGACCCGCAGGTTGATCTGGTGGCGTTCGAAAAGGACAAGATCAAGGGCGCAGTACGCACCGACTTCATTCTTTCGGCGGAAATCATCGCCATCACCCTGGGCACTGTGGCCGACGCACCGCTCACCCAGCAAATCATCGTCGTCGCGGGCATTGCCATCGTCATGACCATCGGCGTTTACGGCCTGGTGGCCGGCATCGTCAAACTCGACGACCTGGGCCTTTGGATGAGCAAGAAACCCGGCACTGCGACTCAGAGCATCGGCCGGGCCATCCTCAGCGCCGCCCCTTATATGATGAAAACGCTCTCGGTGGTCGGCACCGCGGCGATGTTTCTGGTGGGCGGCGGGATTCTGGTGCACGGCATCGCCCCGCTGCATCATGCTGTAGAGACCTTTTCCAGTGGCCTGGGCGGCATGTTGGCCGGCGTGGCAGCGCCGTTGGTCAATGCGCTGCTGGGGATTGTCGCCGGGGCCGTGGTGCTGGCGGGCGTCACCCTTGCCAGCAAACTGATAAAGACCGTTCGTCGGTAAATCTGTCACGGGCGGGCTTACCCTCGAAAATCTTTCCAGCCAACCCTCCAGCCGCTCTAAATCGCGGCTTTTGGTTCGGGCTTGCACGCCACAGCGGACGCTGGCTGCGGCGTTATGGCTCTTGCGCCTGGGCCAGCGGTCATATTTGAAACATTTATTAATAGTTTTTTAACATCAATCTATAATAAATATGCACTTATCATTTTTGAGGCACTGCGCCAGTATCCGACCCCAATAAAAACCCGCTCGTGACCGCGTGCGAGACAACAGCGTTGGAGACCCCCTGATGAGCACCAGCCCATCCACCCAGAGCCCGTCGAAAGTCGGTGCCGTTATTCGAGTGACCTCGGGTAACTTCCTCGAGCAGTTCGATTTTTTCCTGTTCGGCTTCTACGCGACCTACATTGCCGCGGCGTTCTTCCCGTCGACCAATGAGTTCGCCTCCTTGATGATGACCTTCGCCGTGTTCGGCGCCGGGTTCCTCATGCGTCCGCTGGGCGCCATCATCCTCGGCGCCTACATCGATGACGTCGGTCGTCGCAAAGGCCTGATCGTGACCTTGAGCATCATGGCCAGCGGTACGCTGCTGATCGTGCTGGTCCCGGGTTACGGCACCATTGGTCTGGCAGCCCCGCTGCTGGTCCTGTTGGGTCGCTTGCTGCAGGGTTTCTCGGCTGGCGCGGAGCTGGGCGGGGTGTCGGTGTACCTGGCTGAAATGGCCACACCGGGCAAGAAGGGCTTCTACGTCAGCTGGCAGTCGGCTAGCCAGCAGATCTCCATCGTGGTCGCGGCCGCCCTGGGCTATGGCATCAACCAGTGGATGGGCGCCAGTGTGGTGGCCGACTGGGGCTGGCGTATTCCGTTCGCGGTCGGTTGCTTGATCGTGCCGTTCATCTTCATCCTGCGTCGCAAGCTGGCAGAAACCGAAGACTTCAAGAACCGTACCATTCGCCCGACCATGAAGCAGGTGTTCGCCACGCTGCTGAGCAACTGGCGCCTGGTGATTTCCGGGATGCTGATGGTGGCCATGACCACCACCGCGTTCTACCTGATCACTGTCTACGCCCCGACCTTCGGCAAGACCGTGCTCAACCTGAGCACCTCAGACGCCTTGCTGGTGACCCTGCTGGTGGCCATCTCCAACTTCTTCTGGCTGCCGATCGGCGGCGCGCTTTCCGACCGTATCGGCCGCAAGCCGCTGCTGGTGAGCATGACCGTGCTGGCGATCGCGACGTCTTATCCGGCGCTGTCCTACCTGGCCGCCGCGCCGAGCTTCTCGCGCATGCTGGTGGTGCTGCTGTGGCTGTCGTTCCTGTATGGGATGTACAACGGCGCGATGGTCGTGGCCCTGACTGAAATCATGCCGGTGGAAGTGCGCGTGGCCGGTTTCTCCCTGGCTTACAGCCTGGCCACTGCGGTGTTCGGCGGTTTCACCCCGGCGATGTCGACCTGGTTGATTCACGAGACCGGCGACAAGGCCGCTCCGGGCTACTGGATGAGCTTCGCCGCCGCCTGCGCCCTGGTAGCGACGCTGTACATCTACCGCCGCGCCAAAGGTGCCCAGCTCAGCGCGGCTGTCTGATGTTGCTGGCATGGCCGCGCTCGCGGCCATGCTCAACCCCATAGCGAGGGAGCTTGCTCCCGATTCGATACATCTGACATGCCGATGTGTCTGAACCCCATTTCGGGTGCAAGCCCCCTCGCTACATCGCTCTCCCAATAAAAAAGAGAATTCCGTCATGAACAAATTGTTGCTCAAATTTGCCGCCGGCGCTCTGGCGGCAAGCCTTGCCGTGGCCGCTCAGGCCGCCGACCTCAAAGTCATGACCTCGGGTGGTTTTACCGCCGCCTACAAGGCCCTCGCCCCCGGCTACGCGCAAAAAAGCGGCGATACCCTCGACACCATCCTCGGCCCGTCCATGGGCAAGGCCCCCGAAGCCATCCCCAACCGCCTGGCGCGTGGCGAGCAAGCCGATGTGGTGATCATGGTCGGCTACGCCCTCGACGACCTGATCAAACAAGGCAAGATCCTCCCCGGCTCACGGGTTGAACTGGCGGATTCGCGGATCGGCATGGTGGTCAAGGACGGCGCGGCCAAACCTGATATCCACACCCCGGCGGCGTTCAAGGCGGCGTTGTTGAAGGCGCAATCGGTGGCCTATTCCGACAGCGCCAGCGGCGTCTATGTGGAGAAGGAGATGTTCGCCAAAATGGGCATCGAAGCGCAGATGAAGGACAAGCAGCACATGATCCAGCGCACCCCGGTGGCCGAGAAGGTCGCGGCGGGGGAGTATGAATTGGGCCTGCAACAGGTGAGCGAACTGCTGCCGATCAAGGGCGCGACCTTCGTCGACAAGATCCCCGAGTCGCTGCAATCGGTGACACGTTTTGCTGCCGCCATTCCCGCCAACGCCCCCCACCCGAAGGAAGCCAAGGCGCTGCTGGAATACCTGTCGTCGCCGCAAGTGCAGGCGCAGGTGCGTGATACCGGGTTGGATTCGGTCAGCCGCTGAGTTTATGGAGTGAATGGACGGGCCTCTCCGCGAGCATGACGAGCGTGATGCTCGCAGGCACTGCGCTGTCTGAGTCCATCACTCCAAAGGCTCCTTCATCTCCAGAATCAACCGCTCCAGCTCCAGCGCCGCTGGGCTCAGTGCCCGGCCATGGCGCTTGATCAGCCCGACGCTGCGCAACACCTGCGGCTCGATCAATGGCACCTTGGTCAGGGTCGCATGCTCGCCCATCGGCAAGGCCATTGCCGGCACCGCTGCGATCCCCAACCCGGCCTCCACCAGCCCGACCATGGTCACTACGTGGCGGGTCTCGCAGATGCTCGGGCGTTGCGGCGTCAGATGTGCCAGCGCCTGATCCAGTAAAAGGCGATTGCCGGAGGTGCGGTCCACCGTGATGTAGTCGTGGGTCCAGTACTCCTCCCACGTCACGCTCTCGCGCCCCGCCAACGGGTGATCGTGACGGCAGGCCACCACATAGTGCTCCTCCACGAGTGGCTCGAAAGCCACCTCCCTGTTCAGATTGCCCATGAACGTCAGGCCGATGTCCGCTGCGCCGGTGGCGACCGCACCCTGCACATCGTGGGCACTGGAATCGATGATGCGCACGCGGATCTTGGGATAAAGCCGGTGATAGGCCTTGACCACCCGCGGCATGAAAAAATACGCCGTCGACGGGACACACGCCACCGACACCTGGCCCATGCGCGTCGACGCCACATCGCTGATGCCCATCAAGGCATCGTCCAGATCATCCAGCAGACGCTCGGCCTTGGGCGCGAACGCTCTCCCGACCTGCGTCAGGCTGACCCGCCGCGTGGTGCGTTCGAACAACCGCACGCCCAGCGCCGCTTCGAGCTTCTCGATACGGCGGCTAAGGGCCGGTTGGGAGATGAGAATGGCGTCGGCGGCCTTGCGGAAACTGCCGTGATCAACCACAGCACGGAAGGCCTGGAGGTCGTTGAGGTCGAAGTTGATTGCCATGGGGGAGGGGTGCCAGATTGATAGGTGGGGCGCATCAGTGATGATAATCGATGTGTTAGATGAATTGTGTAAGTGGGTTAAGGACTTTCTAGAAGCTACGCCGCCATGCGATCAACAGGTAGACTAGTGTCTTTTGGCGCCGGTCGGGAGTTTGCATGGGCACGCGAAAAAACATGGCGGACGCGGCAATGAATTCGCTACGGCTTTCCTCGTTGCGGCTGCGCGACTTTCGCTGCTTTGAATCCGTGGATATCGACTTTCACCCGCAATTGACGGTGCTGGTGGCGGCAAACGGTATGGGGAAAACATCGATTCTCGATGCTATTGCCATCGCCTTCGGACCTTATGTCGGGGCCTTCGATGAGGCAGTGGGCAAGCATCTTGAACCGAGCGATATCCGACAGTTTCAGGCTAGGCGAACTGCTACTAACGAGATGGAATATGCCCCCCAAGGGGCTCGACTCGAGGCGACGGGGGTCATTCCCGGTAGTCTGGAAAATCGGTTGTCCGATGAGCTCTATACGAGCTGGCGTCGTCACCTCGTTAGCGCGACCAAAACCAAGACATCCACCAAGGACGCCAAGGAGCTCGCAGATTTTGGCAAGCGCATGCAAGAGGCTGCTCGTACGCCAGATACTGAAGTAATCCTTCCGCTGATAGCCTATTACGGTACTGGACGTTTGTGGCAGCAGAAGAAACTGACCGACGCGAAGAACATCCAGCGTACATCAAGGACCGTTGGCTACACAGACTGTCTCGATCCGGCCTCCAGCTACAAATCCTTCGTTCAATGGTTCCGTTACTGGAGTCTGAACGCGAAGGGCGCCCAGCTCAAGGCGCTGGAAGCTGGAGTCGCAGTCGCAAAAACTGAATTCGACGATTACATCCAGTCAGTCAGTAACGCGGTGAATACCTGTATTCAGCCCGCAGGCTGGGGTGGCATAGAGTATTCGTTTACCCGAGACACGCTGGTTGCCCGCCATGATCAATTAGGCGAGATGCCAGTCGAGTGGCTTAGCGATGGTATTCGCAATATGATCGGTATGGTGGCCGATATCGCCTTCCGCGCAACTAAACTCAATGGTCACCTGGGTGCGCAGGCTGCGCAAAAAACGCCAGGAATACTGCTGATCGACGAAGTCGATATGCATTTGCATCCGGAATGGCAACAAGTAGTGCTGTTGAACTTGGCCGATGCGTTTCCAGCCATGCAGTTTATCGTGACCACCCATAGTCCTCAGGTGTTGAGCACGGTGTACTCGGACTGCGTTCGAATACTCCGTACCGGCGTAGATCGAGAAGGGAACGATCAAAATGCTACTGTGAACGAGCCGCAGTGGCAGACTCGGGGCGTTGCCAGCTCTGATCTTTTGGCTCGAATCATGGGCGTAGATCCGGTACCCCATGTGCCAGAGGCTATCTGGGTTGCCGAATATCAAGCGCTGATTCAGCAGGATCTTCATGAGCTGCCTGAGGGGCGAGCGTTGAGAGCGAGGCTGGACGCTCATTTCGGTACAGACCATCCGATCATTCGCGAATGTGAGCGAATGGTTCGTTTGCAGGTTATCAAGCAGCGATTGCCACACAAGCTTGGAAGCGAGGAGAGTTGAGGTGAGGTTCCTGGACCGAGTAGTCGAACCGCCCTCATGTCTGAAGCGCTACCGGCACGGCAAGGACACTTGGAACGCTGCTTGCCCGGCACCTGAGGAGCGCCAGAATATTTGGCAATTGCTGGAGTTCATGCAGGGGCATCGCTGTGCTTATTGCGAGGGGCCAATGGGAGTAGGCAATCGTCATATCGAACATTTCCGCCAGCGGCGGGTTTACCCTCAGGGTACGTTCGACTGGAGTAACTTGTTTGGCTCCTGCAACCGCGCTGGAACCTGCGGCAAAGCTAAGGACCAATGCGGGAAGTATCCGTCAGAAGTACTGATCAAACCTGATATCGACGACCCTGACACGTTTCTTGTATTCACGGCGGGCGGCACCGTTCGGCCGCGTGCGGGTCTTAGCGCGGCGGATCGCCTTCGTGCCAGCGAAACGATCCGAATACTTTCGCTGGATGGGGCTTTGAATCAGATTCGTCGCGTGGAACTCTATGGTTATATTCAGACAATGGAGGTTTTCGCCGAGTATGCCGAAGCGTATCCCGATGATGAGGGCTGGATGCAGGAATTAGAGCAAGAGGTGCTTGGCACCGCACATCTGCCATACGCGACAGCGATCAGGCATGTACTTACCCGACAGAGTGAGCCCGGAAAAACAAGCACCGTCCCGACCCCGCAACCACTTCATGCCCCCACCGCATGACATCCTGCCATTTCCTCGCTTGTCCTGCCCCTGCCTGCTGCCGATACTCGAATCTTTGCCCCGATCGAGACCCAAATGAGCGACCAGGCGCCTGACTACCGCTTCACCCCTGCCTTTGCCAACCCCAGCGGTTCGGCCATCCGCGAGCTGTTCAAGTACCTGTCGCAGCCGGGGATGATCTCCTTCGCCGGTGGCTACCCGGCGGCGGAGTTTTTCGATCGGGCCGCGCTGCAGCAGGCCAGCGAGCAGGCACTGCGCGACACACCGCTGGATTGCCTGCAATAC
>CAJCIO010000132.1 GCA_903970465.1 Gammaproteobacteria bacterium
CGCCCGCCACGCCGCTGCGACCCCGCGCACACCGGTCGAGCCGATCACAGCGCCGAAAGTGCCATCGGTGACGGCCCCCTCGCCAGCGCAGGCAACCCCTGCGACTGCAGTCGAATCCGTAGTTGCCCCGCCTGCAGCTAACGCACCCAGTGCAGAAATCGACGCCGCCAGCTTCAAGGACCTGACACCGTTCGACGACACTCAATTGGCACTGGCCGGCAGGGCCTTGAAGATCCCTTACGAGACCTTGCTGGATGTGCGAGCGCAGCAATCAGTGCTCAAGCAGTTGGGCATGTTCGGTCTTCAGGAGTCGGTCTGAGATGCTGAAGATTCTGATCACCGCGCTGACCATGACAATTGCCACCATCGCTGCGGCAGCCGAGCGCAATGACCTGCCCAGCTGCTACACCAAGGCGCACCTGAGCGATCAGCGCGCGCCAGCCTCCGGGCGTCTGCTCAACGTGGTGATCGACCAGACCATCCCGATGCCCGAAGACATCCAAAAAGCTGCCTGGGGCAATATCAGCCGCTTCGTTGCTCCCGGCGATCAGGTGCGTCTATACAGCTTTTCGGCGCTTGTCCCAGGCCAATATGTGCGTCTGCTGTACGCTGGCACCTTGGATGCACCGCTGGATACAGAGCAACGGGACGATATCGATATGAGCAAACTGCGTAGCCTCGATGCCTGCATGGCCCAGCAGAAAGCCCAATTCGACAATACCTTTGGACGCCAGTTTGTGACAGCCCTGCGCGGCGCCACAGCCGATTTGCCCAAGAGCGAAATCATGTTCGCCCTGCGCGAAGTTGCCGGTGACCAGGCCAAAATTGCCGTCGATCACCGCATCGTCTTCGTCATCAGCGACATGCTCGAGCACAGCGACTACACCAGCTTCTACGCGGCCAATCGGATTCGCGACCTGAACCCGGCGCAAGAGCTGGTCAAGGCAGAGAAAAGCGGTGCAATCGGCGACATGCATGGCGCGCGGATATACGTTGCCGGAGCCGGCTTGATTACCGACGCGGTAAAACAGAACTATCGCTCCGGCAAGACCATGGATGCACTGGAAAGCTTTTGGCGAGGATACTTCGAAAAGTCCAATGCCACTCTGGCGGACTTTGGCAAACCGATGCTGAACGTGGACCTGCAGTAACCGGCATTGCCTCTTCGCAACTGCTCGCAAAGAGACTCTGTCGAATACGTCACACTGAGTCAGCGATGTCCAAGGCGCTCAGTACACGCTCATGGATACCATCGATGGCGGCCTTGTAGGCCGGGCCATTGCCACTACTGCCGAAGCCCGCAGCCTTGTCCTGCTTGAGCGCGGCCTCCAGCAAGTCCTTGACGCTGCTTGACTGCGCGACCTGCTTGGGCGTGGTGACGGTCGACTGCAACTGCCCCAGCACATAGGTGAGCGCAGTCTTGGACTGGGTAGACGACTGCGACAGGGCCGCCGAGATGATCGCGTTCTTGCTGTAGGCGATGCTCGACGAACTGCTGGCGCTGTCGGCAATCTTGAAGTAGGTGTAGTTCTGCGAGTCCTTGTCCATCGTCAGGTTCAAGCCGGTACCTGGATACAAGGCCTGGTGATAGCTGGCACTGAGCTGCGATTGCTGCTGCTGGTCGATGCTGCGATTGGACTGCGCGCCCTTGGCCTGGGTCGATTGCGATACGGTGTAGGCGAAGGTGTCTACCTCGTTGGTGCGCATCGGGTTGACCGATTGCGCATGCTGGCTGATCGACGCGCTGAAGTCCGCCAGGCCGGTCAACATCGCATGGTCGGTATCGCTCAACACGGCCCCGCTCGTTGTCGCCGTCGCGCTGCCGACATTGGTATTGAAGGTGGTGAACGCGTCCTTGAACATGTTCATCAACTCTTCGTCGCCATGACCGCGAGCACGGGCCGAATCGAACTTCGCCAGGTAAGTCTGCAGCGCCTTGGCTTGCTGCGCGGTATTGCCCAGGATCGCGGTGTTGCGGGTGTCGACGCTCAGGTTGAGATCGCCCACCAGACCGGTCACGCTGACACTGCGTTTATTGGCATCGGCCGAAAAACTGAGTGTCTGGATATCACTGCCGGTCAACTCGGCCGTGAAGTCCACGGAGGTCAGCACGCTTTTATCGAACTGGGTCAGCCCGTCCAGATTCAGCTTGGGCGGCTTGGCTCCCAGGCCATCGATAGCGCTCTGAAAACCATCCGCCAGCTTGCTCACTGCTGCCAGTTCACTGTCGTTGAGCTTGCCACCCGTGACGTTGACCTGTGCACCCAAGCCACTTTCGCTGCTGCTCAGACTCAGCGTCACCGTGGCGCCGCTGGCGGTCTTGATGGTCAGGCTCACCGCGTTTTCGGCGTTGTTATGCAGGCTCGACTGCAGGGCGCTCAGGGCCGAAGCAGACGGCGTGGCATTGCCAATCGGCTGCAGCACCGACTGCGAAAAACCACTGCCGCTGTTGGCAAATTGCGTCAACAGTGCCGCCCCTAGGCCCTTGAAGCGCGCAGACGCGTCCTGCGAGTTCAGGTTGTTGGCAATGGTGCTGGTAACCTTGTTCTGCGTGGTGTTTTCCCACATCAGCGCAGGCGGTGCATCAGCCACCGTGCCACGGGAGGAGTACAGGTCCACTGCCGTGGTGACGACGTTGCCCAGTGATACCACCGCAGCGGGCGAATCCGTGGTCGTGGTCGGCGTGGAGATCAGGGTCGTGGCAGCCGGCACGCTGGTGATCGGCGTGATAGCGGTGAGGCTGGTCGACAGGGGCAGGCTTGCAGTGATGGCCGTCATGAGATTTGTCCATTCTCTGTATGAATGTATCGGGTCCTGTACATTTAACGGCCGGGGGTGAGAAAGCTTGAGGGGGATTAGAGGGTGGAAATGCCGAGAAAGTGTGTAGTTGTGACCAGTGAACCCCGCATCACTGAGGAAGCGGGGTTGCGCCTTGATCACCCAACAGCATGATCGGTATGAGTAGCCACACCCACCACTTCGATAGGCGTTACATCAGCAGACACATCCCTATCCGCAAAACCCATGTTGTTGTACCGCAGGTTCTGGGTCTGATCGCCACTCAGGGCGATCTGGAAAAACCGCCCCTGGTCGTCGCCCTGCAGGTCACGGACATAGGTGCGGTCCAGGGCGGCGTTGTAGTCGATCTTCAAGGTGCCGTTGAAGCCATCGCCGATATCGGTGTAGCCCAGTGCGCTGACGGAGAGGCTGTCGTAGCCCTGATTGAAATCGGTGATCAGGTCGGTATGGCTCTGGTCAGCGGTGCGGTAGCTGTCCTCGACGCTCTGGAACACGAAGTAATCATTACCGCTGCCGCCGGTAAGTTTGTCTGCGCCATGGCCACCGAGCAGGAAGTCGCTATTGGCGCCCCCCTGCAGCACATCGTCACCGTCCAGGCCATAGAGACGGTCCGCGTCTGCCGAGCCGATGAGCCTGTCGTTCGCCGCCGTGCCGGTGGTCAAGATCTGCCCCGGGTAGGTGCTGGTTTCTTGCGGGCTGTCAGCCCGGGCGAACTCGACAGCGTTGGCGCCCAGGTCGAGCAGGTGGTTGCCGTTCAGGGCGATCTGGAAACGATTGCCAGCGCTGTCCAGCTCTTTTGAGCTGAGGCGAGTGATGTCGTTGGCGGTGTCGTAGGTCAGGCTCAGTGTGGTGCCGTAACCATCGCCGAAACCGCTGAAACCCAAGGCCGAGACATCGATCTGGTCATGCTCGGCGCTATTGAAGTCGACGATCAGGTCGCGGCCCTGATCCTTTCCGGCGGCATCGACCTGGCTGTCGGTCAGGTGGTTATAGACGAAAGTATCCGAGCCCTGACCGCCGATCAGCCGATCGGCACCGGCGCCGCCGTCCAGGCGATCATCGTCGCCGCGGCCCGCAAGCACGTCGCGGCCATCGCCGCCTACCAGAGTGTCACGGCCGTGAGTTGTGCCGTGCAGGGTGTCAGCGCCGGAGGTGCCCGTGGTGAGCGGGAGGAAATTATCCGCAGTCAGGCTGGTGCGATAGTCGCCTTTGAGGATCAGCTCGAAGCGTTGGCCTTGGGCGTCCGCGTCATAGCTCTTGAGGTAGGTGAGGTCCTTGTCGGCGTTGTAGGTCAGGTCCAACGTGCCGTTGTGGCCATTACCCAGACCGCTCAGTCCCAGGCTGGTAACGTCGATGCTGTCCTTGCTGACATCGAAAGCGCTGATGGTATCGGCGTAACTGGCGCTTGCAGTGCGATAGCTGTCGGTCAGTTGGGTGAATCGGAAGGTATCGTGGCCTTGCGCGCCCACGAGTCGGTCCACGCCGGCACCACCGATCAACTCATTGTCAAGGACACCACCTAGTATCACGTCGTCACCTGCACCGCCATACAACACCATGTTGTAGGCCCGGGCATATTCGGAGATCACGTCGTCACCCGTGGAGCCGTAGGTGGTCAACGCATCGGTGTTATCGAACACTGCGGTCGTGGCACCGACCACCTTGACGTCGCCCTCGGTGACGTTGCCGATGAAGTTGTCACCGATACGGTTGTCGTTGCTCTGGCCGCGCTCCTCGATGCCGTAGGCGGATTTCGCGCCGTCATAATAGCCCGTGGCACCAATGACGTTGCCACGCACTTCGGTGCCGGTGCTGTCTTGCACAAGCACGTAGGACTGGTTGGCGTCCAGGTAGCTGCCATCGATACGATTGGTGCTGATCTGGGTGCCCTGGGAATCGCGTACCTCGATGGCCAACAGGCGGTTGTACGAGATGGACAGGTGATCGACCACCGCGTCGCTGGCGTTGTCGATCAATACTCCACTGGTGCGGTTGCTGGTGATCGATCCACTGATCAACTGCGCCGCATGGCCATCAGCGTCACCCACAACGGCGACGCCATAGCCCTGATTACTGGTGCTGGTGATGTCCTGCACCCTCACCGCACCTTGAGTGGTGAGACCGTTGCCATCGTTGTCCCTGACGATCAGGTCATCGAGCGCACTGCCGACCAGCCCCGCCGTGATCACGCCGCCCTGCCCGTTGTAATCCACGTAGGCCTTGTTGGACTGGACCTGACCGCCCTCGGCGCGCAGATCCAGGCCGTAGCCGGACGCGTTGGTGGCCTGGACGTAATTCAGCGTCAGTTGCGCGCCGTCGCCCAGCGATAAATCGCTGACCACGCCCGTGGTATGCGCGCGGTTGCCGTCGATAACCAGACTGCTGACACCGACCGCATCACCATCAGCGCGCAGGATGCCGTCGATATCGGCGCTGGAACCGTTCGCCAGTTTCAGCGTCGGCCGATCAGTGGTGTCGCCTTCGAGCAGAACGTTGTCCTTGAGTATCAGCGCGTTGCCGGAGGCCTGGGCGCTGACGATATAGGTTCCGCTGGGGATCACCACCGTACCGCCCCCGGCGGCCGACGCGGCGTCGATAGCGGCTTGCAGTGCCAGGGTGTCGTCAACGCGCCCGTCGCCCACGGCGCCGAAGTCTTTGACATTGAGTGAATTCGCCATCATGTCATTCCTTTTGAGAGAGTCGAGGATTCATCGCTTGCCAGAGTGATCGACCTGACAATAGGTCGATCATTCCAAAGCAATCGATACAAGGTCATCGCTGCGGCCCCGGGCAATCTGTGGGACCCGCTCAGCACTCCTCAAAACGCGCGATGCTTATCAGCCCTGCGGCCGTAGACCGGCTCACCATTGCATTTCACTTTTGGCAACAACCAGCCTTGAAATGCCGAAACTCTTTACAGGGACACACGCTATATTTATTTTCAGAACGTACATTTCTGAAAACAGCGCCACCTATAAAATGAAAATATTAATTCAGCACTAGCAATATAAGACAAGTAACTTTCAGGACAACCCATCCTGACTCACAACTTGTACCGCTTATCCAAAATACGTTAACCCCTGCGAACAGTAAGCTAGGCTCACCTGACCACTATCGCCAATGGGTAGTGCGCCTCCGTGCAATAATTTGAGCAATAGTTAACTGCGCCGGTGTCAATTACTGTGGTGCTAGCAGCTGGAGTGAATCATCATGTTTATCGCCGATATAGATAACATCGAGCTGGATGAAGTCGTCACCCTGGAACGGGTCAATCTGACGACTCCCGAAAAAGACGAGAACAGTGACAACTGCAAGACGTATCGATTTGGTGAGTTCCCCTGCAATGATTTCTATCAGGACAAAAACAGTAATGGCTTGGAGTTCTGGGCCCCCACTAAGGGGTTTTCGTCAAAATCCACGTCCCGCACCCGCACTGAAATACGTGAAGTGACCGACAGGCATGCTGCCTACAACTGGCGGTACCCCGACCATGCGCACCACTTTCTGCAAGCTGCACTGACCGTCATTCAAGTCCCCAGGATCAGCCAGGAGACCGTGGTCGGCCAGATCCATGTGCATGGCTCGACCCGACCACCGCTGAAACTCAGCTGGGATAAAGAACGAATCGTAGTGGGCTTTCGACAAAAATTCGATCAGGCCAACCCGGTAGACACCGTCTTGCTGACGGGTGTGCCGTTGATGTCACGTTGGAACTACAGTATCCATGTCACCAAGGCGGGGTCGGTAACCATTGAAGTCAATAGTACCGTCGGGTCAAAGACGATTACCTTGGCGCTGGATCCAAACTGGAAAGAGCAAGGGCTGTATTTCAAGGCGGGCGTCTATAACCAGGAAGATCCAACTGACAGCACAACGATGGATGAAGGCAGCAGGGCCGTCTTTCATAAACTGTCGATTCGACATCAGACGTAGTTGATTGACTGAATATTGAAAAACACCGGCGCTTTGCGAGGGTGTGGGTCGGCGAAACCCATACCCTCTAGAGCAGGCCAAATCACCTGGCCCCATACTTGCGCAGTATCGCGCAGCTGAATGCAACAAAGTCACCTAAATAGCGGGTGATAATCGAGTTGGTGATAGGCAACTGCAGCGTCTGGCCAAAAACGCGCCCTGGTTACAAACCCCAGCAGTGCACCGAGGCCGACATCCCCTCTATGCTCCGTAACCGGGCTATTTCGCCCGCACCGATAGCGGTCAGCTCTTGTCCGCCGCATGCAACGCTGCCTGTTCGATTAGCGCTGCCACTTCCTTGGGATGCGATTCATACACCGAGTGGCTGGCGCCCTTGATCTCGATGGTATGGCTGTTCGCCCGTTTGGCATACAGACGTTCCAGATCCGGATTGATGATGCGGTCAGCCTGAGCGACAGCGTACCAGCTAGGCTTGGTTTTCCAGGCTGGCACGCCCGCCGGGGTGGTGAATACCGAGGCTGCAGTCAGCTCTTGGGCATTGGCTTCGAACTCGGCCTGGGCCCTGGGCAAATCGGCGGCAAAATCCGCAGGGTAAAAGGCCGGGTCCAGATACAGGAAGCCGTCGGCGGTTTTCTTCACGGCTTTGGTTGCGTTGGGGTACAGCTTGCCGTTCTGCGCTTCGGTCTCCCCCTGATCCAAGGCATGGGCGGCGATATACACCAGGCCGGTGACGTGAGGGTCATTGCCGACATCCGTGATGATCGCGCCGCCATAGCTGTGGCCCACCAGAATGGTCGGGCCGTCTTGCTGGTCGACGATGCGTTTGACGGCGGTCACGTCATCGGCGAACGAGGTCAGCGGGTGCTCGGCGATCGATACGTGGTAGCCGTCTTTGATCAGAATGTCGTAGACCGGCTTCCAGCCCGAGCCGTTCACGAAAGCGCCGTGCACCAGCACGATATTCTTCACCGGCGCAGCCTGGGCAGCGCTGACGGTACTGACGCCAAGGGCCAGGCCGGCAGCGATAAAGGCACTCGACAGTAGGGTTTTCTTGAAGATGTTCATGGGAGGCTTCCTCAGTGTGCATTCAGGGTTCAGGGCGTTTTGCCGTGGAGCCATTGAATGCCCTGGACGTATCCGCAATGTGTCGTGGCGGCTGTGCAATCAATCACAACGTATCGCTGCCGCGCGCAGATACACTTCGATACAAAGCCGCTGGAAATTCCCCGCCTTTACCGTCACTTTGTACGGCGTAACCGCCCTGCCAGGGCCCAGAGGCAGCCCCCATGGAACACGTGGATCACATTCTGATCGTCGACGACGACCGCGAAATCCGCGAACTGATCGGCAATTACCTGAAGAAGAACGGCCTGCGCACCAGCGTCGTTGCCGATGGACGCGCCCTGCGCAAGTTTCTCCAAGGCACGCCGGTCGACCTGATCGTGCTAGACATCATGATGCCCGGCGATGACGGCCTGCTGCTGTGCCGCGAACTGCGTGCCGGCAAGCACCGGGCGACGCCGATCCTGATGCTGACCGCCCGCGACGACGAGACCGACCGCATCATCGGCCTGGAAATGGGCGCCGATGACTACCTGACCAAACCGTTCTCGGCCCGCGAACTGCTGGCCCGCATCAATGCCGTGCTGCGCCGCACGCGGATGCTGCCGCCCAATCTGCAGGCCGCCGAGACCGGTCATCTGCTGGCCTTCGGCACTTGGCGCCTGGACACCATTGCCCGCCATCTGCTCGATGCCCACGACACCCTGGTAGCCCTGAGCGGCGCCGAATACCGCCTGCTCAGGGTGTTCCTCGATCACCCACAACGGGTGCTCAACCGCGATCAGTTGCTCAATCTCACCCAAGGCCGCGACGCCGACCTGTTCGACCGTTCCATCGATCTGCTGGTCAGCCGCCTGCGCCAACGCTTGCAGGACGATGCCCGCGAGCCTGCGTATATCAAGACAGTACGCAGCGAAGGCTATGTGTTTTCCATGAGCGTCGATACGCTGAGCGCCACCCCATGATGCGCCTGCCGCGCACCCTCACCGCCCAGCTGTCGCTGATCTTTTTCGTCGGTCTGGTACTCGCCTACGGACTGTCCTTCGGCTCGCAGTTCTACGAGCGCTATCAAAGCTCGTCGAGCATGATCAACTCGATCATCGAACACGAAGTGGGGGTCAGCGTGGCGGTGCTTGATCGCCTGCCCGCCAGCGAGCGTGGCGCTTGGCTGGAGCGCCTGCAAGGCCGTAGTTATCGCTATGAGATGGGCGCCACTGAAGCGGGACCTGCGCTGGATACGCTGCCCCCCGCGGCCCAGGCCATCGCCAATGCGTTGAGACAATACCAGCCCACCTTTACTGGCTCAGCCGCGCATTTCCGGGCCAATCTGGCATTGCACGACGGCCAATCGATCAGCCTAGACGTCGAGCCCCGCGACCTGCCCGTCGCCTTGTGGCTACCGGTGGCACTGGCCATCCAGCTCGCCCTGTTGTTGCTGTTGATCTGGGTAGCGGTGCGTATCGCCATACGGCCTTTGGCCAATCTGGCCCGGGCCGCCGAAGCGCTAGACCCGAACGCACCCGGCAAGCCCTTGGCAGAAACCGGCCCGCGAGAAGTCGCCCACGCCGCCACGGCGTTCAATGCCATGCAACAGCGCATCGCCGACTCCCTCAAGGAGCGCATGCAGATCCTCGGCGCAATTTCCCACGACCTGCAAACCCCCATCACCCGCATGAAACTACGCGCCGAGTTCATGGACGAGTCGGTGGAAAAAGACAAACTCACTCATGATCTGGGGGAGATCGAGCATCTGGTACGCGAAGGCATCGCTTATGCGCGCAGCAGCCATGGGGCGACTGAAGCGAGTCGGCGGATTGATGTGGATGCGTTTTTGCAGAGCCTGGTGTTTGACTATCAGGATGTCGGTCAGAACGTCGAGTTGCGCGGCAGTACTGCGGCGTTACTGGATACCCGGCCGCAGGGGCTGCGGCGGATATTAGCCAATCTGCTGGATAACGCGGTGAAGTTTGCCGGGGCGGCGGAGATTGAAGTGAGCCGTGCGGCGGATGGCAGTTTGTCGATCAAGGTGCTTGACCGAGGGCCTGGGATCGCTGGCGATGAAATGACCGAGGTGGTCAAACCCTTTTATCGGATCGAAAGTTCGCGCGGCCGAGAAACGGGAGGCACCGGGCTGGGGCTGGCCATTGCCGAGCAACTGGCGACTGCGCTGGGTGGACGGCTGACGCTGAGTGACCGTGAAGGTGGCGGGCTTTGTGTGGAGGTGAGGTTGCCCCCCATGACGTGACCCGATGATAAACGAACGGATAATTCATCCAGGTAGTGGCTGTTAGCACGCGTAGTCACCTTCCCCACAGCTCTCTACTACGACCATCCAGGGTGGGCATCTCTGGCCTGGTTCTCGGCCGTTGCATTAACTCAGGCATGTCCCGCAATCGCACCCAAGGTTCGTTCTGCCAGTACAGAAAACTGAGTGTCACCCCTTGCCAATCCATCAGCGTCTGCTCTGGAACATGGGAGAGCTGATCCTGCGGGACGAGTCTCAGCACCTCGAGCGGCCAGAGAACCTGCGGCGCAAATTGCGTCTAGGGGTCACCGAACTGACGGCGAAGGGGGTCAGCATCACCCGGTCGATCACCTGCAACAATCTGCTCGGGCAGATCGGCATGGCCGTCTCGGGCCTGGCCACCGCCTACCTACCGGTCCATTGCTTGAACCATCTGGTAGAGAAACAACTGCTGCACAGGCTCGTCGTGACACCTTCATTACCCAAGATCACCTATAAAGCGATCCACCGCAGTGTCGAGGGCAATCAGTTCATGGCGGACATCCTCGGCATCACTGCCGCGCGGTGCGATTTCTCGAAGTGGGTCATACAGTAAAACCGGCAATATCGAAATGGCGTTTCACTATGCTAAATTGCATAGGTAACGATTCAGGCGCCTCCAGGCCTCGTCCCTCTTTTCAGACCAAGAACCCGGGAGAACACATGAGCTTTTTCGCCGCACCTGCGTCGGTGGAGACCACCGTATTTACACGTTTACCTGAGCGCTTTCGGCATAAGCGCCGCACCGCATGGGCGGACGGCAATCGTCAAGGGAAGGAAATAGACTCGTTTCTGGAGGGACCATCCTTCGATCGGCAGGGTCGCTTGTATGTCACCGATATCCCTTACGGGCGTATCTTTCGTATATCCACTCAAGGCGAATGGGAGTTGGTATGCGAATATGACGGCTGGCCCAATGGCTTGAAGGTGCATCGCGATGGGCGCATTTTCATCACCGATTACAAGCGCGGCATCATGGTACTCAACCCCGATACGGGTAGCATTGAGCCGTGCCTGGAAACAGCTGGGTCCGAGGGATTCAAAGGCGTGAACGACCTGGTGTTTGCGCCCAATGGCGATATGTATTTCACCGATCAAGGGCAGACAGGTCTTCAGGACCCCTCCGGGCGCGTCTACAGGCTCGATGGTCAAGGCAACCTCAGTTGCCTGCTGAATACTATTCCTAGCCCAAATGGCATTGTGTTCGACCCCAACCTCAACCACTTGCTGATAGCCGTCACTCGCGCTCAACAGATATGGCGAATCCCACTGGGCAACGGCTCGATCACCAGCAAGGTCGGTGTTTTCGCACAGCTGCATGGCGGGTTAGGTGGGCCAGATGGCCTTGCCCTCGATGAGCAGAGCAATCTGTACATCGCGCACACTGGTTTCGGTTCAGTGTGGAAGCTGTCCAAGGTCGGCGAGCCCCTGCAGCGCATCGTCTCCTGTGCAGGCATCAGCAACACCAACCTGGCGTTCGGTGGCGAGGGCAACCGCAGCCTGTTCATCACCGAATCCGAGACCGGCAGCATTCTAAAGGTCGACACCAGCACCCCCGGATTGGCGATGTACTCGCACAGCTGATCAACACCCGCCCCGCTCTCGCCCAATAACGATAAAAGAAGAGATGCCATGAACCCTCGACACGATCTCGAGTTGCCCCCGCTCACCGATGAAGAAGGCGAAAAGATCCTGCGCCGTGTGATGCGCCGTCTGCTGCCATTCATTTTCCTGTGCTACGTAGTAAGCTACCTGGACCGCACCAACATCGGCTTCGCCGCGCTGGGCATGAACCAGGACCTGGGCCTGACCGCCACGCTGTTCGGCTGGGCCGCGGGGTTATTCTTCCTCGGTTATTTCCTGTTCGAGATCCCCAGCAACCTGCTGATGCAACGTTTCGGAGCGCGTATCTGGATCGCTCGCATCATGATCACCTGGGGGCTGATTTCCATGGCCACCGCGTTCGTCACCGGGCCGATCAGCTTCAGCATCGCGCGGTTCATGCTGGGCCTCGCTGAAGCCGGCTTCACGCCCGGTGTTTATCTGTACTTCACTTACTGGTTCCCCGGTAAATGGCGGGCCAAGGCCACGGCGACCTTCCTGCTGGGGATTCCTGCGGCGAGTATCTTTGGCTCGCCGCTGTCGGGCTGGTTGATGACGCTGCACGACGTCGCTGGGCTCAGGAGCTGGCAGTTGCTGCTAGTGATGGAAGCGCTCCCCGCAGTGCTGCTGGGCATCGCCTGCCTGTTCGTGCTGGTGGACACCCCCAGCAAGGCACGCTGGCTGTCAGCGCGGGAAAAACAATGGCTCAGCGACCAGCTCGCCAATGAACAACGCACCATCGCGGCTACCCACGGCAACACTCTGCGCGGCGCGCTGACCAACTACCGAGTATTCGTGCTGGCGGCCATCAACTTCTGCTGCATCGTCGGCTCGGTGGGCATTGGCATCTGGATGCCGCAGATCATCAAGAGCCTGGGCGTGAGCAGCGGCACGGTGGGCATGATCGCAGCTTTGCCCTACATACTCGGAGCGCTGGTGATGACGGTCTGGTCGCGGCTGGCCAACCGCAGTGCGCGGCGCATGCTGTATGTGGTCTCGGCGCTGGCCTTTGCGGCCTGCTCGCTGGTAGCGGCGGCGTTGATCGACCATGCGCAGTTGAAGATCGTCTGCCTGAGCCTTGCGGTGGCGAGCATTCTGGCGTTCCAGGCGACGTTCTGGGCCATTCCGTCGAGCTTTCTCACGGGCCGTGCGGCGGCGGGCGGCCTGGCGCTGATTGTGTCGATCGGCAACCTCGGCGGCTTTGCCGGGCCATTCACCATCGGCCTGATCAAAGACGCCACGCAGAGTTTTACCGGGCCTTTCTACGCGGTAGCCGGTATCTTGCTGGTGGGCACCTGCTTGATGTTGATCCTCGGCGATCCGGCCAAACGTCAGAACAAGGGCGACGCGCCGCCGGTTGCCGTGCCCAAGCCTGCGCGCAGTTGAATCACGGCGCGGCGCGCCAGTAACGGTTAGCCGCGCAGTACAGCAGCAGCGCCAGGCCGGCCAACCCCAAGGCCACGGGCGCGCCGAGCCAGGCGGCAGTGGCGCCGGCCAACAAGCCACCCATGGCCTCGAAACCAAAACGCATGGCGATATAAAACGCAATCACCCGGCCCCGCAAGGCGCTGGGGGCATTGCTTTGCAGCAGCATGTTGGTGCTGACATTGCTCACGGTGATACCGAAGCCCAGCACCGCCAGGGCAGCTAACGCCACCGCCAGCGGCATGCTGAACGCCAGTGCGGCCAAGGCCAACGCGCACAGCAGGGCGCCAATGCCGATGAACCCGCGCAGTTTCGACAGGCCGCCGTTGAACGCCAAAAACAGCGTCGCGACGAACGCCCCCGCCCCCGCCGCACCCCACAGCCAGCCTAGGGTTCGGGCATCGCCCAGGTACACTACCCGCGCCAGGATCGGCAGCAGCACGCTGTAGCACGACGCCAGCAGATTGACCATCACCACGCTGATCAGCAGCCGGCGCACCGAGCGGGTCTGCCACAAGTAGTCCACACCTTCCTTGAACGCCTGCCCGGTGCTACCCGCCGCCTTGACGACCGGGACGCCCTTGACTTTATAGAGCCCCAGCAGCAAAGCGGCGAAGGCGATTGCGGTGAGCAGAAAGCAGCCCGCCTCTCCCCAACTGGCGATCATCCAGCCCGCCAGTGGCGGGCCGATGAAGCGCGCGGCGTTGATCAGCATGGCATTGAGCACCAGCGCGTTGGGCAGGTCCGCAGCCACTGGCACGAAGCTGCCGATCAGGGCCTGTCGCAACGGCGTTTCAAAAGCGCTGAGCTGCCCGAGCAAAAGTGCCATGGCGATGATCACCGAAGCGTTCATCCAGCCCAGCCAAGTGAGGAGCGCGAGCAGCAGCGACTGGCTCGCCAGAATGCTTTGCACGCCGATCAACAGTCGGCGTTTGTCGTGCCGGTCGATCCAGGCGCCCGCCAGCGGGCCGACAATCAATTGCGGCAGCAGGCTAAGGAAGGTGATGGTGCCCAGCAGCACCGCAGAGCCGGTGAGATGATAGGCCAGCCAGGCCAACGCAACCTGCTGCACCCATTTTCCGAGCGTCGAAACACCTTGGCCGGCGAAATAGATCTGGAAGTCGCGATGCGCCAAAGCCCGCACGGGGGCGGGCCAAGGCTTGTCGCGCAGAGGAGGTGACACGTTCAAGACTTGCGTTCCCATTCATCGCTGCCATTCGCGAACTGCCTCGGCGCCTGGGAAGGCATCGAAGGCTCAATCGGGGAACTGGCAACCTTTGCTTTTCAAGGATTCCAACACCCAGGCACGGCTATTCTCGCCCCGGGCAATCTGTTCCAGCTGTTTTAGCTCCGCGCCGTGCTTGGCGGCAGCGCGATCATACACCGCGGCCACCTCGTCATAGGGCACGCACAGCAGGCCGTCGTCATCGCCGATGATCAAGTCGCCGGGTTCGATCACTATGCCGTCGATGGCGATGGGTACGTTGATCTCGCCGGGGCCATCCTTGTAGGGGCCGCGGTGGGTGATGCCCGCGGCGAACAGAGGAAAGTCCCCGGCACCGATACACGCCGCATCGCGGATCGCGCCATTGATGACAATACCCGCCACGCCTTGCTTGATCGCGTAGGCGACCATCATCTCGCCGATCAGGGCGTTGCTCAGATCCCCCCCGGCATCCACCACTATCACGTCGCCAGGCTGAGCGATGTCGAGCGCGTAGTGGAGCATGAGATTGTCGCCTGGGCGCGCTTTCACCGTCAGCGCCGGGCCCGCCAGTACGCCTTGTCGATGCATGGCGCGAAGGTGAGCGCCGCCGGCGGTCATGCGGTGCATGGAGTCGCTGACGTTGGCCACCGGGACTTCGCGATACCGCTGCACCCACTCGGCGCTGACTTTACGCACTACGTTCAACACTCTGAATCCGATGGACATCGAGGCATTCCTCTTATGGGTTGTTATCTGCCGATAGCGTATCGCCAATCGTTTTTTAGAATAGCGTTTCGAAAAATAAGATTCAATGACCATTCGAGAAGAATAATGCCGGCCATCCGCTCACAGTAATCGACTATATTGCAACGCCATTTCATTATGTTAAGGTTTAGCGCATAAGCCGCCTTGCCCATGCACGGCGACGCACCCATTACAAAAAACCAAGGTGTGCTTCTCGATGACCCGTACCCTTTTGATCACTGGCCCCGAACTCTCCCGCGATGCAATGAACCTGGCATCCGCTCATGACATTCGCGTCGTACCCACGACCCCTTACGCCCCCGCGCACGAGCTGCTGGCGATCATCAAGGCTGAGCAGCCGGACGCCATCATCGTCCGTCAGGGCCAACTGACCCGTGAAATGATCGAGGCATCTTCGCGCCTGGCGGCGATCGCCAAGCACGGAGTGGGCTATGACACTATCGACATCAAGGCTGCCGCCGAACGCGGTATCCCGGTAACCATCGCCCTGGGCGCCAATGCGCAATCGGTAGCCGAACACGCCTTCGCCCTGATCTTCAGCGTGGCCCGCCAGACCGCCTTGCTCGATGCACGGATGCGTGACGGTCACTGGGACAAGGCTACCGCCAATGGCGTCGAGCTGTTCGGCAAGACTCTAGGGCTGGTGGGTCTGGGCGCAATCGGCAGTATCCTCGCCGGCCTGGTGGCGCCGCTGCGCATGAGGGTCAAGGTCTTCGACCCTTACCTCAAGGACCTGCCGGCACTGCCTGGGCTGGAGCGCGAGGAGGACTTCGAGCGTCTGCTCGCGGACAGCGACATCATCAGCCTGCATTGCCCGCTGACGGATAATAACCGTCGCCTCTTCGGCGCGGCGCAGTTCGCGCAGATGCGCTCAGGCAGCATTCTGATCAATACCGCCCGCGGTGAGCTGATCGATACATCGGCATTGGTGAAGGCTCTCAGCGAGGGGCAGATCGGCGGCGCCGGCCTGGACACCTTCAGCCCTGAGCCACCTAACGTCGACAGCCCGTTGTGGGGCCTGCCGACGCTGGTCGCGACGCCACACGTGGGCGCCAATACCACCGAATCCAGAGAGCGCGTCGGCGCGGTCGCCGTGCAACAGATCATCGACCTGTGGAGCCGCAAGGCCGTCGATCCGCGCGCCATCGTCAACCGGCACCTGCTCGACAACTGATTCTTTTATCGCGCTTTGGCCCGACCGGCCCAGGCGCGTAGCGATGCTCCGACAAAAACAACATGGGAGAGATCTATGACTACCCCCTCGCACACCGTGAGCGAACTGGAACACAGCACCATGCGTCGCGTCGCCTGGCGCATCTTGCCGTTCCTGATCGTCTGTTACCTGATCGCGATCATCGATCGGGGCAACATCGGCATGGCTTCGCTGCAGATGAATCAGGATCTGGGCCTGACGCCGGCTATCTTCGGTTTCGCCAGTAGCCTGTTCTTCATTTCGTACTTTTTCGTTGAAGTGCCCAGCAACCTGGCGCTGCAACGTTTCGGCGCGCGTATCTGGATCGCCCGCATCATGATTACCTGGGGGCTGGTCTCGGCCGGCACCGCATTCGTGCAGGGCGCCAACTCGTT
The DNA here is from genome assembly GCA_903970465.1 of Gammaproteobacteria bacterium. Classification (GTDB taxonomy): domain Bacteria; phylum Pseudomonadota; class Gammaproteobacteria; order Pseudomonadales; family Pseudomonadaceae; genus Aquipseudomonas. The sequence goes on from CAJCIO010000132.1 coordinate 16,665, forward strand.
GTATGTGATGCGCTTCATCCTCGGCGCCGCAGAGGCCGGGTTCTTCCCCGGTGTACTGCTGTACCTCACCTACTGGCTACCGTCGAGCTACCGGGGGCGCATGGTGGCGATCTTCATGGTGGCGATTCCGGGGGCAAACTTCTTAGGCTCGCCGATCTCGGGGCTGATCCTCAGCCTCGACGGCTGGTTCGGCATGCGCGGCTGGCATTGGCTGTTCATTCTCGAAGGCATTCCGGCGATATTGCTCGGCATCGCCTGCCTGTTCGTGCTCACTGACCGCCCCGAGCAGGCGCGCTGGCTCAGCGATGAGCAGCGCGGCTGGCTGACGAAAACACTCGACGACGAGAAGCGCAACAAGACCGCGATCGGCCATATCTCGCTGTGGAAACTGCTGCGCCACAGGGACATCTGGATTCTGGCGTTGATTTACTCCGGGCCATCGGCAGCGGGCAGCACCATGAGCGTGTGGGCGCCGCAACTGCTCAAGACCTTCGGCCTGAGCAACCTGGAGATCGGGCTCACCAATGCCATTCCTTACGGACTGGCGTCGGTGGCGATGATTCTCTGGGGACGGAGCTCTGATCGCAGTGGCGAGCGTCGTTGGCACACGGCGGTGACCCTGCTGTTGATCACCGGGGGCTTGTTGCTGTCGCTGGTGACCTCGTCCCTGGTCGCCACCGTCATCTTGCTCAGCATGGTGCTGATCGGTGCCTACTCAATGAAGGGCCCCTTCTGGGCGCTAGTATCAAACAGGCTGTCGTCATCGACTGCCGCAGCAGGCTTGGCCGCGGTGGGCGCCTTGGCCAACCTGATCGGCGGCGGTGCGATGGTCAACGTCTATGGCAGCATCCATGGCGCCACCGGCAGCTACGCACTTGCCTTTATGCCGTTGGCTGCGCTCTGCGCGATGGGCGCCATCCTGGTCCTGGTAATGAGCGGCCAGCAACGGCGCGTGTCGCTAGGCGAACAAGAACCCGCCTGACCCACCTACAACGCAGCCTTGCAACCAAGGCTGCGGTTCAGCTCTTCGACCACCGCGCAGAACAGCTCATCCAGGCTCTTCGCGCGTTCTTCATTGAGCCGCCCGGCCGGCCCTGAAATCACTAGCGCCCCGACCAATTCCTGCTGCGAACCGAAAATCGGCAGCGCCATCGATGATGCATGCGGGTCCGTTGCGCCCTGGGAATAGAAAGCGTGACGCATTCCCACTGCGCGAGCGTAAGGCGTACGCAACGCCTCGGCACTTGCGGCGCCGTCCATGGGACGCATGTCGCCGGGCTGCAAGTGCAGGCGCAAACGATGCGGCGAGTTGACGCGATATTGGCAGAGCCGATAGGCACCATGACGCACATAGAACGATGCTGTTTCGCCGGTTTCTTCGGTCAGCCGGTGCAGGATGGGCATCACGTGGCGCTCAAGATCCAAGGCATCCTGATAGACCGCGTTGAGGCGCATCACCTCGCTAGCCAACTGGTATCTACCATCGGCCATGCGGTTGACGAGCCCAAAGGTCTCTAGCGAGACCACCAAGCGCATGATGGTGCTTTTTATAAGGCCAGTGCGCTCAGTCAGCTCGACCAGACTCAAGGCGGTATCGCCAACGCGAAATGCGGTAAGCACGGTGAGTACTCGGTCAGCAGAGGCAACGCCGCTAACAGCAGGGCGGGGACGCGTTTTTACCACGGGTGAACCCTCTTGTTATTGAGCTGCAATGAACATTGCCGAGCATTGTAACGACGATCGCTGCCCCCGTCCGTAGCTGCTCAGCATTCGACAAGGCAGCGAGCTGGAGCTGGATACCAAGCAACTTCAGGCCTTAGCTTGGCCTGCCTTGGCAGCGCGTTGGCGCTGGCGGTGCAATCACAATCCTTTACACAGGCGCGCAGGTTTACGCGACAAACCAAGGGCTTGCGATTTTTCTTGAACAACACGTGCGACGGTCGCTAGACAGGTGCTGACGCCAAATCAAAGTGGGGGGACTGGGTTGGGGGATTGGCAGACCATAGAAACCAAAAAGCCCCGCATAGCGGGGCTTCAAGGACAAATAATGGCGGAGAGATAGGGATTTGAACCCTAGGTACTGTCACCAGTACAACGGATTTCGAATCCGTCCCGTTCGGCCACTCCGGCATCTCTCCAACGGCGCGCATCATATCAAGCTATTGCCCGGAAGCGAAGCCCCCA
>CAJCIO010000133.1 GCA_903970465.1 Gammaproteobacteria bacterium
AGCTTGCAGCTTCCAAAACCTATCCCTGATAAAGGAGCGTGACCATGAGCAAGAAAGCAATCATCCCTGCCGGTACCGGCGTTCCCATTGCCCCGTTCGTGCCGGGCTCCATGGCCGATGGCATTCTGTACGTGTCCGGCACTCTGCCCTTCGACAAGGACAACAACGTGGTGCATGTGGGCGATGCCACCGGCCAGACCCGTCACGTGCTGGAAACCATCAAAGGGGTAATCGAGACCGCCGGCGGGACCATGGACGATGTGACGTTCAACATGATCATGCTCCGCGACTGGGCCGACTATCCGAAGATCAACGCGGTGTATGCCGAGTACTTCGCCGGCGAAAAGCCCGCGCGCTATTGCATCCAATGCGGCCTGGTCAAACCCGAGGCACTGATCGAAATCGCCAGCATCGCCCACATCGGCTGAAGCACTCTCTTCCACCTGGACGGGCCCCAAGGGCCCGCACTGGAGCCTTGCATGTATCACGAAATTCTCGGTCGCCAGGACGCCGCTGCGCCGACCCTGGTGCTCAGCTCGGGCCTGGGTGGCTCGGCACGTTTCTGGGGCCCGCAATTACCGGTGCTGACCGATCACTATCGCGTGGTGGTCTACGATCAGGCCGGCAGCGGCCGCAGCCCGGCGACCTTGGCGGATGATTATTCGATCGCCGACATGGCCCGTGAACTGCTGGCACTGCTGGACGGCATCGAGGTGCAGCGCTGCCATTTCATCGGCCACGCCCTGGGGGGGCTGGTCGGCCTGGAGCTGGCCCTGCAACGCCCGAACCTGCTGCAAAGCCAGGTGCTGATCAACGCCTGGAGCAGCCCCAACCCGCACAGCGCACGCTGCTTTGCGGTGCGCAAGCACCTGCTGCGCGACAGCGGCCCGGCGGCCTATGTGCAGGCTCAAGCGCTGTTTTTGTACCCCGCCGACTGGATCGCCGCCAACAGCGCGCAACTGGCCGAGGACGATGCCCACGCCTTGGCGCACTTCCCCGAGCCGCCGAATTTGCTGAAGCGCATCGCCGCGTTGCAGTCCTTCGATGTAGAAGCGCACTTGAGCGGCATTCAGACTCCGACCCTGCTGATCGCCAACCGCGACGACATGCTGGTGCCGTGGCAGCGCTCCCAGCATCTGGCGGATGCATTGCCTAACGGTGAACTGGCGCTGCTCGCATACGGCGGCCATGCCTCCAGCGTCAGCGATCCAGCCACTTTCAATCGCGTTCTACTGGACTATCTCACGCGTCAGGCGTGAGGGGAGCCTTGCCATGCAAGCGTCAGAATCAACGCCGTTTATTCAGGAAGGCGTAACCCGCGACGATTTTCGTCACGCCATGGCCGGCCTGGCAGCAGCGGTCAATGTCATCACCAGCGATGGCCCTGGCGGACGCGCGGGCTTTACCGCCACGGCGGTGTGCAGCGTCACCGACGATCCGCCCACCCTGCTGGTGTGCCTGAACCGCTCGGCCTCGGTGCATGCGGCGTTCAGCGCCAATGCTACGCTGTGTGTGAATACCTTGGCCCACGGTCAACACGAGCTGTCCAATCTGTTCGGCGGCAAGACGGACATGACCGAGCGTTTCGCCGCCGCGCAGTGGCACACCTGGGTAACCGGGGCGCCAGTGCTGGAGGGTGCGGCAGCGTCGTTCGATTGCCGAGTCAGCAAGACGGTAAGCGTGGGCACCCACGACATCCTGTTCTGCGAGGTGGTGGCGCTGGAACGCCAAGGCGAGGCCGCGGGTCTGGTGTATTTCGATCGCCAGTACCATGGGGTGGCTGCCCGACCGGTGTGAGGGCCGGCGCGGATTGGGCACCGACTGGGCGTTGACGTAGCGTCGATTTCGCGCCGACGTAGCGCACCAGCAGGTAACACCTGGTCATAAAGCCGCTCCGAAAGTGCACACGCGCTCTGCACCGGCCTTGCGAAGGCGAGACCTTTAGGCACGGCAAAACAATATGAAACAACGAGTTAGGAGTTTGTCAAACGCCCGGGCGATTCTGGCCTTTTAATTGCTAGTACTTGTATGTACAAGCATAGGGGACCAAGCAATGTCCCTTATAACGAGACCAATAATCAGGGCGTGACACATGACAAACTCCAGCAAAACCGGTTGGTTCACAGCAGCTACCCTGGGCGCCGCGCTGATGGCGCTTGTTCCACTGGCACAAGCCAAGGACTGGACCAGCGTCAACATCGCCACCGAAGGCTCCTACGAGCCGTGGAACCTGACCCTGCCCGGTGGCAAGATCAGCGGCTTCGAGCCGGAATTGATGGACATCCTCTGCCAGCGCATGAAGCTCAAATGCAACATCGCGGTGCAGAACTGGGACGGCATGATCGCCAGCCTCAATGCCGGCAAGTTCGATGTGCTGATGGACGCCATCGTCATCACCGACGAGCGCAAGCAGGTGATGGACTTCTCCATTCCTTACGCCAGTACTCCTGCCAGTTTCGTCGCCCTCGATGCCAAGGCCCTGCCAGGCAAGCCGGGCGAGGCCGCTGCCCTGACCCTGGGCACCGACAGCGCCAAGACCAGCGCCGCCATGGCTGATATCAAGGCCGCGCTCAAAGGCAAGACCATCGGCACCGCCTCGGGCACGGTCTACACACCGTTCATCGACGAACAGTTCAAGGACATCGCCACCGTTCGCGAATATGGCTCGTCCGCCGAAGCCGTGCTCGACTTGCAGGCCGGACGCATTGACGTGGTGTTCGACGACGTGACCTTTCTCAATTCGCTGATGGCCAAGGACGAGAACAAAGGCCTGGCCTACACCGGTCCGGAAATCAAAGGGCCGATCTTCGGCGACGGCGAAGCCCTGGGCTTCCGCAAGCAGGACGCCGACCTCAAAGCCCGCTTCGACGCCGCACTCAAGGACGCATTGGCTGACGGTACGGTGAAGAAGCTCAGCGAGAAGTGGTTCAAGGTCGACCTGACGCCCAAGTCCTGAGTCGCCCGCACTTCGGTAGCCTTGCGCTGCCGAAGTGGTTCCTCTACTCGCTCACGCTTGGGTGCGTGAGTCAGCGCCCTGAGAGGCAACCCTGATGAATATCCTGCAACTGCTCAGCTTCAGTGATTCCGGTTGGGGCATGGCCCTGCTCAGGGCGGCCGGCATGACTGTCCTGCTGACCTTCGCCGCGCTGCTGGTTGGCGCGGTGTTCGGCAGCCTGGTGGCCGCTGCCAAGCTGTCACGGCGGCGCAGCCTGCGCTGGCTGGGCGACCTGTATTCGATCCTGTTTCGCGGTATCCCCGAGCTGCTGGTGATCTACCTGTTCTATTTTGGCGGCGCCAGCGTGGTGTCGGCGGTGGGGCATTGGTTCGGTGGCGAGGGCTACATCAATGTGCCGCCGTTCCTGGTTGGCGCCCTGGCGGTGGGGTTGATCTCCGGCTCGTACCAGGCCGAGGTGTTCCGCGGTGCCTATCTGGCGGTGGCCAAGGGCGAGCTGGAAGCGGCGCTGGCGATCGGCATGAGCACGGCGATGCGCTTTCGCCGGGTGCTGGTGCCGCAGGTGATGCGTTACGCACTGCCGGGCCTGGGCAATGTGCTGCAAATGAGCCTCAAGGACTCGGCGCTGATTTCGGTCATCGGTCTGGTGGAGCTGATGCGTGCCAGCCAGGTGGCGGCAGGTTCGACGCGTCAGTACTTCACCTTTTACATCGTCGGGGCGGTGCTCTACCTGATCCTGACGGGCCTTTCGGGTCGGCTGTTCGGCTTCGCCGAAGCCCGCGTACGACGCACCCAGCGTCGCCAGATCCCCTGACTGCGGACGCCTGCCATGATCGATTTTGCTTTTCTTGCCGACACCATGCTCAAGCTGCTGGCGGCACTGCCGACCACGCTGACGCTGTTCTTCACGTCGCTGGTGCTGGGCCTGACCCTGTCATTGGGCATCGTCAGCCTACGGGTCAGCCGCTGGCCGCTGCTCAGTTACCCGGCGCGCTTCTACATCATGCTGTTTCGCGGCACGCCGCTGCTGATCCAGATGTTCCTCATCTACTACGGCCTGGGGCAGTTTCCGGCCATCCGCGACAGTTTTGCCTGGGTGGTGCTGCGTTCGCCCTATGGCTGCGCGGTGGTGTCCCTGGCGCTGTGCACCGCCGGATACACCGCTGAAATCATCCGCGGCGGCCTGCTCAGCGTGCCTCACGGGCAGATCGAAGCGGGCCTGGCCATCGGCATGTCGCGCTGGACCCTGCTGCGCCGGATCATCGCCCCGGTGACCCTGCGCCAGGCCCTGCCGGCGTATTCCACCGAGGCCGTGTTGCTGGTCAAGTCCACCGCACTGGCGAGTCTGGTAACGGTATGGGATGTGACCGGCGTGGCCCAGCAGATCATCCAGCGGACCTACCGGACCATGGAAGTATTCGCCTGCGCGGCGGTGATCTACCTGCTGCTCAATTTCCTGATCGTGCGGGCCATCGGCTGGCTCGAGCATCGCCTGACGCCGCATCTGCGCGAACGCCCGCATGGCCCTGTCGCCACGCTCGCCACCGACACCGCCAGCCCCTCCCCCGAATAAATCACCTGGAGCCCCCATGAATACGCCTTCATCGGCCGCATTGTCGGTCGCCAACCTGCAAAAATCCTTTGGCCAGGTGCAGGTGCTCAAGGGCATCTCGCTGGAAGCACACAAGGGCGACGTGGTGTCGATCCTGGGCGCCAGCGGCTCGGGCAAGAGTACGTTCTTGCGCTGCATCAATCTGTTGGAAACCCCGGACGAAGGCAGCATCAGCCTCGACGGCGAGCTGATTGAAATGAAGCGCCAGCGCGACGGCCGCCAGGTGCCTGGCAACAAACGCCAGGTCGAGCGGATGCGCAGCCAGTTGGGCATGGTGTTCCAGAGTTTCAACCTGTGGTCGCACATGACCGTGCTGCAGAACGTCATGGAAGGCCCACTGCGGGTGCTCAAGCGCTCGGCGGCCGAGTGCCGCGAGGAAGCCGAGCAACTGTTGCACAAGGTCGGGCTGTTCGACCGCCGCGACTATTACCCGGCGCACCTTTCCGGCGGCCAACAGCAGCGCGTAGCCATTGCCCGGGCGCTGGCCATGAACCCGCAGGTCATGCTGTTCGATGAGCCCACTTCGGCCCTCGACCCGGAACTGGTCGGCGAGGTGCTGCGGGTCATGCGTTCGCTGGCCGAAGAGGGCCGCACCATGCTGGTGGTCACTCACGAGATGGGTTTCGCTCGCCACGTCTCCAATCGCGTGGTCTTCATGGCCGACGGCATCATCGACGCCCAAGGCAGCCCCGCCGAGTTGTTCGAAGGCCTGCCCACCGAGCGCTTTCGCCAGTTCGTCTCCAGCCATCAACAGAGGAACGCCGAATGAGCGCTGTTCCACTTGCTACGGACCTTGACGTGACCTACCAGGACCCTACTTCCGCGCGTCCGGCTGCCAATAGCGCGCATTGCCCGCCCGTGCTCCGTGGCGATCAGCCCCTCGACTGGCGCCAGGTCGTGGCCGTGGCGCGGCATGGCGCGCGACTGGAACTGGCCGACAGCGTGTGGGCGCAGATCGCCAACGCCCGCGCCATCGTCGACCATATCGTCGAGCGCGGCGAGCGTGCATACGGCATCAGCACCGGCCTGGGCGCCCTTAGCGATATCGCCTTGCAAGGCCCGCAGTTGGCCAGACTGTCGCGCAACACCCTGCTCAGCCACGCCTGCGGGGTCGGCCCGGTGCTGAAAGTCGAGCAGACCCGCGCGATCATCTGCGCCGCCATCAACAACTATGCGCACGGCCGCTCCGGGATCAGCCCGACAGTGGTGCAACGCCTGCTGGACCTGCTCAACCACGACATCACGCCCTGCGTGCCGTCCCAAGGCTCGGTCGGCTACCTCACCCATATGGCCCATATCGGCATCGCCCTGCTCGGCATCGGTCAGGTGTCCCACGGCGGCGTGCTGATGAGCGCCGCCCAGGCGCTGGAGCAGACGGGCCTTGCGGTGGTCGAACTGCAAGCCAAGGACGGCCTCAGCCTGGTCAACGGCACGCCTTGCATGACCGGCCTGGCCAGCCTGGCACTGGCCGATGCCGGCAACCTGGCGCAATGGGCGGATATCATCGGCGCCATGAGCTTCGAGGCGCTGCGCGGGCAGATCGACGCCTTCGACGAGGCCGTGCTGTCACTCAAGGTACATCCCGGCGTGCAGACCGTCGGCCACAATCTGCGCACCCTGCTGGCGGGCAGCGAAGTCATCGCCAACAGCCGCGGGATTCGTACCCAGGACGCCATGAGCATTCGCTCCATTCCGCAGATTCATGGCGCATGCCGTGATCAGTTCAAACACGCCGAGCGGCAGATCGATGCCGAACTGGCCTCGGTGACCGACAATCCGCTCGTGGTCGGGACACCAGAGGCGTACCGCGTGCTGTCCCAGGCCAATCCCCACGGCGAATCGCTGGCCATGGCGGCGGACCTGATGTGCATTGCGGTCGCGGAGTTGGCAGGCGTGGCCGAGCGCCGTCTGGATCGGCTGATCAACCCGCTGGTCAGTGGCTTGCCGGCGTTTCTGGTCAGCCAGCCGGGCGTCAACTCGGGGATGATGATCACCCAATATGTGGCGGCAGCACTGGTAGGGGAAAACCGCCATTTGGCGCAGCCGGCGGTGGTCGACAACTTCGTCACTTCGGCACTGCAGGAGGACCACCTGAGCCTGGGCACCGGCGCCACGCTGAAGTTGCTGAAGGTCATCGACAACACCACTCAGGTGCTGGCCATCGAGTATTTGCTGGCGGCGCAGGCGTTCGAGTTTCTTCAGCCGTTGCGTTTGGGGATGGGAACCGACCGGGCCTGGCGACTGTTACGCAGCGAGGTGCCGGCCTACGACGAAGATCGATGGCTGGCACCCGATATCGAAAGGGCCGCACAGATGGTGAGGCGGCCAGCGTTTGAGTGGTAAATCGAGCGGGGATGAGAGATCAGCCTGCTTCGGTGATCCCGCTGCCAGGTGAATTGGCAGGATTGGTGGTGATGGTCACGTCGAAGACCTGTTCGATGACTTGCCGCGGCCCCTGGTTCAGGCTCCAGGTGAAGATCACCAATGCCACGAGCAGCATCACAAAACCCGCCGAGCCGAGGACGCTTTGGGCGACGCCGGTCCAGAAACTGGGCCGATAACGTCGTTCTCGTTGTCCACCAACTTGGTGTAGATGAAATTGTAATCACCCTCGCCGTTCGAGGAATCCGGTACCAAATCAGCCACGACGCAGCTTTAGCACCGCTTCGCGGAATGCAGCCTGGATTTGCTCCTCTGTTTTTTCCTTCCAGCCGATAGCGACTTTAAGCTCGAGGGACAAACCCGGCGCACTCGCGCCATTTTTGTGTTCCATCATTTTTTTTGCCGCGCGCTCTACAACCTCGCGGTCGAAGAAAGAATAGGTAGACATGAAAAGCGGCCTGTAGTGATGGTTAATTCCGTTTGACGTTGCGGAGTGTAGCGCCGAGGCCTCCAACATGCGGTATTGGACAGCCTTGGTTACAAAATTCTCTGTACCGTCCGGCCCGTTCAGGCTCCGCTGGGGGGTAACGGCGGCTGCTCACTACCCTTCACGGCATCGCCAATCACCAGGAAATGCCCGCCGGCGATATGGTGCAAGGTGCGCAGCTCATCGTGACCGGTGAAGTCCCAGTGACCGTCCTTGAACACCCGTGAGTCGGCATGGGCGGCGACGACTTCGCCGAGGAACAGGTCATAGGTCTGCTGATTGTGCGGCTCGGGGATCAGCCGACATTCGAGCCAGGCCACGCAGCCTTCCAGCAGCGGCGCATCGATCATTTCACCGGCAAACGCTTGCAGGCCATAACGTTCGAACTTGTCACCTTCACCGGCTTCATCGAGCGCCAGGCCGGATACCGAACCGACGGTCTCGACCAGGTCGGCCTGAGTGACTACCGGTACCTGCAGCACGAAGGTGCCCGAAGCTTCCAGCAGCTTACGGGTCCAGGTCGACTTGTCGAGCACCACCGCGACCTTGGGCGGATCGAAATCGATGGGCACCGACCAGGCGGCGGCCATGATATTGCGCGCGCCGTCATGGGCAGCACTGACCAGTACGGTTGGGCCGTGGTTGAGCAATCGATAGGCTTTGGCGAGGGGGACGGGACGGCGATGGGGGTCGGTCATGGGCGGCCTGCGGTTAAAGGCACGAGTATAACCGCAGGTGAAAGGATGATGTCACAGGCCTCTTCGCGCGCAGAGCGCACTTCCACATCGCACGGTGTAAACCCGTGGCAGCAGGCGCTGCCCGCGAAGAGGCCTGTGTTCAGCACAAAATCAGACAGTGCCTCAGTACCACAACCCCTCCAGCAATCGGTGCCCTGCGGGCGTCAGGCTCACCCGGTGGAGCATCATGCCATCGGGTTCGAATGTCTTCTGGTCGGCCAGAAAACCAGCAAGGATAAGGGCGGTGACAGTCTGGGAGGTCCGGCCGGTGATATGCATTTCCCCGGAGGCGATGGCAGATAGCAGGCAGCGGTTTTCGGTCTTGTAATCGATCATGTTGATTTCCCTTATCGTTGGGACTCTTGTTGTTGTCAGCCTGAGTGTAGAACAGGCTGCGTCCGGGTAACAGCCCACGCCGGGCAATGCCAGGCGTCTGGGCTGCGGCTTTCGGCGCCAAGCAGCGGTTTCCGTGGGCTGCACGGCATATACCGATTATCGCCAAGACCTGAACAAGAGTCATCGGGACTTGATCTTGTAACAATGACGGCTGCTCAGTGTTTGTTATATGGCGGATATTCGTCGTCATTGACGCGCTTTTTTACCTGCATGCCCGGTGCATCATCGGGGATCTGCGCGGCGCCGATCGGATCGACCTGGGGATCGGCAACGTCCGGGGAGTCCGGGTCAAAACCGAGGTCGCTTTGGCTTTGGCTCTGGCTCTGGCTCTGGCTCTGGCTCTGGCTCTGGCCCTGACTCTGACTTTGATTGAAGCCGGGCGCCGGACTCGCTGCAGGTTCTGGAGCAGCGTCCTGGGCACGGGCCGGCTCGGCATCGGGAATCCCGCGTTGGGTGCCCGGCGCGGGGGTCAGGTCCGGCTCGATGCCTTCGGGTGGTACCTCATTGAGGTCCTGGGATACGTCGTCTACCGGGCGATGTTCTTGCTTGTGCGTGGCCATACAATCCTCACTCGATCATGGGTTCGTGAAGATGTGAGTGGCAAAGGCGGCACAAAGTGCAGCGCAATGGATGGGCGGTGCCCGCATGTCCCGGCCAGCGTCATGCGACCACCGCCACCATTGCACTCCTGGCCAGAAGCGAATTTAATGCCTGCCCGGCAGCGTCGCGACCCGGCATCGCGACCCTGCACGCCCTTCACCCGATACATGGATCGACAATGCAAAGCACGAACACCGAGACCCCTGCACACGCCCTGGCGCCCAAAGACGAATACGAACACGCGATCAATCGCTCCGAGCATCTGCCACAGGCCAAGAACATCAGTGAGATGGTGCTCGATGCCTTCAACACCACTGGCGAAAGCGAGAAGATCCGTGAACTGCGGGCCGCCATCCGCAAGGCGATGGACGATACCGACGATGATCGCGCCCACGAGCTGATGGGCGAACTCAAGCAGATCAAGGACATCGAGCAAGCCAACGCCACGGCCCTGGAAGACCTGAGCAGCCGGTTCTCGATTTCGCAGATCCTGCATAACTTCCGTAACGATCCAGCATTCGAGAACATCATCTACGGTCTGGCCCTGAAGGTGCTCAACCACACCCACCTGGCCATGAAAGAGCCCGGCGGCAAGGCCAAGGCCTCGCGCCCGAAAAAAGAGATGGAAGTCTTCACACTGAGCAACGGTGAGGTCAGCCTGCCGTTCCCGATCCGCGTCGGGCGCCCGGCGGCGAATCTCAGCCAGGATGGCGAAGCGTTCGCGCTGCTGGGTTTCAGCATCGAAATGGACGAGGAAGAAAAAGAAGTCCTGGTGCCTGCGGTATTTACCGACAGCCATGGCGTCGAGCATGTCGCCACACGCAAGAGCATTGCCACGGCGATTCAGGAACAGACCGCGTTTGCCGGTTGCACCCTGGCATAACGTTCGGTGAGCCTGCCGCGCCCCTAGCCTGGGCACGGCACAGGGCAATTCTCGGCGTCGAGCCATTACATCGCCACCAGACATCCGCATGGCAGAGCTGGTATCATCGCGGCCGATCTTGTACCACCCAGGAATTGTTTCCACTCATTCATGCAAGGAAGCTTCAATGCGCCGAGCCCTCTCGCTATCTCTGCTCGCCTCGACTATTGCCCTCACCAGTTGCTCCAGCACCCAGATGGATTCTCTCGGCCGTGACCATGGCACCGCCGTGCTGTGCGGGGTCGGCTTGCTCGGTGGTGCCCTGCTGGGCGCTGCGGCCGGGGGCAAGAAAGGCGCGTTGGTGGGGGCTGCCGTGGGTACGGCCGCTGGCTGTTACGCCGGCTCGCGCTGGCAGTCGCACATGCAGGAGCTCGACCGCATCGCCAAGGAAGAAGGCTTGCAGCTGTCTTCCATCCCCCTGCAAATCGTCAACAATAATCCAGGCATCAAACCCATCGAAGCAGGCCTGGTGACCCAAGTCGAAAGCGAAAGCATGTTCGACACTGGTTCCGACCAGCTCACTGCCTCGGGTATACGCGCAGTCGGCAAGCTGGCGGCGGTCTACTCCAAGAGCGATGGCAGCCCGGCCAACGCTCAACGACGTTTCCTCGTGGTAGGCCATACGGACGCCACCGGCACCGCACAATTCAACCAGGGCTTGTCCGAACGCCGAGCCCGCACGGTAGGCAGAATGCTGCGCGACGCCGGAATTGCGGCCAATGCTATCTATTACCAGGGTGCCGGCTCCGCGCGACCTATTGCCGACAACGCCGACGCCCTGCAGCGCGGTCGCAATCGCCGGGTAGAAATCGTCGAAACCACCAGCGAAGACGTGCTGATCAAACGCATTGCCTCCGAGCAAAACAACGCACGCTATCTTAGCTACGGGACGGCCAGCGAGCGCAAACCGGTGGTGTCGGCGCGTACGCAGACCAAAGCGGCCAGCGCGCCATTGGTCAAGGCCACTCCAGCGCCAGCGGCGGTGAGCAAAGGCGCCTCGGCCTTGGTGGATTTCGGCGGAGTACCCGCTGCCGGCGACTTGCTGGGCTACAACCTCAAGCCAATGGCCGACGGCTTCAGCTTGATCCCCACCGCCCGCGCTGCCGACCTGCCGATTCGCTCATGCGAAGCCGACAAACCTCGCGAAAGTGGCGCGGCGCTGAGCCTGGCGACCGGCCAACCCCTGGCCGAGCATGCTACCCGCGATTTTCTGCCTGGCTACAACAACCGCGTCTGGGCCAACACTGTGAACGGCAACCTGGTGACACTCTCGCCGGTATCGATTTTGCGCGATGGCGCCGCCGTCGGCACCCAGCCGTTCATCCAGGTGGTCACTGGCTACCAGACCGCGCAGAAGAAAACCCTCGGCAAGTTCAACGCCATCGCCAATACCTATGAAGGTCAGGACGAGGTCCTCTATCGCGTCTTCGTCAGCGACGACAAGGCGCCAATCAGCTGCATGGATATCGTTTTCAGCAAAGGTGACGCCAAGGCTAATCAAGGCTCCCTGTACTACCCCGATAACGGCCAGAACTACACCGCCCGTTTCGTCCCTATCCGCAGTTGATCAGGAGGATCACCCATGGAAACCTTTTTTAGCATGCAAGATCTGCTGACTCTTTTACGCACACACGCCCTGCTCACCAGCGCGGCCATTGCCACGCTGCTGGCCATCGCCCTGATCGCCTATCTGTGGGAGCGGGTGTGCTATTTCACCATGCGCGTCTGGCATGGACTACCGGTTATCGGCACCGTATCGCGCCTGGCCGGTACACCGGGCTACATGAAAGACGGCTGGCCAAGTGTCGAGTCGGACATTTGCGGCGACTACAAGAATTACTACGACGACCACGACCGCGATTCCTCGCTTTACCGCAAAAGCAAGGACTACCTGGCCAAGGTCGGGGAAGCTGGGCGCAAGCCGATCCCCGTCTGGGTACTTGGGCTGGCGGTGATTCTACTGGTGGTCGAGGCCGTCGGATTCGGCTTTGTGCTAGGGCCCTTCGTCAACAGCTCGGCCAGTGCCAACCAGATGGCAATGCTGGCCTGGTCGGTGGCATTTTTGCTGGCATTGATCTCGGGCGGTTTTGCCCATTTCGCCGGCCACGACATGCACTACAACTCGCTGGTCAAGAAAGCTCACTCGTGGTGGTCCCGCGACACCAAGGGCCCGCAGCGCCCTAATTCGCTGAAGCAGCTCAAGTCCCTGAACCTTGAAGATTCATACAACGATGATGAGCAGCCGGACTACCAGCAGATCATGGCGCGCATCCATGCAAACCATGACGTTACCGAAAAGAAAAAAGTCATCTACGGCTTCTTCGCGGTGATCCTGGTACTGGCGGTGGCGGCGTTCGGGATTCGAGCCTACACCCTGGAATCGATCGAAACCGACATGGTTGCGCAACTAAGCACCAGCGCCACGTCGCAGAACACTGCTGGCTCGCCGTTCGACCTGCCGGATGAATCGAAATCCGTCAACGATCAATCCGATAACCAGACCGTTCAGGACAAGATGACAGCCATACGTCACGCGTCCCTGGTGACCTATATTGTGCTCTCGGTGGTGTATATCGCCATCCAGTGCTTGATGCTCTGGTTATCGGTGGTATACGGTTTCAGCGGTGTGCATTCAAAGGATGCCTGGAAGAATACCCATCGTTTCAACAGCGCCGATGAGTTCGAACGTTTCCATGCCAACCAGCGCGCACGCATCGCTGGACATGCCGATCACAAGCTGCGCCTGCTGCAACAGAAGCGTTCGAGCAAGCATACAGCGATTGCCGAAGAACAGGACGCGCTGGCCACTGAACAAGTCGGTCGACGAAACTTCCTGAGCTATGTACTGCTCAACCGCCAGGACAGCGACGAGCACGCCGAAAAAATGGA
>CAJCIO010000134.1 GCA_903970465.1 Gammaproteobacteria bacterium
TCGAACGCCTGTGGGGCAAGTCCATGTTTTCGGGCAAACCTTGCCGGCCCCTTCGCCAGCAAGCTGTGCTCCCACAGGTGTACGGCTCAGGCCCGGTTTGCGCTGTGGGAGCAAGGCTTGCCGGATCGAGAGTCGAACGCCTGTGGGGCAAGTCCATGTTTTCGGGCAAACCGTGCCGGCCCCTTCGCCAGCAAGCTGTGCTCCCACAGGTGCGGCTCAGGCCCGGTTTGCGCTGTGGGAGCAAGGCTTGCCGGATCGAGAGTCGAACGCCTATGGGGCAGGTCCATGTTTTCGGGCAAACCGTGCCGGCCCCTTCGCCAGCAAGCTGTGCTCCCACAGGTGTACGGCTCAGGCCCGGTTTGTGAACTGCGCCCAAAAAGTTGGACGGTCATTTGAAGGCTACGCGGCCTGAGTCCTGTACGCCACAGGACTCAGGCCTTTGAGCTTCATTTTGATACGGTCGTGGTTGTAATAATGCATGTATTCATCAAGCTTGGCTCGTAGATCAGCAACGCTCTCGAAACGTTCACGGTAGTAAAACTCCGACTTCAGCGTGCCGAAAAAGCTCTCCATACTGGCATTGTCCAGACAGTTGCCTTTTGCTGACATGCTTTGCTCCAAGCCCCGTGATACAAGGCTCTCACGATAGCTGGGATATCGGTAGTGCCACCCCTGATCCGAGTGCACCATCGGTTTCGCGTCTTTTGGCAGTCGTGCGATCGCACGTTCCAGCATGGTGCCCACCAGAGCATATCGGGGACGCGTATCTGTCTGGTACGCCACGATTTCACCGTTATATAAATCGAGCACAGGCGACAGATATAATTTTTCGCCCGCCACTTTAAACTCGGTCACGTCCGTCACCCATTTGCAGTTTGGTTGATCGGCACTGAACTGGCGATTGAGAATATTCGGTGAAGCCTGACCCGCCATCTTGGCGCGATAAGACCTGTATTTCTTCGCCCGGACTGTGCACTTGAGATTCAGCTCCCCCATCAATCGCCGCACTGTTTTTCCATTGATCAGTTGCCCGCCGTTTCGCAGGGTCGCGGTGACTCGACGATAGCCGTAGCGCCCACGATGTTTGTCCTGGATGCTCTGGATCGATACTTTCAGCGAGGCAAACTTGTCCACCGCTCCCAGCAAATTGGCCTGGTAGTAATACGTGCTCCGAGCCAGCCCCACAGCGTCCAGCAGCTCATCCAGTGCAAAGTGCTCACGCAGTCCGATAATTAACTGCGTTTTTTCTTTGCTGCTAGCTCCTGCCTTTTCTTTTCCTCCCGTAATTCCTTGAGCTTTTTTAGCACGGCGTTCTCCACTTGAAGCTTGCGAAGCTTGACCAGCAGTTCGGCGTGCGAAAGATCTTCGTCGTTCACAGGGGCGGACTCAGGAGGTTTGGCAGGTGGTTTAGGCATGACGATACGGGCTCCTTTGTGCCCTGACGCCAGGGCTTCAAAGCCGCCACTGTAATACTGCTCCTGCCATATGCCCACTTGAGTCGAGTTTCCCAGATTGAAAATCACCGCAGCCTGCCTGAACGACAGTTGATCGGACCAAAGGCGCTGGAGGACCGTGAACTTGAAATCGGGGCCAAAATGGCGTGGACGCCGCTGCAGGCTGGCCTCGCCATGAAGCTGGTAAGCCTCTACCCATCGCCGTAGCAGGGTTGGGTCTATCTGGAATAGTTCGGCTACAAAGCGGAAACCATAGCCTCTCTCAAGGTACGCCGTGACAGCTGATAGCTTGAACTGACTTGAATACTTGCTCATGAAAACACCCCAAAGGCTGGATGAGTGTCCAACTTTTGGGGCGCAGTTCAGAGCGTCTGTGGGAAATTCTATGGTTTGCCGCAAACAGTGCATTGAAACGGCTGGCCTCTTCGCGGGCAAGCCTTGCTCCTACAGTGTTGGCTGATCTTGAGTCGTACACCTCTGGGAGCAAGGGGGCGCGTTTGGCGGCGAAGAGGTCGGTAGCATCGAAGTAAATCCCGACCTCTGCCGACGCGTCAGGCGATCCCGATTTTCCATTGTGCTGGCGGCAGCGTACCGTTGACGGCGAAGTCGCCGACGATTCGGTCCTTGTAGATCCGCGGGTTGTGCGACGCCAGGGTCCGGGCGTTGCGCCAGAAGCGATCCAGGCCATGGGGGCGCAGGGTCGCCGAAGCGCTGAGGGCGTCGAACAGCCGCGAGCTGGCGTCGATGATCAGGTCGCTGACGATCGTTTGCGCCTGGGCGACCTCCAGTTCGGCGATATTCACCGCGTGAGTCAGGGCGGCGACGTCGTCCTGCTGGCTGGCCTCGTACGCGCGCTGCAGCGCCTCGGCGTTTTTCAACACGATGGCGCCGGCGCTGTATGCCGCCGCGCGCACGCTGCCGACCACTTGCAATACCTGCGGGTCCTGAGCCACCCGTGGCGCGTTGCCGTGGCTGAAACTACGTGTGCGTTGCCCCACGGCAGCGGCCAGTTCACCACTCAATGCGCGGCCGATACCGGCGAGATTGGCGAGGTGGAATATCTGGTAGAAGGCCGGTGAATACTGGAAGCGCTCTTCGTTACTGACGATATGACGCGGGTCGACCGCCACGCTGCGAAGGTGCGTGGTGCCGCTGGCGGTGAGGGTCTGGCCAAAGCCGTCCCAGTCGTCGATCACCTCGACGCCCGGGTCATCGCGGCGCACGGTGACGAACATGCGCTTGCCCTCGTAATCGCTGACGGTCACATCGAGCCAATCGCTGTACAGGCAGCCGGTGGTGTAGAACTTGCTGCCGTCGATGCGCCATTGTTCGCCATCCAGATACAGGCGCGAGTTATGTTGCGCCTGGGCGGCCTGGCCGATTTCACCGGTGGCCGGGCCCACCGTTTCGCCGCGGGCGATGCGCTCCAGCCACAGCTGCTGGCGCGCCGGGTCGCGGCTGTTGAGGACGTTTTCGGTAAAGCCGAAGTGGCCACGCAGGGCCTGCACCAGATTGGAGTCGGCTTCGCCCAGTTCGATGAGCAGGTTGGTCAACTCGGTCAGGCTGGCGCCCGCGCCGCCATAGGCCACCGGCACGCGCACGGCGGTGAATCCCGAGGCTTTGAGCTGTTGCAGTTCTTCCACGGGCAAGCGTCGCTGCCGTTCACGGTCGATGGCGCCTTCGCGCAACTGCGCGAACAGCGGCCGGAAGCGTGCGGCGAGTTGTTCGTATCCGGGGGTAGGGCCTGCGCCCCAGGCTGCGTCGATTTGGGTCATGGTGGGTCTCTCTGAATTTGCAGTGGCCATACCGGCCTCTTTGAGTCGTACACCTGTGGGAGCAAGGCTTGCCCGCGAAGAGGCCGGTATGGCCAATAAAAAAGGTGGCGGTCAGATCGCGATCGACCATTCCCGCGGTTGAACCTGCGCCGGGTGCTGCGGATACGGCAGCCCCAACCGCTCACGCAATGTCTTGCCCTGCGGCCCCTCCACCGGCACCAAACCGCGGCGGCGCAACTCCGGCAGGATCAACGCAATAAAATCATCCAGCCCCTCCGGATAGGTCGGCGGCAAAATATTGAAACCATCGGCGCCGCGGCCTTCGAACCAACTCTGCAATTGATCCACCACCTCGGTCGGCGAGCCCACCAGCGTCCAGTGCCCGCGCGCGCCGGAGAGCTTGAGATACAGCTCGCGAATGCTCAGGCCTTCCGCGGCCAGTTTTTGAATCAACAACTGGCGGCTCTTTGAGGCGTTGGTGACGGGCAGATCCTTGGGCAGCGGGCCGTCGAGCGGCAGTTGCGAGAGGTCGACGCCGCCCAGCAGGCTCGACAGCAGCGCCAGGCCCACCTGTGGATGCACCAGGTCTTGCAGGCGCTGGTGCTTGGCGTGGGCCTCGGCCGAAGTCGGCGCGGTAAAAATCGTCACCCCCGGCAGAATCTTGATGTGTTCGGGATCGCGGCCTAACGCGGCGGCCTGGGATTTGACGTCGTTATAGAACTCCTGAGCATCTTCCAGCGATTGATGCGCGGCGAAGATCGCCTCGGCGGTGGCAGCCGCCAGCGCGCGGCCATCCTCCGAGGCCCCGGCCTGCACCAGCACCGGCTTGCCCTGCGGTGAGCGCAACACGTTCAGCGGTCCGCGCACATTGAAATGCTCGCCCTCATGATGAGCGAAGTGCAGTTTGTTGCGGTCGATGAACACCCCGCTGGCCTTGTCGAGCAGCAGCGCGTCGTCTTCCCAGCTGTCCCACAACTTGCTCACCACGTCGTGGAATTCCCGCGCGCGGCTGTAGCGATCGGCATGGGCGGCCTGTTGGCGCTGGCGGGCGCCGCCGAAGTTCTTGGCGGCTTCCGGGTCGCTGCTGGTCACCAGGTTCCAGCCAATGCGCCCGCCGCTGATCTGGTCCAGCGAGGCGAACTGGCGCGCCAGGTTGTAAGGCTCGCTGTAGCTGGTGCTGGCGGTCGCGATCAGGCCGATCTTTGACGTCACGGCAGCCAGCGCGCCGAGCAGGGTCAGCGGTTCGAAACTCAGGCTCGGGGCGATGACGCGGTCGAAGGTCGGCGCATCGATGCCGCGGATCGACACGCTGTCGGCGAGGAACAGCGTGTCGAAACCCGCCGCCTCCGCCTTGCGCGCCAGGTCCACATAATGGTCCAGACGAATGCCGGCGTCGGCCTGCGAACCACTGTCGCGCCAGGCCGCCAGGTGGTGCCCGGTGGCGCGCAAGAAGAGGCCGAGCTTGAGCGTGTCTTTACGTTGGGTCATGAAAAGGCTCCTTGGTTAGCAGGCCACAGCGAACGGCAAGCGCTGCTGGGCCAGTGGCAGTGGGCTTTGGATCAATGAAGGCAGCCGCGTGCCGGGGATCGCCGCGAGCAAGCGTCGGCTGTATGCATGCTGAGGGTTCTCCCACAGGCTGTGGGGCGTGGCCTGTTCAACGATGCGTCCGTCATGCATGACCAGCACTCGGTCAGCGAAATAGCGCACCACGGACAGGTCGTGGGAAATGAACAGATAGGACAGGTCGAAGGCCTCGCGCAGCTCCACCAGCAGGTTGAGGATCTGCGCCTGGGTCGAGACGTCGAGCGCCGACACCGGCTCGTCGCAGATCACCAGCCGCGGCCTGACGATCAACGCCCGCGCGATACCGATGCGCTGGCGCTGACCGCCGGAAAACTGATGGGGCAGGCGGTTCAGGCTGCTGCGCGGCAAGCCCACGGCGTCGAGGATCGATTCGCGCGCGCGTTGCCGCTGGCGAGCATCGTCCTGGCCGTGCAGGCGCTGCACGCGATCGAGCAGGGTCTCGACGCTGTGGCGTGGATTGAGCGCCGCGTAGGGATCTTGAAAGACCATCTGCAACTGGCTGCGCCATTGGCGGTGTTCCACCTTGTCGAGAGTGGCGATGTCACGACCAGCGAACTCGATATGCCCTTCGCGCGGCGCCAACAGACCCAGCAGTGCGCGGCTCAGGGTCGACTTGCCGCACCCCGACTCGCCCACCAGGCCGACCGTCTCCCGCGCGCCGATCCGAAACGACAGTTGGCTGAGCACATCGCGCTGGCCATAGGCGAAGCTCAGGTTGTCGGCGCGCAACAGCGGCGTGCTCTGCGCGGGTGTTGCCTGCGGTGTCTTGCCGGGCGCGTGCAAGGTGCTGCTGATGGTGTAGATATTGGGCTGCCCGGCACGGCGGGTGACCTGAATCTCGGCCAGGCGGTTGTGCCGGTAGTGCTGGTCGTGATCGCGGTCCAGCGAGGCGTTGAGCAGGCCGTGGGTGTACGGATGCGCCGGGCTGCGGAACAGCTCGGCAGTCGGTCGGTGCTCCAGCGCGACGCCATCGTGCATGATGATCACCCGGTCGGCCTGCTGTTTGACCACGCCCAGGTCGTGGGTGATCAACAGCAGACCCATGCGCAATTCGCGGCGCAGGCAGTCGAGCAATTCGAGGATCTGCGCCTGCACGCACACGTCCAGCGCGGTGGTCGGCTCGTCGGCGATCAGCAATCGCGGCTCGCAGGCGATGGCCATGGCGATCATCACCCGTTGCCGTTGGCCGCCCGACAAATGCTGCGGGTACTCGCGCAAGTGCGCGGCGGGGCGCGGCAGTTGCACCAGCCCGAACAGTTCCTCGGCGCGCTGCCAGGCCTGACGGCGGGTCAGGCTTGTGTGGGCGAGCAGGGTTTCGGTCAATTGTTCGCCGAGGGTGAGTACCGGGTTGAGGCTCGACAGCGGCTCCTGAAAGACCATGGCCAGGTCCTTGCCCTGCACCTGGCGCAATTGCCGAGGCGACAGGCGCAGCAGGTCGCGGCCTTCGAACAGCACCTCGCCACTCAGTCGCGCGTTGCCCGGCAACAGCCCCATCAACGCCAGTGCGGTGGTGGACTTGCCGCAGCCCGATTCACCCACCAGCGCCAAGGTTTCGCCTGCTGCGAGGCTGAAATCCAGACCCTGCACCGCTTCGACACCCTGATACCCCACGCGCAGCCCACGTACTTCGAGCAGGCTCATGGGATGTACCGGCGCAGGCGCGGGTTGAGGGCATCGTTGAGGCCGTCGCCGAGCATATTGAAGGCCAACACCACGAGGATGATCGCCAGGCCCGGCAGCGCAGTGAGGTACCAGGCGCTGGCGATCTGCTCGCGGCCGGCGCCGATCATGCCGCCCCAACTCGGCCGGTTGGGGTCGCTCATGCCGAGAAACGCCAGGCTGGCTTCGATGAGGATCGCCGAGGCCACCAGGATCGAGGTGGTGACGATCAGCGGCGCCAAGGCGTTGGGCAGAATTTCGTCAAGGATGATGGTGCGCGTGCTGAAGCCCTGAGCACGCGCCGCCGTGACGAAATCGGCTTCGCGCAGGGTGCGAAATTCGGCGCGGATCAGCCGGGCGATGGTCGGCCACGACGAGATGCCGATGGCCAGGGCGATGATGTTCACCGTGGGGTTGCCGATGGCGACGATGACGATCACCAGCAAGAACGACGGCATCGTCTGGAACACTTCGGTGATGCGCATCAGCACGTCCCCGAGGCGACCGCCGTGGTAGCCGGCGATAGCCCCGACGAACACGCCGATGATCACGCTCAGCAAGGTCCCGGACACCGCGATCAGCAACGAGGCCCGCGCGCCATAGGCGATGCCCGCCGCCACATTGCGGCCCAGCGAATCGGTGCCCAGTGGATAGGCCGGATCGGCGCCGGGCCACAGCAGCGGCTCGGCGACCATGTCCGAGGGATCACCGGGGAAGAAGTAGCTGGCGCTCAGCGCCATGGCCAGCATCGCCAACAGCAGCCCGGCGCCGATCAACGCCGCCGGGCTGCGCCGCAAGGCGGCCCAGAGGGTTTCGCTATGGCCTGTAGTCATCGACATTGCGCACTCACTCTTCAAAAGGGGCGTTCATTGCACCTGGATACGCGGGTCGAGCCAGGCTTGCAGCAGGTCCATGGCGACGTTGACCACCACCACCAGCATCGAAGACAGCAGCAAAATCCCCAGCAGCAGGTTGTAGTCGCGCGACAGCACCGCATCGAGGGTCAAGCGCCCCAGCCCGGGCCAGCCGAACAGGGTCTCGGTGACCGCTGCGCCGCCCAGCAGCGCGGCGAAATGCAGGCCCGCCAAGGTGGTCACCGGCAGCAGCGCATTGCGCAGTACATGGCGCACGGCGATGCGGGTGGGATGCAGACCCTTGGCGCGGGCGGTGCGCACGAAGTCCTGACGCTGCACCTCGAGCATCGACGCGCGAGTCAGGCGCGCATACAGCGCGATGTAGAAGGTCGCCAGGGTGAGGATCGGCAAGATCGCGTGTTTGCAGCGGTCGAACAGCCAGGCGCTGCCGTGCAGGTCCAGCCCGAGGGTTTCGATGCCGTCGCTGGGCAGCCAACCCAGCGTCACCGAGAACAGCACCACGGCCATCAAGCCGATCCAGAAACCCGGCGTCGAATACAGCAGCAATACCGTCAGCGACAACAGTCGATCAGGCCAGCGCCTGACACGGCTGGCCATGACCACCCCGGCGCTGATACCGATCGCCAAGGCCAATGCCAGGGCGCCGACCATCAGCAGCAAGGTGTTGGGCAAGCGCTCGGCGATCAACTGACCCACCGGCAGGTTGAAGCGCGGCGACACCCCCAGGTCCAGGTGCACCAGATGATTGAGGTAAGCGAGCAACTGCTGCCACAGGCTCAGGTCCAGGCCGAAGTGGCTGCGCCATTGCGCCAAGGTCGCCTCGGTAGCGCCGCCGGACTCGCTGGCGAGCACGTCCACCGCGTCGCCGGGTATCAGGCGCAGCAGCAAAAAGTTAAGCACCAGAATGCCCAACACTGTCGGTATCGCCTGCCACACAGTGCGCCGTGCCAACCTGAGAATCCGCCGCGCCTGCCCCCGATGGCCGCTCTGCTCAGGCTCGGACCTCAATGGCGCCGGTGGGAGCGGGTTCTGCCCGCGAAGCTCCAAAGGCTCACCCATTAGCCAGCGCCGTATGACCCAACTGCACCAACGCCAGGCTGCCATCCAGCCCATTCCCATCCCCCTCGAAGCCGGAGACGCGAGCGTTGTACACCGTCACCTGCTGCTGCATCACCAAGGTGATCGACGGCACTTCCTCGATAACGATCTTCTGAAACGCCTTGAACAACTCGCCGCGCTTCTGCTCGTCGGTCTCCACCGCAGCGGCCTCCAGCAAACGGTCCACCTCGGGATTGTTGTAGTGAGTGCCGTTGGAGAAGGGCAGGCCCTTGCGAAAATTCTTCGACCAGAACAACCGCTGCACGCCCACCGTCGGGTCGAACATGGTGCCCATGCCGACCACGGCGAAATCGAAATCGCGATCGGTGTAGATACGCTTGGTGTAGGTCGGAAAATCCTGCGAGCGCAGTTGCACGTCGATGCCGATGCGCGACAGGGCCGTGCGGATATAGGCCGCCGTGCGCGCATAGCTGTCGCCGTAAGGCAGCGGATCGAGGGTCAGGGTGAAGCGCGAAGTGCCTTTTTTCGGCAGATTGGCCGCATCCAGCAGGGCGTTGGCCTTGGCGATGTCGAAGGGGTACGGGTCCGGCCCGGTGTACACGTACTGCGGGAAACTCTTGGGAATAGGCGACACGCTGACATCGGCATAGCCGTAGTACACCACCTTCTTGATCACCTCGCGGTCGATGGCGTGAGCGATGGCCTGACGCACTTCGAGGCGCGACAGCAGCGGGTTGTCGAGGTTGAACTCGAGCATGGTCGGCGTGATGCTGTAGTTGTAGCCGCGGGTGGTGAACTTCAGCTTTCCGGACGCGGTGATACGCGCCAGGTCGCTCAGCGGCACCGGGCTTTGCCCGCCGGCGTCGAGGCTGCCGTTTTCGAAGGCGGCCAAGCGCGAGGCCGAATCCGGCACCACTTTCAGGTACAGGGTATCGACGCCCTGTGGGTTGGCGCCCCAGTAATCGGCGTTGCGCTCGAACTCGATGTAGCTGCCGCGCTGCCACTGCTTGAAACGATACGGGCCGGTGCCGATGGGCGCGTTGTTGTGCGGATTGCTCAGCGGGTCGCCCGAGTCGTAAAGATGCTTGGGCAGGATCGGCGTTTCACCGCCTGCGAAGGCGCGGATCAGGTACGGCGCCGGTTTGGCCAGGCGCACGATGGCGGTATGTTCGTCCGGCGTTTCCACCGTGGTCAGGTTGGCGAAGGTGCTACCGCCGCGGGGGTGATAGCGCTTGATGAGGTCCAGCGAGAAGGCCACGTCGGCCGAGGTGAACGGCTGGCCGTCATGCCATTTGACCCCTTGGCGCAGATCGAAGTGATAGCTCAGGCCATCGTCGGCGACCTTCCAGGCAGTGGCCAGGCCCGGCTGCGGCGCCAGTTGTTCGTTGTAGCCGAGCAAGCCTTCGAGGACCTTGCTGCTGGCGGTAATGGTAGTGCCTGCCGTGGTGTTGAACGAGCTCAGCGACGGCGGCTCGGGGTTGACCAGCAGGTTGAAGATCCGCTTGCCGCTCGCTGCCTCGGCAGTGGCGGCGGCGAGGGCGCTGGGCAGGAACGGCACGCTAGCACCGAGCAAGGGCAGAGCGGACAGCCCAGCGATAAATTGACGACGAGAAAAGGCCATGCACAGTCATCCTTGGAGAGTTGATCAGTGGCGCAGACCGGCCTGGTACAGCAGCGGCAAGACGCGCGCGCCGAACTGCTCCAGATCAGGGGCAAAATCGAAGAAGCTCAGTTGGATGCCATCGATGCCGGCTTGCTTGAGGCGGATGATGTCGCGCACCACAGTCTCGGGGCTGCCCACCAGCTGGATGTTGCCGCCCACGTAACGGTGCGCCGCCTGATGGCCGCGCCAGGCATGGGCATCGCTGGCCTCGCGGGCATGGCCTTCGAGGGTGCCGGGGTCGCCGGCGGCGGTGATCGCTGCGTGCACTTCCCAGGCTTCGGCGTCGGTGTCGCGGCAGATCACCAGCGGGTTGATGAGGGTCCGCACTTCGCGGCCGTAGCCCTTGGCGGCCTGCTTGATGCGCTGCAGGTGGTCGGGCAGCTTGGCCAGCGCGTCTTCGATCTCGGCGCTGCCGGGGCTGGTGGTAAAGATGATGTCCGAGTGTCGCGCGGCGAAATCGATGCCGGCCGTGGAGCCGGTGGCATTGACCAGCACGGGCCGGCCGAAGCGCGGCTTGACGCTGCTGTAGGCTTCTTCGAGGCGGTAATAGTCGCCGTTGAAATCGAGGTTCTCGGTGCCGGTCCAGAGTTGCTGGACCACGCGAATGAATTCATCTGCCTGATGGTAGCGCTGGTCGTGCTCGATGGGTTCCTGACCGAAGCGGCGATGCTCGCGATGGCGGTGGCCGGTCACCAGGTTGAGGCCCCAGCGACCGTTGCTGATGTGGTCCAGGGTGGCGCCGAACTTGGCCAGGTGCAGCGGGTGCCAAGGGCCATAGAGTACGTGCAGGGTCGAGATCAGCAAGATGCGCTCGGTCACCGAGGCCAGCGCCGCCTGGGTGATGAAGGCGTCCAGCGACTCGTCGTGGTAACGGATCTCGCCGCCATAGCCGCCCTTGCCCAGCCATTCGGCCAAGGCGAACACCAGGTCGAAGCCCAGGGCCTCGGCGCGCAGGGTGAGTTGCTTGTTGTACTCGAAACGCCAGTCGGTGCTGCGGGGCAGGGCCGAGGCACTCCAGCCGCCGGATTGCACCGGCAGGAACAAACCGAGCATCAAGGGCTGAGCGAAGGCGCGGGAGACTGGGCTGTCGGGGAAATCCAGGGGCGAGGGCAACAAAGGCAAAGGGCACACTCCGACGTTCACGTTCGTCAGAGGGTGATTGCAACGGCTGTGCCGCTACCTTGGGAACGGTTGCAGGGCGTTGAAATAGCTGAGGATTTTCTGAAGGCGGGGGTAGGCGGACAGGGTGTAACGGTGTTGGCTGCCGTGCTTATTGTTCTGCAGGTGTTGGAAACGCAACAGTTGCTGTTGGCTGGTGGTGTTCTTCAGGGCCCCTTCGCGGGCAAGCCTTGCTCCCACAGGGTTGACGGACCTGAGTCGTACACCTGTAGGAGCAAGGCTTGCCCGCGAAAGGGCCCTCAGCTCCCACCCAAAATCAATGCTCGCACGGCGGCGAAACGCAACAGTTGCTGTTGGCTGATGGTGTTCTTCAGGGCCCCTTCGCGGGCAAGCCTTGCTCCCACAGAGTTGACGAACCTGAGTCGTACACCTGTGGGAGCAAGGCGTGCCCGCGAAAGGGCCCTCAGCTCCCACCCAAAATCAATGCCCGCGAAGAGGCCCTCAGCCCCCACCCAAAAATCAATGCTCGCGCGGCGGCGAAACGCAACAGTTGCTGTTGGCTGATGGTGTTCTTCAGGGCGCCTTCGCGGGCCAGCCTTGCTCCCGCAGAATTGACGGACCTGAGTCGTACACCTGTAGGAGCAAGGCTTGCCCGCGAAGAGGCCCTCAGCTCCCACCCAAAAATCAATGCTCGCGCGGCGGCGAAACGCAACAGTTGCTGTTGGCTGGTGGTGTTCTACAGGGCCCCTTCGCTGGCAAGCCTTGCTCCCACAGAGTTGACGGACCTGAGTCGTACACCTGTGGGAGCAAGGCTTGCCCGCGAAGAGGCCCTCAACCCCCACCCAAAAATCAATGCTCGCGCGGCGGCAAATCATCCGAGAACAAATCATCCTCGGCATCCGGACTCACCGGAATCTTGTGCTCCTCCGAGGCCCAGGCGCCCAGATCAATCAATTTGCAGCGATCAGAACAGAACGGACGGTTGATATTGGCCGCGTTCCACTCCACAGGCGCGCCGCAGGTAGGGCATTCGACGGTCAAGGGTTGGCTCATTCAGAAGCTCCAGGCAAAGTCAGATAAAAGTGATGCAAGCGATCGACCTCACTGTGCAGCCAGGCCAGATCGCGGTCGTTCAGCACGACGTCGTCAGCCAAGGCCAAACGCTGTTCGCGGCTGGCCTGAGCCTTGAGGATGGCCTCGACCTGCTCGGCGGTCGTGGTATCGCGTTTCAGCGTGCGCGCGCGTTGCAGCTCGGTGGGCGCGTCGATCACCAACAAGCGATCAGTACGCTTGTACTGCCCCGACTCCACCATCAACGGCGACACGAACACCGCATAAGGCGACGTAGCCTGAGCCAGATTATCGGCAATCTCCTGCGCGATCAGCGGATGCAACAGCGCCTCGACCCAGCGCCGCTGCTCGGCATCCTCAAAGATGCGTTTACGCAACGCTGATCTATCCAGCGCCCCGCTGGGCTGCAGAATATCCACGCCAAAATGCTCAGCCAGTTGCTGCAACGCCGGCCGCCCGGGCTCCACGACCCAGCGCGCGGCCTGATCGGCGTCCACCACATGAATGCCATGGGCAGCGAAACGTTCGGCGGCGGCACTCTTGCCGCTGCCGATGCCACCGGTCAGGCCCAACACCCAGGGTTTTGCAGCTGTGGTCATTTAAAATCCGGCGAAGTGCATATACGAGGCGGTTATTTGACCACCCCACAGCAATGCAATCCAGCCCGCAATCGCCAGATAAGGACCAAAGGGGATCGGCGTACTGGTCGCCTGATCGCGCAGTTTCAGTAGGATGACGCCCAGCACCGCGCCCACCAAGGATGACAGCAGCACCGTCAACGGCAGGATCTGCCAGCCGCCCCAGGCGCCGAGCATGGCCAGCAGCTTGAAATCGCCGTAGCCCATGCCCTCCTTGCCGGTCACCAGCTTGAACAGCCAGAACACCAACCACAGCGACAGGTAGCCAAACACCGCGCCCCACAGGGCGCTGGAGAGGTCGGTGAACAGGCCGAAGTTGTTGACGATCAGGCCTAGCCAGAGCAAAGGCAACACGATGGCGTCGGGCAGAAGCTGGCGGTCGACGTCGATCATGCTCATCGCCAGCAGGCCCCAGGTGAGGACCATGAAGGCGCCTGCCGGGTAGCCGAAGCCGAAGTGATAGGCGATGAAGGCGGTCAGCAGGCCGCTGGCGAGTTCCACGAGGGGGTAGCGCTTGCTGATCGGCGCCTTGCAGGCGGAGCAGCGACCTTTGAGGAACAGGTAGCTGAGGATCGGGATGTTTTCGGTGGCGCGGATCTTGTGGTTGCAGTGGGGGCAGGTGGAGTTGGGGAGGATCAGGTTGTAGCGCTCGGTTGGCGGCTCGGCGGGCAGGTCGAGGATTTCTCGGGATTGGGTACGCCAATCGCGATCAAGCATGATCGGGAGGCGGTGGATGACGACGTTGAGGAAACTGCCGACGAGGAGGCCGAGGAGCAGGGAGCAGAGGGTGAAGGCCAGGGGGGAGCTGGCCAGGAATTCGGGTAGGGTCATTGGTTAAACTGCGTTGCCGAGCTGGAAGATGGGGAGGTACATGGCGATGACCAGGCCGCCGACGAGGACGCCTAGGACGGACATGATGATGGGTTCCAAGAGGCTGGTGAGGCTGTCGACCATGTTGTCGACTTCCACTTCATAGAAACCAGCGACTTTATCGAGCAT
>CAJCIO010000135.1 GCA_903970465.1 Gammaproteobacteria bacterium
GAGCCTGCTCAAGACCGATTTCAGCGACAACATCGGCGGCGGCATCGACAACTGGAACCTGCGCCAGCCTCTGGGTGTGTGCGCCGGGGTCACGCCGTTCAACTTCCCGGTCATGGTGCCGCTGTGGATGATCCCGCTGGCGCTGGTGACGGGTAACTGCTTCATCCTCAAGCCCTCCGAGCGCGATCCATCGGCCAGCCTGCTGATGGCGCGACTGCTCAAAGAGGCCGGCCTGCCCGATGGCGTGTTCAGCGTCGTGCAAGGTGACAAGCTGGCGGTGGATGGGCTGCTGCAGCACCCGGATATCCAGGCGATCTCCTTCGTCGGCTCGACACCGATTGCCGAATACATCCACACCCAGGCCAGCCAGCGCGGCAAACGCGTCCAGGCCTTGGGCGGCGCCAAGAACCACATGATCGTAATGCCCGACGCCGATCTCGACCAGGCCGCTGACGCGCTGATCGGTGCCGCCTACGGCTCGGCCGGCGAGCGCTGCATGGCGATCTCCATCGCCGTGGCGGTGGGTGACGTGGCCGACAAGCTGATCGCCAAGTTGCTGCCGCGCATCGACCAGCTCAAGGTCGGCAACGGCATGCAGCCCGACAGTGACATGGGTCCGCTGGTGACGGCGGTGCACAAGGCCAAGGTCGAGGGCTACATCGCTCAGGGCGTGAAAGAAGGCGCCGAGTTGCTGGTGGACGGCCGCGGTTTCACGGTGCCTGGCGCCGAGAACGGCTTCTTCGTCGGCGCGACCTTGTTCGACAAGGTTGGCACTGACATGAGCATCTACAAGGAAGAGATTTTCGGACCGGTGCTGGGCATCGTCCGGGTGGCTGATTTCGCCACCGCCGTGGAGCTGATCAACGCCCATGAATTCGGTAACGGCGTGTCGTGCTTCACCAGTGACGGCGGCATTGCTCGGGCGTTCGCGCGCAACATCAAGGTCGGCATGGTGGGCATCAACGTGCCGATCCCGGTGCCCATGGCCTGGCACTCGTTCGGTGGCTGGAAGCGCTCGCTGTTCGGCGATCACCATGCCTATGGCGACGAAGGCGTGCGCTTCTACAGCCGCTACAAGAGTGTCATGCAACGCTGGCCGGACAGCATCGCCAAAGGCGCCGAGTTCAGTATGCCGACGGCTAAATAAACCCTGAATCGATGGCGACTGGGCGGCCGTCTTCGCGAGCAAGCTTTGCTCCTACAGGTGCACGCCGCACCTGCGAAGAGGCCCGCTAGCCCAACACCGATGTTCCTGAACACTGCTACCTGGAGAACAAAAACAATGTCCCAGCCCCTGCGTTTCGCCCTGAATCGTATGGTTGCACCGCGTCTGTCGCTGCCCGACTTCATCGACCTGGCGGTAAGCCTCAAGGCCGATGCCATCGAGATCCGCAACGACCTCAACGGCGTCGAGATCGAAGACGGCACGCCTGCCCAGGTGGTGCGTGAACTGTGTGAAGAACGCGGCATCAGCGTGTTGTCGATCAACGCCCTGTATCCCTTCGATGTATGGAACGACGAACGCCGCGCCCAGACCCTCAAGCTCGCCGCCTATGCCCGCGACTGCGGCGCCCAGGGGCTGGTGATGTGCCCACTCAACGACCCCGACGACGCGCGCACTTCGGCGCAACGCTACGCCGGCTTGCGTACTGCCCTCAGCGCGCTGGCGCCGATTCTGCGCGAACACGGTCTGTTGGGCTTCGTCGAGCCGTTGGGCTTCGAGGAATGCGCGCTGCGCTACAAGGGCTCGGCGGTGGAAGCGATCAAGGCCATCGGCGGCCTGGACGTGTTCCGCCTGGTGCACGACACCTTCCATCACCATCTGGCCAGCGAACACGAGTTCTTCCCGGAGCTGACCGGGCTGGTGCACATCTCCGGTGTCGAGGACGCCCAGGCGCCGCTCAATACCATCCGCGATGGCCACCGGGTGCTGGTGGGCGACGGCGATATCCTCGGCAACGCGGCGCAACTCGACACGTTGCTGAGCACGGGGTATCGCGGTTATGTGTCGTTCGAGCCGTTCGCCGAAAGCGTCCATGGCCTGAGCGACATCCGCCAGGCGCTGGCGGCGAGCATGGCGCATTTGCGTACGGCGTTGGCCTGATGCTGATGTCGTGGCAGCGGGCTCTGCTCGCGAAGCGTTCAAGGGCTTCGTGGGCAGAGCCTGCTCCCACAGCGATCAAAAGCGAACGCAAGGCAGCACATAATCATTGAAGGTGTGAACATGACCACAACCCGTCTGACCATGGCTCAGGCCCTGGTGAAATTCCTCGACAACCAGTACGTCGAGGTCGATGGCGTCGAAAGCAAATTCGTCGCTGGGGTGTTTACCATCTTCGGCCATGGCAACGTGCTGGGCGTCGGCCAGGCGCTGGAGCAGGATGCCGGCGAGCTGGTGGTGCACCAGGGCCGTAACGAGCAGGGCATGGCCCACGCCGCCATAGGCTTTGCCAAGCAGCACCTGCGGCGCAAGATCTACGCCTGCTGTTCATCGGTAGGCCCCGGTGCCGCCAACATGCTCACCGCGGCCGCCACGGCCACCGCCAACCGCATTCCGCTGTTGCTGCTGCCGGGCGATGTGTATGCCAGCCGCCAGCCCGACCCGGTGCTGCAGCAGATCGAGCAGTTCCACGACCTGAGCATCAGCACCAACGACGCCTTCCGCGCGGTGAGCAAATACTGGGATCGCATCAACCGCCCCGAGCAACTGATGAGCGCGGCCATTCACGCCATGCGGGTGCTCACCGATCCGGCCGAAACCGGCGCGGTGACCCTGGCCTTGCCGCAAGACGTGCAGGCCGAAGCCTACGACTACCCGGACAGTTTTCTGCAAAAACGCGTGCACCGCATCGATCGTCGACTGCCCACCGAGGCCATGCTCGCCGACGCCGTGGCGGCGCTGCGCGGCAAACGCACACCCTTGATCATCTGCGGCGGTGGGGTCAAATACGCCGGCGCCAATGCGCAGCTACAGGCCTTTGCCGAACGCTTCGACATTCCCTTCGCCGAAACCCAGGCGGGCAAGAGCGCCATCGTCTCGGCCCATCCGCTGAACGTCGGCGGCATCGGCGAAACTGGCTGCCTGGCCGCCAACCTGCTGGCCAAGGAAGCCGACCTGATCATCGGCATCGGCACCCGTTACACCGACTTCACCACTTCATCCAAGTGGCTGTTCCAGCACCCCGAGGTGCAGTTTCTCAATATCAACATCAGCCCCGCAGACGCGCTCAAGCTCGACGGCGTGCAGTTGCTCTGCGACGCCAAGGTTGGCTTGCAGCAGCTGTCCGATCACCTGGCCCGCACCGGCTTTCGCTCGGGCTGGAACAACCGCGTGCAACAGGCCCGCGCCGAACTGGATGCCGAGGTCGATCGCATCTATCAGGTGGAATACACCAGCGCCGATTTCGTCCCCGAGATCAACGATCACATGGACCCGGCCGTGCTGCGTGAATTCATCGAGCTGACCGGCTCGTGCCTGACCCAGAGCCGCGTGCTCGGCGTGCTCAACGAAACCCTGCCCAGCGACGGCATCATTGTCGCGGCGGCCGGCAGCCTGCCCGGCGACCTGCAACGCAGCTGGCGCAGCAAGGGCGTCAACACCTATCACCTGGAATACGGCTACTCGTGCATGGGCTACGAAGTCAACGCCGCCTTGGGCGTCAAGCTCGCCGAACCGCAGCGCGAGGTCTATGCGCTGGTGGGCGACGGCTCTTACATGATGCTGCATTCCGAACTGGCGACTTCGATTCAGGAGCGACGCAAGATCAACGTGGTGTTGCTCGACAACATGACTTTCGGCTGCATCAACAACCTGCAGATGGAACATGGCATGGACAGCTTCGGCACCGAGTTCCGCTTTCGCAACCCGGACAGTGGCCAGCTCGATGGCGGCTTCGTGCCGTTGGATTTCGCCATGAGCGCGGCGGCCTACGGCTGCAAGACTTACAAGGTCTCGACCGTCGAGCAACTGCGCGCGGCGTTGGCCGATGCTCGGCTGCAAACCGTGTCGACGCTCATCGACATCAAGGTTCTGCCCAAGACCATGATTCACAAATATCTGTCCTGGTGGCGCGTGGGCGTGGCGCAAGTGTCCACCAGCGAGCGCACCGATGCGGTGGCCAAGACCCTGAACGAACGACTGGCCGAGGCCCGTCAGTACTGATTGCGCTCTGACCAACAAAAACAATCTGGAGGCTTCACATGGCTACCTCTTCTACACCGCTGAAACTGGGCGTCATCGGTACCGGCGCCATCGGTCGTGACCACATCCGTCGCTGCAGCCACGCCTTGATCAATAGCGCGGTGGTGGCGGTCACCGATATCAACCTGGAGCACGCCGCCAAGGTCGTGGCCGAGCTGGGCATCGCCGCCGAGGTCTATGCCGATGGCCACGCGGTCATCAATGCGCCGGAAGTCGAGGCGATCCTGGTCACGTCCTGGGGCCCGACCCACGAAGAGTTCGTGCTGGCCGCCATCGCCGCGGGCAAGCCGGTGTTCTGCGAGAAGCCGCTGGCGGTGACTGCCGAGGGCTGTCGGCACATCGTCGATGCCGAGATCGCCTACGGCAAACGCCTGGTCCAGGTGGGCTTCATGCGTCCTTATGACGAAGGCTACCGCGCGCTCAAACGGGTCATCGACAGCGGCCAGATCGGCGAACCGCTGATGCTCCACTGCGCGCACCGCAACCCCACCGTGCCGGAGCATTACAAGACCGACATGGCGATCACCGACACGCTGATTCACGAACTCGACGTGCTGCGCTGGCTGTTGGCCGATGACTACAAATCCGTGCAGGTGGTGTTCCCGCGCAAGACCAGCAAGGCCTTCGCGCATCTCAAAGACCCGCAGATCGTGCTGATCGAGACGGTCAAAGGCACGCGCATCGACGTCGAGGTGTTCGTCAACTGCCAGTACGGCTACGACATTCAATGCGAAGTGGTGGGGGAGACCGGCATCGCGCGGCTGCCGGAGCCCTCGCAGGTGCAGTTGCGCAGCGAGGCGAAGCTGTCCAACGCGATTCTGATGGACTGGAAGGACCGCTTTATCGCCGCCTATGACGTCGAGTTGCAGGCCTTTATCGATGGCGTGCGCGCCGGGCACATCAACGGCCCATCGGCGTGGGATGGTTTTGCGGCGGCGGTGGCGGCCGATGCCTGTGTGGCTGCGCAGCAGAGCGGCGCGATCGTCGAACTGGGCTTGCCGGCGCGGCCGTCGTTCTATAACTGAGCCAATAGTGGGTTTATTGCTGCAAGAGGTGCGTTGTCTGTACGGGCCTCTTCGCGGGCAAGCCTTGCTCCTACAGGGAGTTGCTGAGTCGTGCGCCTTTGGGAGCCAGTAGTGGGTTTTGGCTGTACGGACCCTTTCGCGGGCAAGCCTTGCTCCCACGGGAAGTTGCTGAGTCGTGCGCCTTTGGGAGCCAGTAGTGGGTTTTGCCTGTACGGGCCTCTTCGCGGGCAAGCCTTGCTCCTACGGGGAGTTGCTGAGTCGTGCGCCTTTGGGAGCCAGTAGTGGGTTTTGCCTGTGCGGGCCTCTTCGCGGGCAAGCCTTGCTCCTACAGGGAGTCCTGAGTCGTACGCTTGTGGGAGCAAGGCTTGCCCGCGAAGACGATGGCCGATGCACCTCTGCCGCAAGACCCGAGCGCGATTTCGCGTACACAGTCGTTATCAAAAGGATCTTCTTATGCGCATCGGCCTGGTTGGCTACGGTTTTGGTGGCCGTTTCTTTCATGCTCCCCTGCTCACCAGCCTGGCCGACGCCAAGCTGGTGGGCGTGGTGACTCGTTCCGACGAGCGCCGCCAGCAACTCAACGCCGATCACCCCGGCGTCCCGGCGTTCGACAGCATCGGCCAACTGGTCGAAGCCGGCGTCGATCTGCTGGTGATCTGCACGCCGTTACCCGGTCGTGCCGCCCTGATCCAAGAGGCTTTCGATCATGGCATCGCTGTCGTCAGCGACAAGCCCTTCGCCTTCAACGCCACCGAGGCCAGCGCCTTGATCGCCGCCGCGCACAGCAGCGGTGCGCCCTTCACCGTGTATCAGAACCGGCGCTGGGACTCGGACTTTCTCACCGTACGCAAACTGATCGCCGAGGGCACCCTGGGCACCGTCAGCCATTTCGAATCGCGCTTCGAACGCTACTCGCCGCAGTCCCTGGGCAATACCAGCGCCGGCGGGGTGTTGCGCGACCTCGGCAGCCATCTGGTGGACCAGGCCCTGCACCTGTTCGGCGCGGTCGAAACGGTGTACGGCGAGCTGTACTACAGTCCACGGGCCCCTGACGTGGATTACGGTTTTTTCGTGGCCTTGCGCCATCGCAGCGGGGTGGTCAGCCATCTGTATGGCAACAAGTTGCAGGACGCCGAGCCACGGCGTTTTCGCGTGACCGGCAGCAACGGCACCTATTGCGTCGAAGGCCTCGATGGTCAGGAAGAAGCGACCCTGGCCGGCCGCTCACCGCGCAGCGAAGGCGAGCGCTGGGGCGTCGAGGAGCATCGACGTTGGGGCTGGTTCGAACGCGGCGCCGAACGGGAGAAAGTGCGCAGCGAGCGCGGCAACTGGCCGCAGTTCTATGGGCAGGTGATCGAGGCCATCAGAGAAGATCGCGAGCTGCCCGTAGCACTGGACGAAGCCCTGCTCACAGTGCGCGTATTGGACGCCGCGCGACTGAGTTCAGAGCGCTGTCAGGTGGTGAAATTGACCGACGATGGGAACCCAGAAAAAATTTAGAATAAAATTCTAAAACAGGTTGATATGGAAATTATTTTCTAATAGAGTCGTTCCAAGGTTGCCGATCCTCACAATAAAACCAACAAATAAACAGGTACCGTCATGAACATGCTCCGCACTGCGCGTCACGCTGCACCTCTTCTGAAAACACTGGTCAAGGCCTGTGCCCGTCTGCTCGATGTCGCTTTCCATCCTAAAGGTATCGAACGCAATGGCGCGCTGGTGCTGTGCATTCCTGGCGCCCCCATCGTGCGTTTGCACTGACCGCGAGGCTGTCCAGCCGCCTCTGGAAAAGCCGCTTCAAGAACGCACCTTCAAGAACGCACTTCAAGAACGCACCTTCAAGAAAAGCACCTACAAGAAAAACAAGGAACCGCTCGCTCATGAAGACTCCACACCTCTTAGCTTCACTGGCCTTGTCCCTGTCCCTCTCGGTGGCCAGCGCCAGCGCTTTTGCCGACATCAAGATCGGCGTGGCCATGTCGCAGTTCGACGACACCTGGCTGACCTACCTGCGCGAATTCATGGACAAGCGCGCCAAGTCCATCGCCACTGAAAAAGTCAGCCTGCAGTTCGTCGATGGCCGTGCCGACGTCAACAAGCAGTTCGACCAGGTACAGGAGCTGATCAGTAACAAGGTCGATGCCATCATCGTCAACCCGGTCGACACCGCTGCCACGGCCAACATCACCAAAGCTGCCGAAAAAGAAGGCATCCCGCTGGTCTACGTGAACCGCAAGCCGGACGGCGACAAGCCGCTGCCCAAAGGCGTGGCCACGGTGGTTTCCGACGAAATCGAAGCCGGCCATCTGCAGGGCCAGTTCGTCGCCGACAAGCTGAACGGCAAAGGCAATGTGGTGATCCTGTTGGGCGACCTGGCCAATAACGCCACGACCAATCGGACCAAAGGGGTCAAGGAGATATTCGCCAAATATCCCGATATCAAGGTCATCCAGGAACAGACCGGGATTTGGCTGCGTGACAAAGGCATGACCCTGACCAACGACTGGTTGACCCAGGGCAAGGAATTCAACGCGGTGGTTTCCAACAACGACGAG
This sequence comes from Gammaproteobacteria bacterium, assembly GCA_903970465.1. Classification (GTDB taxonomy): domain Bacteria; phylum Pseudomonadota; class Gammaproteobacteria; order Pseudomonadales; family Pseudomonadaceae; genus Aquipseudomonas. The sequence continues at coordinate 7,785 of CAJCIO010000135.1, forward strand.
ATGGCCATTGGCGCCGCCATGGCGCTCAAGCAAGCCGGCGTCAAGGAAGGTAGCGTGTTCGTCACTGGCGTCGACGGCACCCCCGACGGCCTGAACGCCATCGAGAAGAAGCAGATGGCCGCCTCGGTATTCCAGGACGCCAAGGGCCAGGCCGAAGGCGCGGTGGATGTGGCGGTGAAGATGGCCAAGAAAGAAGACTATCCGGCGGCGACCGTCATCCCATACCGCCTGATCACCCCGGAAAACGTCGCGACCTTCAAATAAAACGCTCAGGGCTTCGCGCTTAGCGATTCGAACCTGTGCCCATGGTGGCTCGCGCCCGACGCGGCCACCCTGAAGATGGAGAGCCTGTCATGTTTGCCCAAGCCAACCTCGCAATGCCTACCGCGCAAGCACTGCCGACTGGCGCAACGGATCCTCAAGCGTCGCCCTATTTGCTGGAAATCACCCACATCAGCAAAGGCTTCCCGGGCGTCATCGCCTTGTCCGACGTGCAACTGCGCGTCCGCCCAGGCTCGGTACTGGCGTTGATGGGCGAGAACGGCGCGGGCAAGTCAACGCTGATGAAAATCATCGCCGGCATCTATCAGCCTGACGCCGGCGAGCTGTTCCTGCGCGGCAAGCCAGTGAGCTTTGCCACGCCTTTGGCCGCATTGCAGGCTGGCATCGCGATGATCCATCAGGAACTCAACTTGATGCCGCACATGACCATCGCCGAGAACATCTGGATCGGCCGCGAGCAGCTCAATGGCCTGCACATGGTCGACCACCGCGCCATGCACCGCGCGACCGCCGAACTGTTGGGGCGCCTGCGTATCCGCCTCGATCCGGAAGAACAAGTGGGCAACCTCAGCATTGCCGAGCGGCAGATGGTCGAGATCGCCAAGGCGGTGTCCTACGACTCCGACATCCTGATCATGGACGAGCCGACTTCGGCCATCACCGAGACCGAAGTCGAGCACCTGTTCTCGATCATCCAGGACCTCAAGTCCCAGGGCAAAGGCATCATCTACATCACCCACAAGATGAAGGAAGTGTTCGCCATCGCCGATGAAGTCGCGGTATTCCGCGACGGCCAGTACATCGGCTTGCAGAAGGCCGATACGCTGAATGACGACACGCTGATTTCGATGATGGTCGGCCGCGAACTGAGCACGTTGTTCCCGGTGCGTGAAACGCCGATCGGCAAACGCCTGCTGACCGTGCGCGACCTGAGCCTGGACGGGGTGTTCGAGAAGGTTTCCTTCGACCTGCACGCCGGCGAGATTCTCGGCATCGCCGGGCTGATGGGCTCGGGCCGTACCAACGTGGCTGAAGCGCTGTTCGGCATCACCCCGAGCACGGGTGGCCAGATCACCCTGGACGACCAGCCGCTGCGTGTCACCGATCCGCATATGGCGATAGAGAAGGGTTTCGCGCTGCTCACCGAGGACCGCAAGTTGACTGGCCTGTTCGGCTGCCTGTCGGTGCTCGAGAACATGGAAATGGCCGTGCTCCCGCACTACGTCGGCAAAGGTTTCGTCCACCAGAAAGCCCTGCGCGTGTTGTGTGAAGACATGTGCCGCAAGCTGCGGGTCAAGACCCCATCGCTGGAGCAGTGCATCGATACGCTGTCCGGCGGCAACCAGCAAAAGGCGCTGTTGGCGCGCTGGCTGATGACCAACCCGCGCATCCTGATTCTCGATGAGCCGACCCGCGGCATCGACGTCGGAGCCAAGGCCGAGATCTATCGTTTGATCGCCTTCCTCGCCAGCGAGGGCATGGCGGTGATCATGATTTCTTCCGAGCTGCCTGAGGTGCTGGGCATGAGCGACCGGGTGATGGTCATGCACGAGGGCGAGCAGATGGGCATCCTCGATCGCAGCGAAGCCACCCAGGAGCGTGTCATGCAATTGGCCTCCGGTATCGCAGTGCACTGAGACGGTCTCTGTGGCAGCGGGCGCTGCCCGCGAAAGTACGCTATCGCGCGGCCCGCTGAGCGCCGTGCGGCAACACCACCGGGTCACCGGCCCGCGTCAGAACAAGAAGAGGTGAGTGGCAATGAACACAATCGTGGAAAACAAACCGGCCACGGCGTCGGCCCGCTCGCGGCGGCGCATGCCCACCGAGCTGAGTATTTTTCTTGTACTGATCGGCATCGCCCTGATCTTCGAAGCCTTCGGCTGGATCGTGCGCGACCAGAGCTTCCTGATGAACACTCAGCGTCTGGTGCTGATGATCCTGCAAGTCTCGATCATCGGCCTGATTGCGATCGGCGTGACCCAGGTGATCATCACGACGGGTATCGACCTGTCGTCCGGATCAGTGCTGGCTCTGTCAGCGATGGTCGCGGCGAGTCTGGCGCAGAGTTCGGATTTCACCCGCGCGGTGTTCCCATCGCTGACGGACATGCCGGTGTATGTGCCGGTGATCGCCGGGCTCGGGGTCGGTTTGCTGGCCGGGGCAATCAACGGCAGTATCATCGCCATCACCGGTATTCCGCCCTTCATCGCCACCCTTGGCATGATGGTGTCGGCCCGCGGCCTGGCGCGCTTCTACACTGAAGGCCAACCGATCAGCATGCTCACTGACTCGTACACCGCCATTGGCCGCGGGGCCATGCCGGTGATCATCTTTCTGGTAGTGGCGGTGATCTTTCATATCGCGCTGCGCTACACCAAGTACGGCAAGTACACCTACGCCATCGGCGGCAACATGGCGGCGGCGCGCACCTCGGGGATCAACGTCAAGCGCCACCTGATCATCGTCTACAGCATCGCCGGCTTGCTGGCCGGGTTGGCCGGGGTAGTGGCGTCGGCACGCGCCGCGACGGGCCAGGCGGGCATGGGTGTGTCCTACGAGCTGGACGCCATCGCCGCTACGGTGATTGGGGGGACCAGCCTGGTGGGCGGCGTGGGCCGGATCAGCGGCACGGTGATCGGTGCGCTGATCCTTGGGGTCATGGCCAGCGGCTTTACGTTCGTGGGCGTCGATGCCTACATCCAGGACATCATCAAGGGCTTGATCATCGTGATCGCGGTGGTCATCGACCAGTATCGCAACAAGCGCAAGTTGAAACGCTGAAGCGGGTTGCAGTCCATGGCAGGCGGTGCATCGACCACCGTCTTCGCGGGCAAGCCTTGCTCCTACAGTGCAAGTCGGTCTCGAGCCGTACACCTGTGGGAGCAAGGCTTGCCCGCGAAAGCGTCGGTAGCCACAGCGCAAGACTTCAGTCAGCTCACACACTCAACATCTGCAACGGCCAGCGCCGGGTGATGTTATCGACACGCTCGGCGCTGAGGTTGAAGCCCGCCATCCACTGCTGGCTCAGGGTCAGCCACTCTGGCAAGTCAGGCTGACTGATCTGGCCCAGGTCCGAGCTGTACAGCACCCGCGGCAACTCTCCCAGCACTACGGCGAAATCGTCGACCGGTTGATAGCCCAGCAGGTAGGTGAGGGCGGTCTGTTCGATGTACAGGAACGGCAAGTCGCCCAAGGCCTTGAGCGCCCCCGCATCGAGGCCGGTCAACGGGTTGGCCGGCTGGTTGAGCATCAAGCGTGGCACCCCCAGGCGATCCGCCGCTTCTATCAGCCGTACTACTTCAGGCCCGTTGGCATGCCCGGTGGAAATCACCAGCGGGTAGTCACGGCTCATGCGCAGCAGATCGAGAGTGGCGGCGGTGAGCTGCCCGCCGCTGTCGCTGACGGTCAACGGCTGGATCGGCCGCTGGCTGAGGATTGGATGGCTGAGGGTACGGGCCAGGCGGCTGCTGTGCTGACGCCCGGTGACGGTGGGCAGGTGCACGATAAAACGCAGATCCGCATCGTGCTGGCACAGCGAGCGTTCGACTACGCGGGTATCGAGGCCGCCGGCGATTTCGTTGAGCACCACCGAGCCAGACACCGGCAGCCCGCGTTCGCGCGCCTCCCAAGCCTGGGCGGCGGTGCAGCCGAGGTGATTCTTGAGCACTACCCAGCCGTTGTGCTCGCGGTAATGCTCGCCGACAGCAGCAGCGCTGTGGCGGCGTAGATAAGCATCGGGCCCGGCGTGGTAGTGCACGTCGATGAAGGTTGCGTGGGTGATGTTCATGGCGAGGACCTGTCTGGAAGTTGATGTCGACTGGGCGAGCCACTTCGCCGCCGAACGCGCACTCCTGCTCCCACAGTGCAGAACGGCCCTGAGTGGTACACCTGTGGGAGCAAAGCTTGCTCGCGAAGAGGCCCGTGCGGCTGGCCCGCAGTCAGTTCATGACGCGATTTGCGCGGTCAGGCGCAGATGTTCCTGCACCCACGCCCAGACCCGCGCCGGGTGTTCGGTATGCGGGCGCATGCCGCTGCCGGCGATGCTGGCGGCGAGATGTCGGGTGGTGCGCGGGAAGCTGATGTTGCTGGCGCGTACCAGCTGCGATTGTTCGCCGTAGAGGCTCAGCAGCTTGCCGGGGTAGGCGTGCACGGCATCGCGGACATCGAGTTTTTCCAACAGGCCAAAGCCGCGCGCGAGTCGTTCGCAGGCCAGTGCGTCCGCCGTGGGCCTGGGCCGTGCAGCATCCCTGTCGCGAAGAGGCTCGGTCGCGACAGGCCGGGCCTGCGTTGGGCGGTGGGCCAGAAAGGGGCCGTCGGGGGCAAGCCCCCTCGCTACAGGGTTGCCTGCGGATGCGGGGATCGTTGCGGTGGTACCTGCGTCTGCCGCCACCCAGTGTTCCAGCCAGCGCAGGGCCGCGGTCAACTCACCAGCGGCGGCCAATTGCGCCATATACCCCAACCGCTCATCCAACTGTGAATCAGCCTGAGTCGGCGCGCTGATCAGCAAGGTCGCGGGTATCGACGCGGCCCAGCGGCTGGCCAGCAAGCTCTGCACCAAGGCGCCGCCAAGGGCGCTGCCGGCCAGGAGCTGGACAGGCCCGAGGCCCTGGAGAACCTGCCGCCAGGCATGGGCAAAGGTCGCCAGATCCTCGGGTGCGGGCTGCAGTGACAGGCTGTCGAAGATCATCACGCGATACCCGAGCGCCACCAGCCGCTCGGTCAGCGGCGCGAAAAACTGCCCCTCGTCCCAATACGGCATCACCGGCGCCATGACCACGGCCAGGGCGGGGCCATGGCCGTGGCTGACGTAGACGATGTCCGTGGCGCTTGAACCTGTACGACCTGAAATACCGCCACTTGGAAGGGTGCCACTGGTGCAGGCACTCGCTGCGCCAGGGGCATTCGACAGTGGGCCATTCAAGCCGGCATTGCCTCGGGAGTCGGCCGCCATGATCGTTGCTCTCCCAGTAGGCCGCACGTCACTGACCGGCTTCATAAGCATAGCCGCGCGCCCCTTTGCAGCACTTCCCTGGCCTCCGCGACGATCTGCTCGAGCAGTTCCCCAGCCGGCAGAATATCGTTGACCAGATCCACCACCTCACCGGTCCAGATCGCTCGCACATCGAGGTTGTCGTCGCGCAATGCCGCCGCATAGTCGTAGGCGACACTGGAGGCCGCGCTGCTAAGCAAATGTTCACGGCCCAGCCAGCGCGCGGTGAAGTGATTGGCCAGGGCGCGGCCGCTGTAATGCTCTGGCCAGTCGATGCCGCGGATCTGATCGAATCCGCGGGTGCGTACGGTATCGCTGGCGACGCCCTTCACTACCCGCTGCTTGAGCCCGGTGGAAGGCAGGGCCTCGTCGCTGGCCAGGAAGCGCGTGCCCATCATCACCCCGTCGGCGCCCAGCAGCAGTGCAGCGGCCATGCCGCGACCGTCGGCGATGCCACCGGCGGCGATCAGTACGGTCTTGTCACCCACCGCGTCACGTACCGCCGGAATCAACGGCAGGCTGGCACGGCGCAGGCTGTGGCCGCCGGCCTCGGCGCCTTGCACGATCAAGGCATCGGCGCCGGCATCGAGAGCCGCAAGGGCCTGATCCACATCATGGACCTGCACCACCACCAGGGCCCCGGCGTCCTTGATCGGCGCGACGAAGGGCCGCGCGTCGCCAAACGACAGGGCAACCACGTGGGGCCCGAATTCCAGCGCCAGATCGAGCAGGGCCATGTTCTTGGCCACGGTGAACATTACCAGACCGACGCCCCAGGGCTGGATGACTTCACGCATCTGCTCCAGCTCGGTTTTCATCCAGGTGGGGTCGCCGTAGCTGGCGCCGATCAGGCCCAGCCCGCCCGCTTGCGACACCGCCGTGGCCAGGCGCGCGCCGGACACCGCGCCCATGGGCGCGAGCACTACGGGGTGCGGGATATTGAACAGTCGGCACAGTTTGGAATCGAGGGTACTCATCGGGTGCAGGCTCCGTTGCGGGCATCAGCGCCCCGTCAGGCGGCGCGATGCTGAAAAAGTGACGGCGCGGTGCAAGCCGCGCCGCGCAGATCAAGCGGGGGTGACAGCGGTTTCCATGGCGCTGGGGATGTAATCGGTGACGCGGTACAGATGGAATTCCCAACTGCCGGTCTCCTTGAGTTTCAGATAGCGACGGTTGAACTCGTCGTCCTGAAACAGCGACTCGAACTCGGCCTGATCCCGCCATAGCGCCTGGTTGATCACGGTCTTGCCATCAATGCTCTTGTATAGTCGGCTCCACTCGAACGACGGGTAGGTGCGCGCCACGTAGCCCACCGCCGAGCGCAGCACGTCGAGCGCGGCGTCCTGCTGGCCGTCGTCGACGTGCACCACGTTGACCAGGTAGATGGCGTCTTGCTCGTTGTTGGCGAAATCGCTCATGCCACGTCCTCCAGCGCCGGCGAGTAGGGTTGGCGCAGGCCTTGTTGTTCGAGGCGCGGCAGCACCTCGGCGACAAAATCGTCGAGGCCCTGGTGGTAGTCCAGCCAGGTCAGGCACAGGCCGTCCACGCCCAGTTCGTTGTAGGCGTTGCATTGTTCGGCGATCATTTCGGCGGTGCCCACCAGCGGCATGCCGGCAAAGCCTGCCTTGAAGTGAAAGCGAAAACGCTCGGCGTCTTCGGCGTTGGCGAACATGCCGCTTTGCACGCCGATCTCGGCGGTGACGTTATCCAGCGCGGCCTCGTCGCCGTGCTGATTGACGTAGTAGTCCAGGTATTGTTCGGCCCCTGCCAGCGAGTCCTTCTGCACCACGTAGGCGTACACCCAGATCTGGATTTCGCGGCCGTATTCCTTGCGCGCCAGGTCGCGGTAGGTGTTGATCTGCGCGCGCATGGCGTCGGGGCCGTCTTCCTGCTTGAGAATCAAAAACGCCGCATCGCAATGCTCGGCGCAAAAGCGTCGGCCGCGCTCCGAGCCCCCGGCGTTCATCAGGAACGGCCGATTGAGCGGCTTGGGTTGCGACACGCCCTGGGCGATGTTGAAAAACTCGCCCTTGAAGTCGAAGGCGCCGGGTTCGGTCCAGGCCTTGCGGGCGATGCTCAACCATTCATCGGCATGGTCGTAGCGGCGGTCGTGGGGCAGTTGGGCGCCGCCGTTGAACATGCCCATTTCCTTGCCGTACCAGCCGCAGATGATGTTGAGGCCGAAGCGCCCCCCACTGATGTGGTCGATGGTTGCCGCCTGCTTGGCGGCGAACAGCGGGTGCACGGTGGACAGGTGCGAGGTGGTGAACAGGGCGATCTGTTCGGTCACCGAGGCCAGGCCCGCGGCCCAGGTGTAGGTCTCGTAGGACACGCCCATGGGGTCGCTGTCGCCACCCCAACCGCGCCAGCGACCCACCGGCAGCAACAGTTCGAGGCCGGCGCGATCGGCCTTTTTCGCCAGTTGCAGGTTCGCGGTCCAGTCGGCGGCGGCCAGGCGCTCTGGCGCCGAGGTCAGCGTGCAACCGCCTTCGATATTGATGCCGAACACGCCCAGTTTGAGGCGATTGGGGCTGCTGAACATAGGGTTGGGTTTGCGGGTGATTGCAGTCATTGTGCTGCTCCTTGCGGGGTGGCTTTGGGGTTGGCGTTGAGCCAGGGCTGGTCGTAGCGATGCAGGCGCCGTGCTTCGCCCAGCGACAGGCCGCGGCTGATCGACAGGATGATTTCGCGCTCGGTGCACTCCACGGCTTCGGCTCGCTGGAGCACGGCTTCGAACTGCGTGCGAGGGATGGCCAGGCAACCGCTGGCATCGGCGACGATGACGTCACCGGGGTAGATCGCTACGCCGCTGATGCGCACCGGTACCTGCACGGCCTTGAGCTGCACGCGGTTCTTGCCGGACTGCATGAAGCGGCCGCGACTGAACAGCGGATAGCCGAGGCGCCCGACCGTGTCGAGGTCGCGACCGACGCCATCGATCAGGGTGCCGTTGATGCCGCGCTGGCTGGCGAAATGGGTGAGGATGTCACCCCACACCGTGGCATCCAGGCGGGCGTCGTTGCACGAGACGATCACTGAATCGGCGGGTACGTCATCGATGTAGTTGGCCGCGTTGCGAAAGCCGCCGTGTTCGGTGACCGGCTGGTATTGCACGGTGTAGGCGTAGCCGCAGCAGCGGGTGCCGGGCACTTGCGGGTGCAGGCCCAGCAGACCACCGGCGATGCCGAGGCTGTCGAGGGCGTCGCTCAGGGCGGCGGTGTCGAGGGCGGCGCAACGTAGCAGCAGGGCGTCAGGCGTGGTGTTCATGAGGGGTTTCCAACAGGGTAGAGGGTGCGGCTGGCGAGGCTGTTGGCCAGGCTGCGTTCAATGATGGCGGTGGCGACCTGGCCGGTGCTGGCGCTGCCACCCAGGTCCGGCGTCTGGCAGACGCGCCGCGCCACCTGGGTGACCGCGCGCTGAATGGCGTGGGCCTGGTCGCTGTAGCCGAGGTGGTCGAGCAACAGGGCGACGCTGAGGAACATCGCGCTGGGGTTGGCGACGTTGCGGCCCACGTACCTGGGGGCGCTGCCGTGCACGGGCTCGAAGTACGCGGCTTTGCTGCCGAAGTTGGCACTTGGTGCCAGGCCGAGCCCGCCCATCACGCCAGCGCCGAGATCGGAGAGGATGTCGCCGAACATGTTCTCCGCCACCACCACGCCAAAGCGCTCGGGGCGGCGGATCATCCACAGGGCCACGGCGTCGACGTTATCGATCTTGGCTTCAAGCTCGGGGTAGTGCAGCGCTACCTCGTCGAAAATGCCCTTGGCGAAGGCGCCGCTGTGGCGCAGCACATTGGGCTTGTCGGCCAGGGTCACGCGGTCGAAACCTTGCTGGCGCGCATGCTCGAAGGCGAAGTGGAACAAGCGTGTCAGGCCGTTGCGGGTTTGCAGGCGCAGCGCTACGCAGGCGTCGTCCGGGCCGTTGCGGGTCCAGGGTGCACCGTGCAGTTCGCGTTGCTGCAGCAGCGGTTCGAGTTCGGCCGGCACCCGGCCGTAATCCAGCCCGGCATACAAGCCTTCGGTGTTCTCGCGGATCACCGTGAAGCGAAAACGGTCGTCGCCCAGCACGTCGGTGACCGGCCGCACGTTGGCGTACAAACCCAGTTGCTGGCGCAGCTGAATCACCGGCGACACATAGTTCAGCCCTTGGCCGCGCAGGTGTTCGGGCAACTGCGCCTCGGCCTCGTGCAGCGGCTGGCTGGTGATCGCGCCGAGCAAGGTGGCGTCGGCGGCGGCGATCTGCGCCCAGGTGCGGGTCGGGACCGGATCGCCGTCGCGTCGCCAGCATTCCCAGCCGATCTCGGCGAACTCCAGATCGATGGGCAGTTGCAGGGCATCGAACAGCGGCAGTACGGCGTCGGTCACTTGCGGACCGATGCCGTCGCCCGGCAATACGCAGACACGATGGCGGGTCATGGCCGCGCTCCTTGGGCGTGGCGCGCCGTGAGGTTTTGTTCATGCAGGGCGCGCAGGCCGTGGAAGGTCGAGGCCAGTTGCAGGCGGCTCATGACTTCGTCGAGCCGCGCCTGCACATCGAACGGCAGGTTGTAGGCGCCAAGCATGACGTCGACCAAAGGCGCTGGGAGGTTGCTGGCGCTGACCTGTTGCGCGGTGTATTCCGACAGTTGCAGGGCCTTGACCAGGTCGTGACGGTCACGGTGATCACAGCGATGCAGGTAGCCAATGAGCATGCCCAGCGGCAGGTTGCCGGCGCCTTTGCCCATGCCGCACAGCGAGGCATCGATGTACTCGGCGCCGGCGTCGATGGCGGCCATGGCGTTGGCCAGCGCCAGCGACAGATTGTTGTGGGCATGAAAGCCCAACGGCGTGTGTACTTCGCGGGCGGTGCGGTCGAACAGACGGCGCACATCATCCGGCAACATGTGGCCGTTGGAGTCGGCAAAGCAGATGACGTCGACACCCGCTCCTTCGGCGCGCTGAGCCATGTCGGCGAGCACCGCAGCCGGCTGAGTGGTGACGTGGGTGATATTGGCGCTGACCTGAACGCCGAACGATTTGGCCAGGGCCAGGGTCTGCAGGCCTTCGTCGAGCTGATCCAGGCGCAGGCAGACCCGCACCATGGCCACGCCGCGTTCGGCCAGTTGCGCCAGGTCGAGGGCATTGACGTTGCGCGGATGGACCATCACGCACAGCCCCAAGCGCCCCTGCGCCGCCTTGATCAGCGCGTCTATATAGTCACCGGTCACGGCGCTGTTGGCGCCATGCTCGGGTTTGCGGATGAACGAGCCGTTGCAGTAGCCGATCTCGGCGCAATGCACGCCGACCTCGGCCAGATGCCCAACGGCATTGATGGCGTAATCGGTGGTGAATTCGAAGTTGTTTCGATACCCCCCATCACGCAGCGTCACATCAATGATTCTGACTTGGCTCATGACTCGATTCCCTTGAGTGGATGCTGGTACTGCTGGGAGTCGATGGTCGTGGCGAGAGGCAATAGGGTAAATTCCCAAAAAATTGCCGGGGGGTGGAGAAAACTCCCCTTGTCGGGCGCGGCGCCGGGTGTTCGATAGGTGCTATCGAATACGCCAGGCCCGCGCCCTCAGAGGGCGGCGGTCAGAGGCTGTCGCCGGCCGGGAAGCAGCCGATCAGAAAGTCCATGACGGCGCGCACTGAAGGGTCCTTGCGCAGTTCGACGTGGACCCCGAGCCAGACATCCACGACCAGTGCCGGGGTGGCGGACTCAAGGCGCTGCAGGAGCGGATCGTGGCGCGCCAGGTAGTCCGGCAGCAGGGTGACGCCCAGACCACTGCGCGCCGCTGCGGCGCGCACTTCCGGACTGCGCGCGCGCAGTACCACCGGGCGTTCGCCGACCACCTCCTGCAACCAGTCATGCTGGGGCGAGGCGTGCATGGCCTGGTCGTAGGCGATGTAGTCGTACTGATCGGGTGCCCGCTGGTGGGTGTAACCCTGCGCCGCATAGAGGCCGTAGGAAAGGCTGGCCAGGCGGCGCACCACCATATCGGTCTGGGCCGGACGACGCAGGCTGATCAGCAGGTCGGGTTCCGGCCCTTTGTTGCTGGCGTGATCCTGCCCGGCGTCATCGGGCAGCAGCAGGCTGACGTCGATCGCCGGCTGTAGCCGACGCAGATGGCCCAGGTGCGGGGCGATGAACGCCGAAGCCAGGGGCGCCGGCGCGCTGATCGACAGCGGCACGAAGCGTTGCGTTTGCGAGCGGGCGATTCTACGGATGGTCTGGGCGTCCTGATGCATGCGCTGGCCGATCTCCGCGACCCGCAGACCAAAGGAGGTGAGTTGATACTGGCGCAGGCGACGGTCGACCAGCTTGAAGTTGAGCGCCTGTTCGAGGGCGGCGATGCGGCGGGCGACGGTGGCGTGCTCGACTCCTAGCTCGCGGGCAGCGCCGTTCAGTGAGTTGACGCGCGCAAAAGCCAGGTAGTGGCGCAGGTTTTCCCAGTCGAACATGCTCGGTTCGTGGGCGGCGGGCGCAGGTCGTCCGACGCCGGTTGGCGGGAGGGTGGTGGTCATGGGGAGGATGCTCGGTTACGGGTGGAGCGGGCGCTATCTCACACCCCGTAGACCGCGTTGCGCAGGAGCAGGGCCAAGGCCGAGTCCGTTGTGTTTCCAGCTGTGTTGGTGAGGGCGACCCCGCTCAGGCGCTTGAGCGGATCGACGAACCAGGAGTGGCCGCAGGCGCTGTGCAGGCGCCAGGTGCCGATCGATTCAGGGCTGTCGGCAGCCAGCGGGTCGCGCAGCACCGTGAAGCCCAGGCCGAAACCTCGGCCGGGCCAGCCTTGCAGTTGCAGATCGCCGGTCTGGACGGCAGCCATTTCGCCGATCAGCACTTTGGACAGCAGCACGCCGCCGCCCTGGCGCAGGGCCTCGAGCAGCAGCAGGTAGTCATCGGCGGTACTCAGCATGCCGTCCTTGAGTGGATACACAGGCTGGCCATTGACGAACACTGGTCCGGGCCGTTGTTGATCGGCCAGGGAATAACCGGTGCTGCGCAACCGCAGCGGGCCGATGACATAGCGTTGCAGGGCCGCTTCGAGGGAGCCGCCGGCGAGCTGTGCGATCACCGCGCCGAGCACATCGCTGGCCATGGAATAGCCCCAGGCGCTGCCGGGGCGGTGGCGCAGTGGGGTCATGCCGAGTTGGCGCAGGGTGTTGGGCAGTTGGGTGTCGTCGGCAACGCTGGCATCCTGATAGCCTTCGGCCGCGACATCCGTAGCGGGCAGGCGTCGGGGGAATCCGGCACAGTGGCTGAGCAGTTGCCGCACGGTGATGACCGCCAGGCTGCCATCGGCCTGCAGGGGGGTGAAGTCGGGCAGCCAGCGATGAATGTCTTCGTCGAGGCTCAAGCGCCCGGCGCCAACCAGCGCCATGGCGGCCACCGAAACCAGCAAGCGTGAAAGGCATGAGAGGCGGAAGATCGAATCGGCGGCGACGGGCGTGCCATGGGCAGGGTCGAGGACGCCGACATTACGCTGGTAGATGACCTGTCCGTCCTGAGCGATACGAATTTGCCCGCCTATCAGCTGACCGCTGCGCAGCGCCGATTCGAGCACTGCATCGACGCGGCGACCGATGGCCCCGGCGCTCAGCAGGTCGTAGGCGTGCACCGTACGCAGCGGGACATTGACGGACATTTTGAATCCAATTGAAACAATTTTGATAAAGGGATGGTAGCGGGGGGCGCAAGCGTAGAAACAGAGGGTACACTTCCGATCTAAGCGGATGTTTGTGTCCGTAATCAGGGAGTGCAGCATGGACAAGCTCAATGGCATTACTGTGTTCGTGCAAGTGGCGGAAAGCCGCAGCTTCGTGGCCACCGGCCGAGCACTGGGGGTTTCGGCCTCGGCGGTAGGCAAAAGCATCGCGCGCATGGAGCAGAAGCTCGGCGCGCGGCTGTTTCACCGCAATACCCGCAGCATCAATCTGACCGCCGAAGGTGCCATGTTTCTGGAGCGCTGCCGGCGTATCCTCAATGAGCTCGAGGCTGCGGAGCAAGAGCTGTTCATGACCAGCGAGTCGCCAAAAGGGCGCCTGCGGGTGAGCATGCCGCAGGTCGGTAATGTGATGTTCGTGCAACTGGCGCGGTTCATGGAGCGTTTTCCGGAAATCCAGCTCGACCTGGAGTTCACCGATCGCCTGGTAGATGTGATCGAAGAGGGCTTCGATGCGGTGATCCGCACCGGCGTGCTCAACGATTCGCGGCTGATGGCGCGGCGTCTGGGCGACTTCGATTTCCATATCATCGGCGCTCCGGCGTACTTCGAGCGCTTCGGCGTACCGAGCAATCTTGAGCAACTGAGCGAGCACCATTGCCTGCATTACAAGCTGGCCTTCAGTGGCAAGCTGGAGCGCTGGCCGTTTCGCGGTGTGGCGGCATCGGTCGAGCCGAAGATTCCGGTCACCATGGTCTGCAATAACATCGAGATGCTCATCCATGCCGCGCTCATGGGCCAGGGGCTGGCCTGCGTGCCGGAATTCGCCGTGCGCAAGGACCTGGAGGAAGGGCGCTTGCGATCGATCATGGCGCCGCAACTGGAGCGAACCCTGCAGATGCAGGTGGTCTGGCCATCGAGTCGCTTCCTGACTCCAAAATTGCGCGCGTTCATCGATTTCATTTGCGAGGAGGGGTTGTAGGCCGTCAGCTAATTTTGCAGCGTTCAGGCGCGGCTCTTGGCGGGCAAGCCTTCGAGTCGTGCAGCTGTGGGCGCAAGGCTTGCCCGCGAAGAGGCCGATACAGCTGACATCTATTTCAGGAATCTCCCATCGCCCCGCGTTGTGAGGCACAATAGCCGCAGACTTTTTTCGGGATTCGCAATGTCCAGATTCACAGGCTTCGGCAGGCCCCGTGCTGCGGTGGCGCTGGCGGCCTTGCTGGCCAGCCTGGCCGGCTGCTCCAGTACCAAGCCCGCCATTTATGATCATGAAAACTTCGACGAGTCGGGGACGTTCTCCCGTACCTACCCGGTCACTGATGTCGCGTCCTGCGAAGCCGCACGTCGCGCGTTGCTGAGCCAGGGCTACATGATCACCAGCAGCGACCCCAAGTTGGTCAATGGCCACAAGAGCTTCCAGCAGACCGGCGATACCCACATGGAGATCAGCTTCAATGTGGTTTGCGCCACCGATGGCGGGCATGGCGCGACCATGTTCGCCAACGCCCTGCAGGACCGGTACGCACTGAAGAAGACCAACAACTCGGCCAGCCTCGGCGTCGGGGTGCTGGGCTCGGTGTCGATGCCGATCGGTTCCACGGATGATTCGATGGTCAAGGTGGCCAGCGAAACCGTGACCTCGGACAAGTTCTATGATCGCTATTTCGCCTTGGTGGAAAATTTTCTTCCCAAGGATGCCAAGCCCAAGCCCACCGTCGAAGTAAAACCCAAGGACGAGTTGGGGGTGCCTGAGCAGCCAGCCGAGCAAAAGCCCGGCGCGCAAGCGGTGCCCGTAGTGCCCGTGCCTGCAGCGGTGCCTGCTTCGGTAGCGCCTGCCCCTGCGGCGGCGCCTGTGGTGCCCGCAGCGCCGGTAAGTCCGGCGGCTTCGGTGGTCGCCACGCCTGTGGCCACGGGGGCTGCGACCGTCGCGGCCACTGCCGTGCCTGCGACCACCGAGCCGGTTGCCGCGCCAGTGCCATCGGCCACCGCGGCGACCAGCGCGCCAGCCCCGGCGGTTGCCAGCAGCTTGAACGCCCCGTTGGCCTCCACGCCTGTCGTTCCGGGAGCCCCTGCGGTGCCCGCGCAATTGCAGGCCGTGGATGAAACCGTGCAGTCGCAGCCCGTGGCACCGCCGGCCGATCTCGAAGCGCCAATCTCCACCCAGCAGCAGGCCAGCACGCCGTGATGGACAGCGCCCGGCAGCCACCGCATGCCGGGCGCTTCACGCCATTAGGCTCCTCGATGAAACCTTTTTCTCAGGGCCATGCTCTAGTCTCAGGCAGGTCATCCAGGAGAGCGTCATGTACCGTTTTTTCGAACAATTGAGCACTAGAATCGCCGCCCCTTTCATCCAGAAAGAACGCCGTCACAGCAAGGTCTGGGAATGTCAGTGCGGCCAGTCGGTCTTTTTTCGCAACAGCCAATGCCTGGCCTGTCAGGCGGCATTGGGCTATTGGCCCCATCGCGGAATGTTGTCGTCCCTGTCAGCGGGCCCTGAATTGGGCACCTGGAGCCTGGATGCCGAAGAGCAGGCGGGGCTGTTCCGCCGCTGCGCCAACCTTGATACCCCAGCGGCGTGTAACTGGTTGATCCCGATGAACGACAGCGGCGATCTGTGTGTCGCCTGCGCGCTCAATCGCACCATCCCCGATCTGTCGGTCCCGGAAAACGCCGGCTACTGGTGCAAGGTCGAGACTGCCAAGCGCCGCCTGGTCGCACAATTGTTGGACCTGGGCCTCGCCGTTATCCCCAAGAGTCAGGACGAAGTCACTGGCCTGGCCTTCGATTTCGTCGGGGTCGACATGAGTGGCGTGGCGCCAACGACGGGCCACGCCGACGGCCTGATCACCCTCGACATCAAGGAAGCCGACGACGCCCACCGCGAGAAAGTCCGCCAGCAGATGCGCGAACCATATCGCACGCTGCTGGGGCACTTCCGCCACGAGGTCGGTCACTACTACTGGGATCGCCTGATCGCCGACAGCAAGTGGCTGGGGGATTTCCGCAACCTGTTCGGCGACGAGCAGGCCAGCTATGCCGATGCCCTGCAACGCCACTACGACCAAGGCGCGCCGCTGGACTGGCAGGAACACGCCGTGAGCGCCTACGCCACCATGCACCCGTGGGAAGACTGGGCCGAAACCTGGGCGCACTACCTGCACATGATGGACGCGGTGGACACCGCCCTGGGCTTTGGCATGAGCGCCAAGCAGATGGACCTGGACTACCAGCCGTTCCCGCTGGAAACCCTCTTTGATCCCGAGCACAAGAGCGGCCCGGCGTTTCTGGCATTCGTTAATGCGTGGATCGAACTGGCCGGGATGCTCAACGAGCTGTCGCGCTCGATGGGCCAGCCGGATTTTTACCCGTTCGTACTGCCGCCTGCGGTGATCGCCAAGCTGCACTTCATTCACCTAGTCATCCAGGACGCCGGCGGGCGTGCCGATGAAGTGCTCAACGTCTGACCCTACTGCCCCCTCTCACAGTCATTCCTGTGAGAGGGGGCTCTGCCCGTGAAAGCGCCAGCTCATCCACTCACTCCAAGCCACTACGGCTGTGAAGGGTAAGACTAGCCATAGGCCGGCTACCCCAATGCCTCGCCAGCTATCCAACCCTGTGGCGAGGAGGCTTGCTCCTGATGGGCCCGCGCCCCCGATAGGCCCGCCCTGACACCCCACAAACCTACAAGCCCAACACCATCCGCCGCTCAAATCCGATCCGGCCTTTATAAGCCTCACCCTGATCCACCCAGCCCATCGCCTTATACAACCCCAGCGCCGCTTCATTCCCCGCATCCACCGACAACTCCAGTCGTATCACCTGCGGCCACACCTTGGCCACAGCCGCCGGCAACTCCGCCAGACACGCGCGGCCAAGCCCGCGCCCCTGCT
The DNA here is from genome assembly GCA_903970465.1 of Gammaproteobacteria bacterium. Lineage (GTDB taxonomy): Bacteria > Pseudomonadota > Gammaproteobacteria > Pseudomonadales > Pseudomonadaceae > Aquipseudomonas. The sequence continues at coordinate 24,592 of CAJCIO010000135.1, forward strand.
GGCGATAATCCACCTGCAGGGCATTCAGCGTCGCGGCCTGCGCATGGGCCCAGGGTGCAAGCATTTGCCCGCGCTTGATCAGCAGAAACGCCAACGGCACGCCCTCCACCAACAGCGCAAAGCCACGCACCGCATCCTCCGACAGCCCCACGAGGCCGTACAGCGCACAAGCGATATCGCCGCTGAAATCCTTTTGCTCGGGCGTCACCTCGATATCCAGCAACAGCTCGCGTTGCTCGGGTGTCAGGTCCAGATAATCGACCAACTGCACAACTACCACCTTAGGCACTGTTTTGAGGGGCAAACAGGGTCGCTCGCCAAGGTTCCCCAACGCAAGCGGCAAGTGCCTGAAGGCCATGGAAATTTTCTCTGCGATCAGAGGTTGTAACTTCTTGCCAGACCGGTACAATGGCCCCGCTCGCCGCCAGGTGAGCAGCGCGTTATGGTGACCCCATCGGTCCCCCCGCATCGATTACCCGTTAACCTGGTCAGATCCGGAAGGAAGCAGCCACAGCGGGAACATTGAGTGCCGGGGTGTGGCTGGTGGGGTTGCCTCCATTCTAAAGGCTCGCCGGTTCTCGACGGGTAGCTGCGAAAAAAA
>CAJCIO010000136.1 GCA_903970465.1 Gammaproteobacteria bacterium
GATGGGATGTCAAACACACCGCAATCGGGGGCAGGCCACCTCGCCACAGGTAATCCTGACTACATGGCCAGCTTTTTGCTTTAGTCGAGCGGTCCTCATTCGAGTCGAGCAGGTCATGTCCAACCCAGCCACTGTCCCACGATTGCAGTTGTCCGCCATCAGCAAGCGCTACCCGGGCTGCCTGGCCAACGATCGTATTGATTTGAGCATTGCCTCTGGTGAGATCCACGCGCTACTCGGCGAGAACGGTGCCGGCAAAAGTACCTTGATGAAGATCATCTATGGCGTGACTCAGCCCGATGACGGGCAGATCTTCTGGCAGGGCGAAGCGGTGAAGATGCGCAATCCGGCGCAGGCGCGGGGCTTGGGTGTGGGCATGGTGTTCCAGCATTTCTCGGTGTTCGAGACCCTTACCGTGGCGCAGAACATTGCCCTGGCGATGGACAACGGGCAAACCCCAACGCAACTGGAGGCCAGTATCCGCGAGGTATCGCAGCGCTATGGCATGCCGCTGGAACCCCAGCGCCTGGTGCACAGCCTGTCGATCGGCGAGCGCCAGCGCGTGGAGATCGTCCGGTGTCTGATGCAGAACATCCGTTTGCTGATTCTCGATGAACCCACCTCGGTGCTCACGCCACAGGAAGCCGAAGACTTGTTCGTGACCTTGCGACGCCTGGCGAGTGAAGGCTGCAGCATCCTCTTTATCAGCCACAAGCTGGCCGAAGTGCGTGCGCTCTGCCACAGCGCCACCGTGCTGCGCGGTGGCCAGGTATCAGGGCACTGCGTGCCGGCGCAGTGCTCTGACCTGGAGTTGGCGCGCTTGATGGTCGGCGAGGCCGAAGGCCTGAGTGCCCAGTACCCGAAAGCCAGCGGCGGCGCAGACTTCTTGCAGATCGACAAGTTGTCCTGGCATAACCCCGACCCTTTTGGCTGCTCGCTGAGCAATCTTGACCTGCAGGTGCGCAGCGGGGAAATCGTCGGTATCGCCGGAGTCGCCGGCAACGGTCAGGACGAGTTGCTGGCGTTGCTCAGCGGCGAGATCACCCTGCCCACCGCTCAGGCGGCGACGCTGCGCTTCGCTGGGGCCAAAGTAGGGCATTTGCGCCCCGATGCACGCAGGCGTCTGGGCCTGGCATTCGTGCCAGCCGAGCGTTTGGGCCATGGCGCCGTGCCCGACATGAGCCTGAGCGACAACGCCTTGCTCACAGCTTTCCAGCACGGACTGGTGAAAAACGGCCTGATCCGCCGCCACAAGGTGGTGGAGCTGGCCAAGGAGATCATCAGCCGCTTCGGGGTCAAGAGCGCCGGCGAACAGGCACCGGCGCGAAGCCTGTCGGGCGGTAACCTGCAAAAATTCATTCTTGGCCGGGAAATCCTCCAGCAACCGCGCCTGCTGATCGCCGCACATCCGACCTGGGGTGTCGACGTAGGGGCGGCGGCCACGATTCACCGCGCTTTGATCGCCCTGCGCGATGCCGGTGCGGCGATTCTGGTGATCTCCGAAGACCTCGACGAACTGTTTCAAATCAGCGACCGCCTGGGCGCCCTCAGCAGTGGCCGCCTCAGCCGCCTGAAGCCGACCCCGGACACCACTGCGGCAGAAGTCGGCGGCTGGATGGCTGGCCGTTTCGATCACACCGCTGCCCATAGCTAATCGGAGCCTGTCATGTTGCTTTCACTCGAACCCCGCGGCCAGCAATCGCGCGCCATGCTCTGGTGCTCGCCGCTGCTGGCGGCCATGCTCACGCTGGGCTGTGGCGCGCTGTTGTTTTTGGCGCTGGGCCTGGACCCTCTGCTGACACTCCGGACCCTGCTGATCGACCCGGTCAAGGACCTCTACGGTGTGGGTGAGTTGCTGGTCAAGGCACTGCCGATCCTGCTCTGCGCCTTGGGGCTGGCGGTGGCCTTCCAGGCGCGCATCTGGAACATCGGCGCCGAGGGGCAATTGCTCATCGGCGCCCTGGCCGGCAGCGCCGTAGCGGTCAATATCACCGACATGGACAGCCGCTGGGCACTGGTCATGGTACTCAGCGCCGGGACCCTCGCCGGTGCGGCCTGGGCCGGGCTCACCGCTTGGCTGCGCACGCAGTTCAATGCCAACGAAATCCTCACCAGCATCATGCTCAACTACATTGCGCTCAACCTGTTGCTGTATTTCGTGCATGGTCCGCTCAAGGACCCGGCCGGCTTCAATTTCCCCGAGTCGGCTATGTTCGGCGATGCCAGTCGCTTGCCGCTGGTGTTCGCCGATAGCCGCCTGCACGCCGGTTTGTACTTTGCCCTGCTGGCATTGGTGGCGGTGTGGATCTTGCTGCAAAGAAGCTTCGTGGGTTTTCAGATCAAAGTGTTGGGCCTGGACAAACGTGCCGCCGGCTTTGTCGGCTTTCGGGAGAAGTCTCTGGTGTGGTTCGCGTTGTTGATCAGCGGCGCACTGGCCGGGCTCGCGGGGGTTGGCGAGGTGGCGGGGCCGATCGGGCAACTGGTACCGGCGGTGTCGCCGGGCTATGGCTATGCCGCCATCACCGTGGCCTTTCTTGGTCGGCTCAATCCTATCGGCATCCTGTTTTCCAGCCTCTTGATGGCGCTGTTGTATCTGGGCGGCGAAAACGCGCAGATGAACCTCAATCTGCCCCAGGCCATCACGCAGTTGTTCCAAGGCATGATGCTGTTCTTTCTGTTGGCCAGTGACGTCTTGATCCTTTATCGCCCGCGCTTCAAAGGGCGCTGGGCACGGCGCGGCGCTGTCACACCCACCCCGGCCCTGACTTGAGAAACTCGACATGGATATGGATCTGATCAGCAACATTCTGTTTGCCACCGTGCGCTGCGGCACGCCGCTGCTGCTGGTAGCGCTGGGGGAACTGGTGTGTGAAAAGAGCGGTGTGCTCAACCTGGGTCAGGAAGGCATGATGCTGTTCGGCGCGGTGGTGGGCTTTATCGTCGCCTTCAGCACCGGCAGCCTGTGGCTCGGCGTGTTGCTGGCGATGGCGGCCGGGATGTTGCTGTCATCGCTGTTTGCGCTGGTGGCGCTGAGCTTCAATGCCAACCAGGTGGCCACCGGCCTCGCCTTGACCATTTTCGGCGTCGGGCTGTCGACCTTCATCGGCGCGGCCTGGGTGGGCAAGCCTCTGGCGGGCTTCGAGCCTCTGGCCATTCCGCTGCTCAGCGGCCTGCCGTTGGTGGGGCGCGCGCTGTTCGGTCAAGACGCCTTGGTGTATCTGTCATTCGTGCTGTTTGCGGTGATTGCCTGGGTGATCCTCAAAAGCCGCGTCGGCCTGATCGTCCAGGCCGTGGGCGAAAACCCCGACGCCGCCAGCGCCATGGGCCTGCCGGTGCTGAGGGTGCGCACCTTGGCGGTTTTGTTCGGGGGCGCCATGGCAGGTCTGGCGGGCGCTTATCTGTCGCTGGCCTATACGCCGATGTGGGCCGAGAACATGAGCGCCGGCCGCGGCTGGATCGCCCTGGCGTTGGTGGTGTTCGCCAGCTGGCGGGTCTGGCGACTGCTGCTAGGCGCGTACCTGTTCGGCTTTGCCAGCATCCTTTATCTGGTGGCCCAAGGCCTGGGGCTGGCGATCCCATCCAATCTGCTGGCGATGCTGCCGTATGTGGCAACCATCGTGGTGCTGGTGTTGCTGTCCAGGGATGCGATTCGCACGCGGTTGTACGCGCCTGTGTCGCTGGGGCAACCGTGGCAGCCAGGGCACTAAATCAGGGTAGGGGCGACTGCCCCCTTCGCGGGCAAGCCTTGCTCCCACAGAACGGTGCACACATGAGAGCAAGGCTTGCCCGCGAAGAGGTCGCAACGGCATAGGGACAGATAAGCAATTGCACCGTTATAATCCACGCCACCTGGATCAGCAGACAGGGCAAAACTGAGCTGGCTTACCTGAACACACTTTTCAGAGGAGTCGGCTCATGTCCGCGCCCCGTATCTGGTTAAAAAACCCTCTAGCGATCTTCACTGCCAACGGCCTCGACGCCCGTGGTGGCCTGGTGCTGGAAAACGGCATCATCCATGAGGTCCTGGCTGCAGGTGCACTGCCCGCTCGCCCTTGCCACGAAGTGTTCGATGCCCGCGCGCATGTAGTGCTGCCGGGGTTGATCAACACTCACCATCACTTCTATCAAACCCTGACTCGTGCCTGGGCACCAGTAGTCAATCAGCCGCTGTTCCCTTGGCTCAAGGCGCTCTATCCAGTCTGGGCGCGCCTGACCCCGGAAAAACTCGCACTGGCCAGCAAGGTTGCTCTCACCGAATTGCTGCTCTCCGGCTGCACCACCGCGGCCGACCACCATTATTTGTTCTCCGAAGGCCTGGAAGACGCCATCGACGTGCAGGTCGGCGTAGTACGCGAACTGGGCATGCGCGCCATGCTTACACGTGGCTCCATGAGTTTGGGCGAAGCGGATGGCGGCTTGCCACCCCAGCAGACCGTGCAGCAGGGTGAGGTGATTTTGGCCGACAGCCAGCGCTTGATCGAGCGCTACCATCAACGTGGCGACGGTGCGCAGATCCAGATCGCCTTGGCGCCCTGCTCGCCATTTTCGGTGACCACCGAGATCATGACCGCCAGCGCCGAGATGGCCGAACGCCTGGACGTGCGCCTGCACACGCATCTGGCCGAGACCCTCGACGAAGAAGACTTCTGCCTGCAACGCTTCGGGCTGCGCACCGTCGACTATCTCGACAGCGTCGGCTGGCTAGGGCCACGCACCTGGCTTGCCCATGGCATCCACTTCAACCCGGATGAAATCGGCCGCCTGGGCGCGGCTGGCACGGGGGTGTGTCACTGCCCGAGTTCGAACATGCGCCTGGCCTCGGGGATCTGCCCCACGCTGGACCTGACCGATGCCGGGGCACCGCTCGGGCTGGGTGTGGATGGCTCGGCGTCCAATGATGCCTCGAACATGATCCTTGAGGCGCGCCAGGCCCTGTATCTGCAGCGTCTGCGTTACGGCGCGGCGGCCATTACCCCGGAGCGCGTGCTGGGCTGGGCGACGCGAGGCTCGGCGCAGCTGCTCGGGCGCACGGACATCGGCGAACTGGCGCCGGGCAAACAGGCCGATCTGGCGCTGTTCAAGCTGGATGAACTGCGTTTTTCCGGGAGCCATGATCCGTTGAGCGCGCTCTTGCTGTGCGGCGCCGATCGCGCGGATCGAGTGATGGTCGGCGGGCAGTGGCGAGTTATCGACGGGCAGGTGCCTGGGTTGGATATCGCGCAACTGATCGCCCATCACCGCGAGGCCGCGCGGGAGTTGGTAGGCTGATCATTGTATTGACTGTGCCGGCCTCTTCGCAGGCAAGCCTGCACCTGTGGGAGCACAGCTTGCTGGCGAAGGGCGCCAGCAGCCACAGCACAGAGATTGGCGCTTGTTCGCTACAACCCCAGCAGCGACAGCATGATGAACGTCGCGAACAGCACAAAGTGCGTCATGCCTTCGATGGCGTTGGTTTCGCCGTCGTTGAGATTGATGGCGGACACCAGCAGCGTGATGAAAATCATCACCGTCTGCACCGGAGTCATCGCCATCTGGAACGGCTGACCGCTGTACAGCGCCAGCCCTTCCATGACCGGCACGGTGAGGATTACCGTCGACAACGACGCACCCAGGGCGATATTGACCACCGACTGCATGCGGTTGGCCAAGGCAGCGCGCAACGCCGTGAGAATCTCGGGCGCCGCCGAGATCGCCGCTACCAGAATCGCCGTCACCACCGGCGGTGCACCACTGCCCTTCAGGCCCAGGTCCATGGCCTTGGACATTACTTCGGCCAAGGCGCCGATCACCACGACACCAAACACCAGCAAGCCGATGGACAGGCCCAGGCTGGTGGGTGGTTCTTCCTCGGCTGCATCCTCTGGGGTCGGCCGGCGGCGCTTCTTCTCCGGGTAGCTGTAGCTGAAGAAGTAGCTGTGCGGGCCGACCTGCATTCGTAAAAACAAGCCGTACAACAGCAGCATCGCGCCAATGGTGAACACCGAATAGAGCTTCCAGTCCGGCTCGGGGATGAACTCGGGCACCACCATCGACACGCCCATGGCGGTCAGGATCATCACGCTGTAGCTGCGCGCCGAGTCATCGTTGTACTGCTGCTCTCCATGCTTGAGGCCACCCATCAACGCGGCCAGGCCGAGGATGCCGTTGATGTCGAGCATCACCGCGCTATAGATGGTGTCCCGCACCAAGGTCGGTGACGGCTCGTTGCTCATCATGATCCCCAGGATCACCACCTCCACCAGCACTGCCGCCAGAGTCAGGATCATGGTGCCGTAGGGATCGCCGACCTTCTGTGCCAGCAACTCGGCATGGTGCGCCACCCTGAGCGAGGCACAGATGATCGCCGCGATCAATGCCAGGCCGGAAGCTAACGCCACGCCGTGCCCGTGACCGAGCATCGTGTGCTCCAGCGGATAGGCGACACAGGCGGCGATGATCGCCAGCAGGAGGAATTTTTCCTGTTTGAGCTGAACCAGAATGGCGTTCATGTAGCGTCCTTGAGCGGTGCGGCGTGCAGCCACGACTGAATGGTAGAGCAGTGTTCGCTCCCGGCGTTGAGAGTGTGCGGGCCGGGTAAAGGTTTCAAAAGGTGTCAGAACAAACCTGCGCCCTCTGACTAGGCGGCCAGCGCTGCACCAGTTAGCGGCGCGAGCCCCGGTTGCTGCACCGAGACGCACCGCAAGGCGCCCAGGCGCCCACACGCGCCGTGATGAAAGTCGGTCCCCTGCGATTAATTGTCCTCTTGGTCAGCTTTTTGCATTGATCTGCGGGCCACATTTTCCACAACGCCCACAAGATCATAAGGAGCTTCCCTGCATGCAGTCTTCCACGCAAAAACGCTACTCCCTGAAAAAGCTGTTGTGCGCCATGACGGCTGTGATCGGCCTCGGCACCAGCCTGATAGCCAGCGCCGCCGACCCGCTGAAAGTGGGCTTCGTCTATATCGGCCCCATCGGTGACCACGGCTGGACCTACCAGCACGAAGTCGGCCGCCAAGCGTTGCAAGAGCAACTGGGTGACAAGGTCAAGACCAGCTACGTGGAGAACGTCGCGGAAGGTGCCGATGCCGAGCGGGTGATCCGCAACATGGCCAAGGAAAATTACGATCTGATCTTCACTACCTCATTCGGCTACATGAACCCGACGCTCAAGGTCGCCAAGCAGTTCCCCAAGGTGATCTTCGAGCATGCTACGGGTTACAAGCAGGACAAGAACATGGGCACCTACCTGGCGCGCACCTATGAAGGGCGATATGTGGGCGGGTTCCTTGCGGCGAAAATGACCAAGACCAAAAAAGTTGGCTACGTGGCCTCCTTCCCGATCCCGGAAGTGATCCGCGACATCAACGCCATCCAACTGGCGCTGAACAAGTACAACCCCGGTACTGAAATGAAGGTGGTGTGGGTCAACTCCTGGTTCGATCCGGGCAAAGAAGCCGATGCCACCAACGCCCTGATCGACCAGGGCGCGGACGTGATCTTCCAGCACACCGACAGCCCGGCGCCAATTCAGACTGCCGAACGCCGGGGCGTCTACGCCGTGGGTTACGCGTCCGACATGGCTCACTTCGGGCCCAAAGCGGTACTGACGTCGATCGTCAACAACTGGGGCCCGTACTATATCCAAGCGACCCAGGCGGTCATGGACCACACGTGGAAGTCACAGGACTACTGGGGCGGCTTGAAAGAGGGCACGGTGCAATTGCCGATCAGCGACATCGTGCCTGCACCGGTGAAAGCCGAAGCCGAGCAGATCATCGCCAGCATCAAGAGCGGTGAGTTCCATCCGTTCACCGGCCCGATCAAGGACCAGAGCGGTGCAGTGAAAATCCCTGCCGGCGCTACTGCCAGCAATGCCGAACTGGCCTCGATGAACTATTACATCGAAGGCATGACGGCGCAGATGCCAAAGTAACAGCGTGCATACTGTAGCGAGGGGGCTGCGCTTCCGGACCTTGGAACGGTGCAAGCACCTCAGGGTGTCAGGCATAGTGAATCGAGGGCAAGCCACTCGCTACAGGGATCTTCCCCACGCTGCGGAGACAGCCATGCAACAACTTCCCATCATCGACATCAGCCCCCTCTACCTTGCCGAGCAACAAGGATGGGACCCTGTCACCCAGGCCATCGACCTGGCGTGCCGTGAATGGGGGTTCTTCTATATCAAGGGCCACCCCATCAGCGCCGCGCGCATCGACGCCGTACAGCAACAGGCCCGTGCTTTTTTTGCTCGCCCGAGCAGCGAAAAATTGCAGATCGACATCACCGCCAGCAGTCATCACCGCGGCTACGGCGCCGTCGCCACCGAACAACTGGACCCCACACTGCCCAGCGACCTCAAGGAAACGTTCGACATGGGCCTGCATCTGCCCGTCGATCACCCCGAGGTACTGGCGGGCAAGCCCCTGCGCGGCCCCAATCGCCATCCGGATATTGCCGGCTGGGCCGAATTGATGGAGTCCCACTACCAGGACATGCAAGCGCTGGCACAAACACTGTTACGTGCCATGACCCCAGCGCTGAATGTGCCCCGAGACTTTTTCGACAAGCGTTTCGAACAGCCGGTAAGTGTGCTGCGCTTCATCCACTATCCGCCGCGCCAGACGGCCACCTCTGCCGACCAGCAAGGCGCCGGCGCCCATACCGATTACGGCTGCGTCACCCTGCTGTACCAGGACAACGCAGGCGGGCTGCAGGTACGTGACGTGCACGGCCGCTGGATCGACGCGCCGCCCATCGAGGGGACCTTCGTGGTCAATATTGGCGACATGATGGCGCGCTGGAGCAATGACCGTTACCTGTCCACGCCACACCGGGTACTCAGCCCGATGGGGGTCGACCGCTACTCGATGCCGTTTTTCGCCGAACCCCACCCCGACACCCTGATCGAATGCCTGCCGGGCTGTCAGGATGCCGAGCATCCGGCCAGATACCCGGTGACCACCTGTGCGGATTTCCTGCTGTCGCGCTTCGCCGACACCTACGCTTATCGCCGGGAGCTCAAATAGCACCCTGCCGAAGCAAAAACCTGAACCGCAAGTCAGGCTTTTTTTCCCACCGGCTCTCAGCCCTGTAGAATCCCTACCTCTGCACCTGATGAGAAAACACCATGTACGACTGGCTCAACGCGTTACCCAAGGCCGAACTCCATATGCACCTCGAAGGCTCCCTCGAGCCTGAGTTGCTGTTTGCCCTGGCCGAGCGCAACAAGATCGCCCTGCCCTGGCAGGACGTCGAAACACTGCGCAGCGCCTACGCGTTCAACAACCTGCAGGAGTTTCTCGACCTCTACTATCAGGGCGCCGATGTACTGCGCACCGAGCAGGACTTCTACGACCTGACCTGGGCCTACCTGCAGCGCTGCAAAGCGCAGAACGTCATCCATACCGAGCCGTTCTTCGACCCGCAAACCCACACCAATCGCGGCATTCCCTTTGAGCTTGTGCTCACCGGTATCAGCCAGGCGCTCAAGGATGGCCAGCAACAACTGGGCATCGGCAGCGGCCTGATTCTCAGCTTTCTGCGCCACCTCAGCGAAGACGAAGCCCAGAAGACACTCGACCAGGCGCTGCCCTTCCGCGATGCGTTCGTTGCCGTCGGACTGGACAGCTCCGAGCAGGGCCATCCGCCGAGCAAGTTCCAGCGCGTGTTTGACCGCGCCCGCAATGAAGGCTTCCTGACTGTCGCCCATGCTGGTGAAGAAGGCCCGCCCGAGTACATCTGGGAAGCCCTGGACCTGCTCAAGATCCAGCGCATCGACCACGGGGTACGCGCTATCGAGGATGAGCGTCTGATGCAGCGCATCATCGACGAGCAGATCCCGCTGACCGTGTGCCCGCTGTCCAATACCAAGCTGTGCGTGTTCGACGACATGGCCCAGCACAACATCCTCGACATGCTCGAGCGTGGCGTGAAGGTCACGGTCAACTCCGACGACCCTGCCTACTTTGGGGGCTACGTGACGGAGAATTTCTACGCCTTGCACACCCACTTGGGTATGACTCAGGATCAAGCCAAGCGCCTGGCACAAAACAGCCTTGATGCACGCCTGATCAAGCCTTGATGCGCACTCACTGACTGGCGATGCTGCGAATCCGCAGCATTCCCGCCTCAGTGACCAACAGCGCTCTCGATTCCTCGCGTTCGCGCACCCAGCCTGATTGCATGAACAGCTTCATCAGGCTGGCCCCCAGAACGCCACCTATGTGTGCTCGCTCACCGTCCCAGCCAGAGCAGACCGAATGCCCGTCGCGGGTAGCGAAGGCCTGGGGATAGATACCCATGTTTGCCAGATGGACATTGCCTTCATGGGTAATGTCGAGGTACTCGCCACGGGGCATCAACCACTGCGCTGCCAGCATTCGCTGATAGACCTCGGCTGCCAGTTCTCCTCCCAAATGCTCGCCACAAAAGCAGGCACGCCGCATGGCAGCAGGCGCCCGAGGCAAGGGCTCCCGATTGACTGAACCAGCCCGTACCCGGGAAACGCTGACCAGCGCCTCGACTGCCGCCCCGACCTCCGGTGCCGCCAGCTTGAAAAATCGTTTGCGTCCGCGGGCTTCGAACTTGAGTAATCCGGCGGAGGACAGCCGGGCAAGATGAGCACTCGCGGAAGAAGGCGTAACGCCTACCAGATTAGCCAACTCCTCGGCGCCCCGCGTGCCACCGTCGATGAGCGCCCATAACATTGCACTGCGCTTAGGGTCGGCCAGCAACGTAGCGATGCGACTGATGCAAGGTGCATATTCCATGGTTCACTCCCTGTCCCGACATTTTTCGAAGCCTGCAAATCCCTTGTCTGACAACCGCGCCACACTGTTCGGCAGGCTGTGGCACGCATTATAAGCACGGAAAAAGCAGGCGAAATATTCGCCGGTACGGGTACAAAAGCCCGGAACACGGAGGGTAAATACCCCCTTGTACAAAAACGTTCAAATCAATCCAGGCTGATGCTCGCCTCTGTACGGCATCAGACCTCGTAAAACCGGGGGTATATATTCCCCCGAGGAAAAGTATCCCCAGTTAACGCAGCGCAAAAACCTACAACGTCGCGCCTGAAAACTTACAAACACTGTCCCCTATGCAGCTTTACCCTCTTTCACGCCGACTGGCGCGACACGACCCGTCAGCACCGAGACGACAACGGCCACTACGCCGCAGAGGCTGATGACCATCGCCATCGGCATCGCAGTGCCATCGTGCAGCAGCCCCACCAGCGCTGACGCGCCTGCCGCCACGCTGAATTGCAGGCAACCAAGCAGGGCTGAAGCACTGCCCGCCCGGGCGCCCTGACCGTTCATGGCACAGGCCGAAGCGTTGGGGATGATGCACCCCAGGCTGGCGATACAGACGAACAACGGCAGCAGCAATGGCCATAATTGTTGCGTGTGCAACGCGGCAATGGCCAACAGCAACAACCCGGCGCCCAGATAGACCCAGATCATCCGCGCCAGCAAGGCGCCGGGGGTGTGCCTGGACAGTAACCGGGCGTTGACCTGCGCCATAATGATGAAGCCCGCGGCATTACTACCGAACAGCCAGGCGTAGTGCTCTGCCGGTACACCATAGAGCTTGATGAAGACGAATGGGGAGCCGGCGATGTAGGCGAACATGCCCGCCATGGCGATACCGCCGCTCAGGGCGTACCCCAGAAAGCGTCGATCACTTAGCAACCGACCGTATTGACGCAGGCCACCGGTCAAGGGCTGCCGCGGCCGATCGGCGGGCATGCTCTCCGGCAGCCCAAGCGCCACCGCCACGGTGGCCAATGCACTGAACAGCGTCAGAATGATGAAGATCCACTGCCAACTGTAATGGCTGACCAGAAAACCACCCAGCATGGGCGCAAGGATCGGTGCCAGGCCCATCACCAGCATCAACTGGGAGAACACCTTGGCAGAGCCCACGGCATCACATGTGTCACTGACGATGGCACGGGACAGCACCATCCCGGCACAGCCACCCAGCGCCTGGATGAACCGGGCGGCGATCAACCAATCGAGCGTCGGGGCAAAGGCGCAAGCCAGGGACGACAGGGTGAAGAGTGCAACGCCCACCAGCAGCGGCACGCGTCGACCGAAACGATCGGCGATGGGTCCGTAGATCAACTGGCCGATGGACAGCCCAAGGAAATAGGCCGCCAGGGTGCTCTGTACGTGTTTTTCATCAGTGCCGAAGGCCAGCGCGATAGCGGGGAAACCTGGCAGGTAGAAATCAATGGCCAACGGGCCGAAGGCGCTGAGCGCGCCAAGGATAAGTATGGTTTTGAGGTTCATCGGGGGTCCGCAGAGAAGTGAAGCAGCCCCCTAGTTTACCCGTGCAATGCCTGGCAAAACTATTAACGCGCCATACACTGGTGCATACCCGCCGCGCCTTGCCCTCTCAACGAGGCGGATTACAGGGCCTTGGCGGCGTATCCTTCGGTGCCGATCAGTCCGATGATCACATCCGGCGCCAGGCTGCTTTGCACATTTACCTGCCCGGTTTTCAAATCGACCTGGACCAGGGCGGCCGGATCCTGATCTTGCACGGCCTGGGTGAGCGCGTGGACACAATGCTGGCAGGTCATGCCTTTTACGTCGAAATGCTGCATGGGAAAGCCTCCGTGGTAGATTCAGCGACAGTTTGAAGCTTGCCATCGGGTCAAGGTCAAGTTTCCTTGATAACGGCCGGGGTGGAAATCATCCCTGAGGTCAGCCAAGCTGCAGAATGGGCGACAGTCCAAGGTTATTCGTATCCGTATCCGTGACAACAGGAGTTCAGCCATGCGCTGGTCAGTACTCGCCCTGCTCGGCACCCTTGCCATCCCATCGATGGTTCCTTTAGCACTGGCCGATGGTCCGAACGGCTATGGCATCGTGATCATTTCCCGGCAGACCCTCCAGGTAGGGACCTCCTGCGAGATCGGGGTTTACGTCCAAGATCAGTTGGTGACGCGGCTATTTCAGGAAGACGATACCTCGCTGAACTTGCCACCGGGCAAGGTATCGATACGCCTCAAGCGCTTGCCGGGCCAGACGCCTGGCTGCGATTCGTCGGGTATCACCCCGGCCAAAGCTATCGAGGTTAATCTGCACGCCGGCGACATTCTCAAGTACTCCATCGCACCCGGGCCTTACGGGCTGACTCTGAAGCCGGCACCTATCGAGTACTGAAGGCAGCCTTGACCTTGCCCACGTGGCAAGGTTGATGCTATGGATCATCTGCCAAGAGGATGATCGCAATGGCCAGCCCGATGCTCCCCACAACCTTCGACCTGTCGATTGACGGCATGACCTGCGCCAGCTGCGCCGGTCGCGTCGAACGCGCACTGCGCAAGGTCGATGGCGTCAGCGAGGTCAGCGTCAACCTGGCCAGCGAGCGCGCCCATCTGCTACTTCAGCGCCCGCTGTCCGCCGCCACACTGATCGATGCGGTGGTGCGCGCGGGCTATACCGCGCACGTACCGGTCAGCGCTCAGACCGAGGAGGCCAACCACCAGCGGCACCTGCGCCACGAGCGCTGGATGATGATTGTCGCCATCCTGCTCGCCACCCCGCTATTGCTTCCCATGTTGCTGCAGCCTCTGGGCATGCACCTCATGCTGCCAGCATGGCTTCAGTTTGGCCTGGCGACACCGGTGCAGTTCATTATCGGCGCGCGCTTCTATACCTCGGCCTACAAGGCTGTGCGTGCCCGCGCGGGCAATATTGACCTGCTGGTGGCTATCGGCACGAGTGCGGGCTACGGTTTGAGTCTCTACCAATGGCTACAGCCTGCACCTGGCCAGGCGCCTCATCTGTATTTCGAAGCCTCGGCCATAGTCATTGCGCTGGTGCTGGTGGGCAAGTACATGGAGAGTCATGCCAAGCGCCGCACCGCCGATGCCCTTCGCGCTTTGCAGGCGCTGCAGCCGAGCTTTGCCGTGCGTGTGGTTGGCGATCGCGAGGAGCGCGTGGCCATCGACGCGCTGCGAATCGGTGATCAGATACTGGTCAAACCTGGCGAACGCTTTGCCGTCGACGGCGTGGTGATCGACGGCCGCAGTCATGCCGACGAAGCGTTGATCAGCGGCGAAAGTCTGCCCGTCAGCAAGCAGGCCGGCGACACGGTCAGCGCCGGCGCCATTAACGGCGAAGCTCAATTGCGGGTCGAAACTCGGGCAGTAGGTACCCAGACACTGCTGGCGAAAATCATCCAGTTGGTCGAAGACGCGCAGAGCGCCAAGGCCCCGATCCAGAAGCAGGTGGACCGGGTCAGCCAGGTGTTCGTCCCGGTGATCCTGCTGCTGGCGCTGTTGACCTTGCTGGGCTGGTGGTACAGCGGCGCCGGGGTGCAGATCGCCATATTGCATGCCGTCAGCGTCCTGGTGATTGCCTGCCCCTGCGCCTTGGGCCTGGCCACACCGACGGCAATCATGGCCGGCACCGGTGCGGCGGCGCGCCATGGCATTCTGATCAAGGATGCGGAGGCGCTCGAACACGCCAGCCGAATCGACTGCGTGGTATTCGACAAGACCGGCACCCTGACATCAGGGCATCCCGAACTGGTCGATATGAGTGTGGCGGCCATCGAGGGGTATGATCTTCAGCATCTGTTGCTAGACGCCGCTGCCCTGCAGCGTGGCAGCGAGCATCCCTTGGCCAAGGCCGTTCTGGCGTGCTGCCCGACGCTGCCAGAGGCCGCGCGCCATAGCGAAACCCTTGCCGGGCGTGGTATTCGCGGCACGCTGGACGGTCGTGAATTGCTGCTCGGCAATCAGCGGCTGCTGGATGATCATCACGTGTCGGCGGGCGCACTGCAGGCCACCGCACAGAGATGGGAAGGTCAGGGCCGCACCTTGTCGTGGTTGATCGAGCTGACCCCACAGCCGCAAGTGCTGGGCTTGCTGGCGTTCGGCGATGCACTCAAGCCCGGCGCCGCGGCGGCACTGGCAAGTCTGCGCCAGCAAGGTATGCATACGCATCTGCTTACTGGCGACAATCGCGGCAGCGCCCAGGTTGTCGCCACAGCCTTGGGGATCGATGCGCAGAAGGTGCATGCTCAGGTGTTACCGGCCGACAAGGCCGAGGTCATTCAGAGCCTGCGCCTGACGCAGCGGGTAGCGATGGTCGGCGACGGCATCAACGACGCACCCGCACTGGCCAGCGCCGACATCGGCATTGCCATGGGCAGCGGCACCGACGTCGCCATCCAGGCTGCGGGTATCACCCTGATGCGCGATGACCCGCAATGGGTGGCGGCAGCGCTGGATATCAGCCGGCGGACCTGCGCGAAGATTCGGCAGAATCTGTTTTGGGCGTTTATCTATAACATGATCGGCATTCCGTTGGCGGCCTTTGGCGTGCTCAATCCGATGCTTGCAGGAGCCGCCATGGCGCTATCGAGCGTCAGCGTGGTCTGCAACGCGTTATTGTTGAATACCTGGAAACCGCAGCTACACAATAATGCCGACCCCGACGCAGGAGAGAACACGTGAACATTGGTCAGGCCGCCCGCGAAAGTGGTCTCAGCGCAAAAATGATCCGCCATTACGAAGCCACCGGGCTGCTCAAGGCCGCCCATCGCACCGACAGCGGCTACCGCATCTATCAGAGCGAAGACCTGCACACGCTGGCGTTCATCAAACGCTCGCGTGACCTGGGCTTTTCGCTGGAAGAAATTGGCCGCCTGCTGATGCTGTGGCAAGACCGTGGTCGCGCCAGTGCGGACGTCAAGGCGCTGGCCGGGCAACACATCGATGCCCTTAACCGGCGCATCGACGAGTTACTTGGCCTGCGGGACACCTTGCAGAATCTCGTCAGCCACTGCCAGGGGGATGGCCGACCAGATTGCCCGATTCTGACTGACCTGGCGTCGAGCGGCTGTCATACAACCGCCCGCCGCTGATCCGCCTTACTGCATCCAGGGCGGCGGTGGCTCTTCGGACTTGTCCGCCGGCTTGTCGTCGGCCGCCCGAATGGCTTGACGACGCGCCTCGTCGAGCCGCGCGGCTTCGATCTCGCGCATCACGCCGCCAACATCCGCCTCGATATCCTCTTCGGCGAACTCACCGGTGAGCACACTGCCAGGGTGCAGCGAGCCGGCTTCGTACAGCGCCCACATTTCCTTGGCATAGCGGGTCTGCCTGAGTTCCGGCGCAAAACGACCGAAGTAGCTGGCCATGTTGCCGACATCCCGCTCCAGCATGGTGAATGCATGATTGTTACCCGCCGCATCCACTGCCTGCGGCAAGTCGATAATCACCGGTCCCGACGGCCCGACCAATACGTTGAACTCAGAGAGATCGCCGTGCACCAAACCGGTGCAAAGCATCAGCACGATCTGACGGATCAGGAACTCGTGGTATTCGCGTGCTTGATCAGGCTCCAGCACCACGTCGTTCAGCCGCGGCGCGGCATCGCCGTATTCGTCGGCTACCAGTTCCATCAGCAACACACCATCGAGAAAGTCGAATGGCTTGGGCACCCGCACGCCCGCGCTCGCCAGACGGAACAACGCCGCGACCTCGGCATTCTGCCAGGCGTCTTCGGTTTCCTTGCGCCCGTACTTGGTACCTTTCGCCATGGCCCGCGCCTGGCGACTGTTGCGTACCTTGCGGCCTTCCTGATATTCGGCCGCTTGGCGGAAACTTCGTTTGTTGGCCTCCTTATAGACCTTGGCGCAGCGCAGTTCATTACCACAGCGCACTACATAGACCGCTGCTTCCTTACCACTCATGAGCGGACGCAGCACTTCGTCGACCAGGCCGTCCTCGACCAGGGGTTCAATGCGTTTTGGAGTCTTCATCAGCTTTTATTCTGGGTCCTTTGTGGCCAAACACGCGAAATGCTCTCGATTGACAAGCCATCCTCTCACAGCCCGGCAAGGATTCCGACCTTGCCGTGATTACAGAATGCAAAGCCTCGGCCAATTTCGCTAAAAATCTGCCGCTCAGGGCTTGAACAGCTCACCCGGGGTCGCCCCGAACAGCCCTTTGAACGCCGCGATAAAAGCCGAAGGTGATTCATATCCACTGGACAACGCCGCACGGGTAACGTTTCCGCCTTCCTCCAGAACATTGAGCGACGACAGCAGACGCATGCGCTGACGCCAAGCCCGAAAACTCAGCCCGGTTTCCTTCTGGAAACAACGCATCAAGGTTTTTTCCGAGGTGCCCATGTGCGCGGCCCAATCGCCCAAGGTCAAGGCATTGTCGGGTTGCTCGATCAACTGATTGCACACCGACAACAGCCGTGGGTGCCGCGGCAAAGGCACCGAAAACTGCACCTCGGGCAGCCCCGCCAGTTGGTCCAGGAGCACCGCTACCAGGCGCGATTCAGCCGTATCGCCTTTTGGATATTCCACTGGCAGCTCGCAGAAGGTCTTGATCATCTCTCGGGCCAGCGGCGTGACTTCCAGCACCCGACAGCGCGACGGTGCCCAGTGGGAATGCTCGATACCGACATACAAGCTGCGCATTTCGGCACGGGTCGAGGTGGTGACTTCGTGCTCCAGACCGCCAGGGATCCACACACCCCACTGGGGGGGCGCATAAAAACTGCCTTCGTCGGTATGGACACCCAGCACGCCACTGATGGCGTAGGAAAACTGCACCCAGGCGTGTCGATGCCGGGGTGTCCAGGAACCGGCCCGCAGGCTTTCGGCGCGGGCGTAAAGGGGGCGGGGCAAGTGGCTGAGGGCGGGGACGCTGCGCGCCTCACCAAGATGTCCGTTAATCGGCATCGATTGGCCTTATGTCGCAAGACGGCGGAAGTTGTGCCACGTTATCCTCGCCGCACCTTAATTACAAATCCGTTTCAGGTCTTGTCATGCATATTTTCCGTCATTTCAAACGCGTGGTAACCGACTGGTTCCTTTGCGGCATGTTGCTCGCCACCCTGCTGGCCTACCTGTTCCCGAGCTTCGGCAGCAAGGGCGGAGGCATGCATGCCGAGGTAGTGATCAATGTCGGCGTGTTCCTGGTGTTCTTCCTGCACGGGGTCAACCTGTCCAGCGAACAGATCGGCCATGGCCTCAAGAACTGGCGCCTGCACATCATGGTGCAGGGCTTCACCTTCGTAGTGTTTCCATTGTTGTGGCTGCTGTGCAAGGTCACCTTGGGCACGCAGATCCCTGCCCTGCTGATGCTCGGGTTCCTCTACCTGTGCGCGCTGCCTTCGACCATCTCCTCGTCCGTCGCCCTGACCGGCAGTGCTGGCGGCAACGTGCCGGCGGCGATTCTCAATGCCAGCGCGTCCAGCGTCCTGGGCATTTTCATCACCCCTTGGCTGGTGAGCCTGGTGCTCGGCTCCGGCGCGGGTGGTATCGACCTCGGTTCGACGCTGATCGATCTCTGCGCCATGCTCCTGCTGCCGCTGGTCCTCGGGCAGTTGGTCCGGCCGCTGCTCGGCAAGTTCTTCGCCCGCCACAAGCGCTACACCAACATCATCGACAAAGTAGTGATTCTGCTGCTGGTGTACTCAGCATTCTGCGGATCGATGACCTCGGGCATGTGGCATCAGCAAGGCACCTCGGTGATTCTCACCGCCTTTATCGGCGTAACGATCCTGCTGGCGCTGATCCTGACGCTCACCACCCGCACCGCCAAACTGCTCAAATTCAAACACGCCGATGAAGTGGCGGCAGTGTTCTGCGCCAGCAAGAAATCCCTGGCTGCCGGTGCGCCCATGGCGGCATTGATTTTCGGCAACAACCCGGGGCTGGGCCTGATTCTGCTGCCGATCATGATCTACCACCCGCTGCAGTTGATCGTGTGCTCGGTCATGGCGGAAAACTACTCGAACCGGCTGAAGTCCGGCGTGTTGAGCGGTGATGAAGAGGTCACCAGCCCGGCATGAAGGCAGCGGACCAGATGGCGCTTGCCATCTGGTCGCCGCAGGCTTGCACAAAACTTCTAGACGGGCGCACCGTATCACTCGATAACTGTCTGCCCGCCATCACCTTTATAAACCCATGAATGCACACAACTGGATCGATCTCAGCCAGGACCGGAGCACCGGGATCGAGACCTTGCGCGCGCATTTCAAGGGTCATGCCTACGATCCGCACTGGCACGACAGCTATCTGGTGGGCTTTACCGAGCAGGGCGTGCAGCAGTTCCATTGCCGACGGCAGAAATACGCCAGCACGCCAGGGCAGATATTCCTGCTGGAGCCAGGGGATATCCACGACGGCGATGCACCCACTGAAGAAGGCTTCACCTATCGGATGCTCTACCTTGAGCCCCGTTGGTTCGAGCGCGAGCTGAGCCAGCTGTTCGAGAACGCCCCCGCGCAACAAGTACTGACCTTCGCGCACAACCTCACCCAGGATCCGCGCCTGAGTCAGGCCATCGCCGATGCCTTCGCCGCGCTGCACAGCCAGGAACTGCTGATCGTGCGGCAGAGTGCGCTGGATCGCTTGCTGGAACAGCTGACCGGGCACCTGCATTGGCGCCAGCGGCACAATCCTGACCCACGGATGCCGCTGGTAGCCTCGCGCGCCAGAGACTATCTGCAGGCCAATGTGCACCAGGACGTGGGGCTGGAGGAGCTGGCGCAGGCCTGCAACGTCGACCGTTTCCGCCTGACCCGTGCCTTCAAGGCCGCCTTCGGCCTGCCGCCCCATGCCTATCTGGTGCAACTGCGCCTGGCCAAGGCACGTCGACAACTGGCCAACGGCGACTTCCCGGCGCAAGTGGCCAGCGACCTCGGCTTTGCCGATCAAAGCCATTTGGGCCGATGGTTCGTGCGCGCCTATGGCATCAGCCCGGCGGCCTACCGCAGACGCTGCTCAAACCTTCCAGACTGAACCCCTCGCCCCGGGCACCATGGCGTTTCTATCGCGCCACAGAGCCTGACTGCCATGCCTGCCACCCTGCTGCCGTTTTTGTTGTTCGCCTTCGTGTCATCGATCACGCCAGGCCCAACCAATATTCTCGTCCTCAGCAACGCCGCTCGTTATGGCTTGCTGGCTTCACTGCCGAGTGTGCTGGGCGCCTGCGGTGGCGCAGCACTGCTGGTATTGGCCGTGGGCACCGGGCTCGGCGAATCCTTGCTCAAAGTCCCGGGCGTTCATCTGGCGATGACTGCCGTCGGCCTGCTCTGGCTGAACTGGCTGGCCTGGAAGATCTACTCCAGCCCCACCGAGGCCTTGACCGCCAAGGATTCATCGCGCAAGTTCGGGCTGGTCGATGCGGCGAGTCTGCAATTGGTCAATCCGAAGACCTGGATGATGGCGCTGGCGGTGATCAGCGTGTTCACCACCAGTGCCGCTGACCAAGGCCGCGAAGTGGCGTGGTTGTCACTGGCGTTTTTCCTGGTGGCCATGCCGTGCATGGGCAGCTGGGCGCTGCTCGGCGCAGGCTCCGCGCGCTGGCTGAAATCACCCGCTGCGCTTGGCCGTTTGAACAAGATTCTGGCGGTAGTGCTGTTGATTTCGGCGTGGAGCAGCCTGCTCGCATAAATTCGCCATGAAGGCTGAGCGAGCGCTTGATTCGGCGCCGTTTCCCCCTGAAGCTATGCACCTTCAGGAGCCTGCCCCATGAACCTCGTCGAACTCACCGAACGCCTGCATCGCATCCGCGATAACAACGACTGGCGCCAATTCCATAGCCCGAAAAACCTGGCCATGGCCGCCAGCGTGGAGATGGCCGAGCTGGTGGAAATCTTCCAGTGGCTCAGCGAAGACCAGTCACGCAGCCTGCCCCCCGAGCAATTGGCCCATGCCGGCCAGGAAGTGGGCGATGTGGTCCTCTACCTGTTGCTGCTATGCAGCGAGCTGGGGCTGGACATGGACGCGGTGGTGCGCAGCAAACTCGCCGACAGCGAACGGCGCTTCGCCAAATGAAAGACCGCCACTTCGATCAACTGGCGACCCGCTTCGCCGAGAAAATCTACGGTGGGCCTAAAGGCGCCATTCGCCTGGCCGTGCTCCAGGCCGACCTCAGCGAAGCGCTGCCCTCTCGACCGTTACGGGTGCTCGATATCGGTGCCGGTCTTGGCCACATGTCGCTGTGGCTGGCCCAGCAGGGGCACGCGGTCACCCTTGCCGAACCCGCTGCGCCGATGCTCGAAGGCGCGCGCCAGCGCTTCGCGGAGGCTGGGCTCGAGGCGACCTTCATCCATGCGCCCTGGCAGGAACTGCCACGGCTGCTGGAAGAGCGCTATGACCTGGTGATCTGCCACGCCGTGCTTGAGTGGCTCGCCGAACCCCATGCAATCCTGCCAGTGCTGCAGCACTTCACTGCCGCTGACGGCTGGCTGTCGCTGGCGTTCTACAACCGTGACGCGCTGGTCTATCGCAATCTGCTGAAGGGCCACTTTCGCAAGTTGCGCGGCGAGAGCCTGGCCGGCATGAAACAAAGCCTGACCCCGCAAATGCCCTTGGACCCTCGCGACCTGGCCACGCAACTCGCCAGCGCCTGGCGAGTCGAATCGTCCAGCGGCGTGCGGGTTTTTCACGATTACATGCCCAGAGACTTCCAGGACAAGGCGGCACTCGCCGACTTGCTGGACATGGAGCTGGCTCACCGCCGCCATCCGGCCTTTGCCGGGCTGGGGCGTTATCTGCACTGGATCTGTCGGCCACTCGCCGATTGACGGGAGAAACCTGATGCCACGCCGTTTCGCTGTCGCGTCGTTGTGCCTGGGCCTGGCCGCTTGCCAGAGCCCCAACCCATATGTCGCCAGCTCCAACCCCTTGCCGCCCGCGCCGCCGCAGGCCGCGCAGACCTTCGATGCCAGCGCCTATCCAGCCGCGCCGCGAGATTACGGGCGCTACCGCAATTGGGCCTGGGTCAATAATCAATTGCCGGCCGGCAGCAATCTGGCCGACCCGGCGCTGATTGCCGAGGTGGTCAGCAATGGCCTCGATCAGCGCGGCCTGCGACCGGCCCGCAGTGGCATACCAGACCTGCGCGTGGCAGCGGACCTGCATGTCGAGCGCCGTTTGCAACAAGTGACCGATGACTACGGCCCCGGTTACGGGCCTGGCTTCGGCCCCCGCGGCCCTTATGGTTACGGCCCCTATGGGCCGCCGCCGGTAACACGCACTTATGAAGTGCAAGTCCTGGTAGTGCGCATCCAGTTGTACGATGGCACCAGTGGCCAACCCCTGTGGAGTGCCAGCGCCGAGACCGGTACCCAGGGCAGTGAGAGCCAACGCGCCGACGCCTTGCGTCAAGCCGTGGCAAAAGCCCTGACGGCCTACCCTCCCAGTTGAGTTCGTGGAGAAACCCATGTTCAGTCGTATTGCGTTACTGGCCTTTGCACTATTGTTGACGGCCTGCCAGACCCAACAAGCCAACCTCGACTTCGACGCCAGCCGTGACTTCGGCGCGTATCGCAGCTGGGCGTGGAAAACCCCGGCACTGCAATATCGCCCGGATGACCCGCGCATCAAAAGCGACCTCACCGAACAACGCATTCGTCAATCGGTCGGCGACCAGCTCGAGCAGCGCGGATTACGCGCCGCGCAGCCCGGAGCCAAGCCCGACGTCCTGGTGCAGGCCTATTACATCGTCGATACCCGTCAACAGCAGATCAGCACACCCTACGGCGGCCCTTGGGGCGGACCCTGGGGTGGCCCGTGGGGCGCTGGTTTCTACAACGAAACACGCACCGTCGACTACCGCGTCGTCACCTTGCAGGTCGACCTGCTGGACGCGCGCGACGGCAAGCTGGTATGGCGCGGCAGGCGCGACAGCGTGCTCAGCGACGCGCCTCAGGGCCCAACGGAACGCAGTGCCAGCATCGCCAAGAGCGTGGGTTTGATCATGTCCAACTATCCACCCCGGTAATAAAGCTGACTGTCCTGGCAGGGATTTCAGCGGTGAGCTTGACCGGGACAGGATTGCGTACTAAATCGATAAGGGGGGGTGTTTAAAACACCCTCGGGCAGAGCCGGTTTTTGATTCAGAGCTTTCCGATCCAACGCTTGCCCAGGGATGTGTATTACCCGATGCAAAGCCTCGTCTTGTTGATCTGGTTCACCCTGTGTGCTGAACAGGACATCCGTCTGCGGCAGATCGCCGACGGGCTGACACTGGGAGGTGGCCTCTGCGCACTCCTGTATCTGTTCACTACCGGCCATACCTGGATGGGCGCCAGTGTGCCTGAAGGGGCTTTCGCCCTGGCGCTGAGCATGGCGCTGACACTGCCGGCCCACCTCATGGGCCGCCTCGCCGCCGCCGACGTCAAACTGCTGGGCAGCTTGGCCTTGGCCACCGATGAAATGCACCTGATCGGTACCTTGGTAGGCGCTGGGGTGATCGCCGCCGCCTGGATGCTGGTCATGCCCAGGCTATGGAAGCTGTTCAACAAACAGTGGCGTCTGCGCCTGGCCAATCTGGGCCCGGACGCGCAGACCACGCTGCCGGTAGCACCATTTCTGCTGGCTGGATTCCTTGCTGCCCTCGCATGGGTGCACTGAGCGTTGCACTGTTGCGCTGCAGAAGCAAAGCTTGCTCGCGAAGGGGCCAGCCCTGCCTGCACGGGATCATGACGTCGTCACCGATGTATTCGCCAGTCCTTGCCTGTGGGCAGGGAACTACCCATGGTGTCAGATGGCCCAAGGCTGAGATCCGGCGCATACTCCGGCACTTTCATCAGGAAGACACTCTCCATGTATGTAGAAAGTTTTTTCGAATGGCTAGGCCAGGCATTCGGCGCAGTGATCAAATTCATCATCGATACCTTCGGCTGGTTCTTCAACATGCTTGGCCATGCCGGTGGCAACTTTGTCGACGGCCTGGCCCGCACGCTGGGGATGGACACCTCATTGATCAGCATCGTCGCGCTGATCGTCGGTCTGTTGTTTCTGTATTCGGCGGTTCGGGCGTTCATGCGCGCCGCCATCATCAGCGGGATCATCTGGGCGGTGCTGGGGCTGTGGTTGTTGAGCTGGATCGTGCACTGAGAATGGCATTGAGTGGGCTGACGCTTCGCGGGCAGAGCCCGCTACCAGAGGAGATTGCGTAATCGGCAGCGGGCTCGCGCATTCGGCGGCGAAGGGCTCTCTGGATTCATCCACAACCCTCTGACACACCGCTACAATGCGGGCCCGTGAGGAGCCTGCATGTCCCAATTACTCAACGACTGGCGCGATCGCCCGACCCACCGCCGGGTCTGGGCGCTGGCAGCGCCGATGATCCTGTCAAATCTTTCCGGCCCCCTGGTCACGCTGGTCGACAGCACCGTGATCGGCCACTTGCCCCACGCCCATCAACTGGGTGCCGTGGCGGTGGGCGGCAGTCTGTACGGGCTGCTGGCCTGGTCCATGGGGTTTCTGCGCATGGGCGCTACCGGCTTTGCCGCCCAGGCCGCCGGGCGCAATGACGGCGGCGGCTTGCGCCAGGTGCTGGTGCAAGGACTGCTGCTGGCACTGTTGTTGACCGTGGTGTTGGCTGTCTGTGCCGCGCCCTTCGTGCGAGCGTCGCTGGACTTGATGCATCCCTCGCCCGAGCTGCTGCAAAGCACCTTGGACTTTTTCTACACGCGGCTGCTCGGCTTGCCTGCCGCCCTGGCGAGTTACGCGCTGGTCGGCTGGTTTCTCGGCACCCAGAACGCCCGCGCGCCACTGATCATATTGCTGACCACCAACGGCCTGAACATCGTCCTCAACCTGTGGTTCGTGCTGGGGCTGGACTGGGGTGTGGTGGGCTGCGCCCAGGCGTCGGTGATTTCCGAATGGGTCGCAGTGCTGATCGGCCTGTGGCTCACCCGCCCGGCGCTACGATCCTACCCCGGGCGCATGGGCTGGGCGGCGTTGAAGCTGTGGCGCAGCTGGCAACCGCTGCTGACCGTCAACCGCGATATCTTCATCCGCAGCATGGCCTTGCAGGCGGTGTTCTACCTGATCACGGTGCAGGGTGCGCGTCTGGGCGATGCCACCGTGGCGGCCAACGCTTTGCTGCTCAACGGACTGTTACTCACCGCCCAGGCGCTGGATGGTCTGGCCCATGCCGTGGAGGCCCTGTGCGGCCACGCCATCGGTGCCCGTGATCGGGTAGCGCTGAGGCGTTCGATGGTGGTGGCCGGTGGCTGGTCATTGCTGGCTAGCCTGGTCTTCGCAGTGTTCTTCCTGCTGGGTGGACACCTGTTCATCGCCCTGCAAACCGACATCCTCGCCGTGCGCGAAACCGCCGATCACTACCTCGCCTACCTGGCTTTGCTGCCACTGATCGCGGTGTGGAGCTATTTGCTGGACGGGCTGTTCATCGGCGCCACCCGAGCACGGGAGATGCGCAACGGCATGGTGATCAGTCTGTTGCTGGTGTTGCCGGTCGGCTGGTTCACCCAGGGCCTGGGCAATCATGGGCTGTGGATCAGTTTTCTGCTGTTCATGGCGCTGCGGGCAATCACCCAAGGCATCATCGCCTGGCGCCTGCAGCAAAGGCACGCCTGGTTCGACTAGCGCGGCGTCTCGACAAAACGCACGACTTCATCCGTCACCGGTGCCATCCAGGCCAGCGGCCAGGCGAAGGCGCCCACCAGGGTCATGTGATTGACCCGCGCGTAATAACGCTCCTCCACCGACACGCCGTCAGCCCGCAGACGCTTCGCCAGGCCCGCGGTGTTGCGCTGCGGATTGACGTAGCTGTCGGAGTTGGCCGCGATCAACAAAACTGGTGGAGCGCTGGCGCTGACATGATTGATCGGCTGAGAAT
This sequence comes from Gammaproteobacteria bacterium, assembly GCA_903970465.1. Lineage (GTDB taxonomy): Bacteria > Pseudomonadota > Gammaproteobacteria > Pseudomonadales > Pseudomonadaceae > Aquipseudomonas. Next base: position 25,627 of record CAJCIO010000136.1, read on the forward strand.
CAGGCGGTGAATCCGGAAAGAAGAACACCGGCTTCACCTCGGGATTGTCGATCGGCAAAAAATCATAGGGCCCGGCCAAGCCGATCCAGCCGCGTAGATCCGCCGGCCGCATGCCCACTGCCTGCAACCAGCGCGCATCGAGTGCCAGCATCGAGGCGTTGTAGGCGCCCGAGCTGTGGCCCATCAAAAACAACCGTTGCGGATTGCCGCCGTATTCGCCGATATGCTGATGAGTCCAGCTGACGGCTTGGGCGTTGTCTTCAAGGAAGGCGGGGTAACGCACCTGCGGGTACAGGCGGTAGTCGGCGACCACCACGGTGATGCCGCGCTTTGCCAAGGCGCGCGCCACGTAGCGATATTGGCCACGGGCACCGCTGTTCCAGCTACCGCCGTAGAAGAACACCACCACCGGCTGCCCAGCGGCTGCCTGCAGCGGGCGATAGACATCCAGGCGCTGGCGCGGATCACTGCCATAGGCAATGTCCGCTGTGCGCGTGTAGCCGCTGGATGGCGTGATGCTGTCCAGCAACTGCAAACCCGAGCAGCCACTCAGGGCAGCCATGAGCATTGCCATCATCGCGACCCGGAGTGCCTTGGGCATCGACTTACGACGACAGGTACGAGGAGCGCGTCAGGCCCAGACGCAATGCGTCCAGATACTGAGTGCGCTCACGCGGCGTGATTCGCGCACTCGCGACCTTGTCGCGGTAGTGCGTCATCAACTCCTCGGGCGACAAATGCACGTAGCGCAGCATGTCCTCGATGGTGTCGTGGGTCTCGATGCCCGCGTGGTAGACATCGCCGCTTGGCGTCTGATAGATGTTCACCGAGTCGGTGTCGCCAAACAGGTTGTGCATGTCACCGAGGATTTCCTGATAGGCGCCCACCAGGAAGATCCCCAGCAGGTAATCCTCACCCTCGTTGACCGCGTGCACGGGCAGGCTGGTCTCGATGCTCTGCTCGTCGACATATTGCTTGATCTTGCCGTCGGAATCGCAGGTCAGGTCCTGCAGCACGGCGCGGCGCAGCGGCTCTTCGTCAAGGCGATGCAGCGGCAGGATCGGCAGCACCTGGCCGATCGCCCAGGTATCGGGCAGGCTCTGGAACACCGAGAAGTTGCAGATGTACTTGTCGGCGAGCTTGTCGTTGAGCTCGTCCAACACTTGGCGATGGGAGCGCTGGCGGGCCTTGAGCGAAGTGTGCAGGCGCCGGCAGACGGCGAAGTAGCACTGCTCGGCCAGCGCCTTTTGCGCCAGAGTGACCTTGCCGTCGGCGTACTGGGTGGCGATATCACTGATGTAGTGAGTGGCGCGCCAGTAGTTCTCGGTGACCATCTCGATATCGGTCGGGCCCAGCAGGTCCACCAGCCACTGAAGGGTTTCCGGCAGGCTGGCCTTGTCTTCGATTTCCGGAACATCGTCATTGTGGCGCTCGACATCCGTCACCTGCACCACCAGCACCGCGTGGTGCGCGGTGAGCGAACGGCCGCTTTCGGAGAAGATATGCGGATGCGGCATGCCCTGCGCATCGCAGAATTCCTTGAGCATGCCCACCACGACACCGGCGTAATCGTCCATGTCGTAGTTGATCGAGCTGGCGTTGCGCGAATGGGTGCCGTCGTAGTCAACACCCAGGCCGCCGCCGACGTCGATGTGATCGACCGGCAGTCCCAGCGAACGCAGTTCGCCGTAATAACGGATGGCCTCCTTGAAGCCGTGCTGGTAGTCCGCCAGGTTGGCGATCTGCGAGCCCATGTGGAAGTGCAACAGGCGGATACCTTGATCCAGGTCAGCGGCGCGGAAACGCTCGACCACCGACAGCAACTGCGCGGCCGACAAACCGAACTTGGACTTTTCGCCACCGGTGTCCGCCCACTTGCTCGACGCCAGGGAAGACAAGCGCACGCGCAGGCCGATCTGAGGCTTGACCTTGAGTTCGGCGGCCTCCTCGATCACCAGCGCGACCTCGGATTCCTTCTCGATCACGATGAAAACGTTATGCCCCAGCTTCTGGCCGATCAACGCCAGGCGGATGAACTCGCGGTCCTTGTAACCGTTGCAGACGATGGTCCCGCCCTTGGGCGCCAACGCCAGCACCGCCAGCAGCTCGGGCTTGGACCCGGCCTCGAGGCCGATCGACACGTTCTGGGTGGCGATGATGTTTTCCACCACCGCTTCTTGCTGGTTGACCTTGATCGGGTACAGCGCGGTGTATTGGGACTGGTACTCGAGACGGGCGATATTGGCATCGAACGCGCCCGTCAACTGACGCACACGGTCTTGCAGGATGTCAGGGAAGCGCACCAGCAACGGCAGCGACAGACCACTTTTACGCAACTCCTCGACCTGCGCGTAGAGGTCGATGGGTGCGCTGTTCGGCCCGTTGGGGCGTACTTCGACCCGGCCGCTCTCGCTGATGGCGAAATAGCCCGCGCCCCAATGGCGAATCCCGTAAACACTGCGGCTGTCGGCCACGGTCCATTGGCTGCCATCGTCTTTGCGTGTGCGTCGTACGGACATCTAGGTCCCCTGTGAGAAGTCGAATATCACTGCCCGGCCAGCGGGCCGTTCAGTATAGAAAATGAAGATGACGATTGTAGACGCGTTGCAGGGTAGACCCTGGCCCACCCGCCAAGTTTAGAAAGTACGGCCTCAGCCGCCTGACTTCTTCGCCTTGAAGCCCAGCTTGATCAGCTCGGCCAACAGCAACTCGACATGCTCGCCCTGAATCTCGATTACCCCATCCTTCAGCGCCCCGCCCGTGCCGCAGCGACGTTTGAGCGTCGTCGCCAGCTCCTTGAGGGCGTCTGGCGCCAAGGGCACCCCCGTCACGGTAGTCACCGTCTTGCCGCCACGGCCTTTGCTTTCACGGCGCACACGGGCAATGCCGTCCCCCTCGGGGATCGCGGTCTGCTTGCAGGTGCAGGCGTCGACAGGCTGGCGACAGTCGGGGCAATGTCGGCCGCTGTCGGTGGAAAACACCAAGCCGCCGAGCGCGGCGAAGGATGAAGCTTTCTTGGCCAAAATGACCCCTCTGCTGAGGTGAACCATGGCGGGCTAGTGTAACGGCAAATGTCGGCGCTGCTAAGTGCACCGATGCGCCATCGTTGGGGCAAAATGCGACTTGGTCATCCCTGTACCGACGAGCTAGCGCCGATCCGCCAACACCCGATGCAACGCCGCAATCGAATCAGGGCAGTAATCCATCACCTCGCTCTCGGACAGCGCTTGTTCGACCGGCACGAACCTGGCCTCCAGCACTTCTTCGGGTTGCAAGCACAACGGCCCATCCCACACAGCCGAAAACACTGCACACCAAAGCCGATTGCCGCGCTGATCGAACAGGAAGCGATCGTGGGCGGTGAGCACCACGCCGCTGACACCTAACTCTTCTTCAAGCTCACGCGCCGCCGATTCGGCGTAGCTTTCGTCACCCTGCACCATGCCGCCGGCAGCCACATCCCAGTAACCCGGGTAAATCGCCTTGCTCAGGGTGCGCCGATGCACGCACAACTCGCCAGCCGAGTTAAACAGCAGGATAAAGGTGCCCCGCCCGATCAGGCCGCGCTCGCGCAACTGGGCGCGCCCTAGCTCGCCCAGCAGTTGGTCGTGCTCGTCAACCCAGGCCACCAACTCGGCGTCAGAGGCGGCCCGGTGAGCGGCCTCCCGTTCGCAGAGAACCACCGGTCAGCCCTGCGACAGCAATTGGCGCAGGTCAATGACTGCAGCGTTGGCGCGGGAAATGTAGTTGGCCATGACCAGGGAGTGGTTGGCCAGGACCCCGAAACCACTACCGTTGAGAATCATCGGGCTCCATATCGGCTCCTGAGAGGCCTCCAGCTCGCGGATGATCTGACGCACGCTGACCGTGGCATTCTTCTTGGCCAGCACGTCGGCGAAATCGACCTCGACCGCGCGCAGCAGATGGGACAGTGCCCAGGCTTGGCCACGGGCCTCATAGAACACGTTGTCGATCTGCAGCCATGGGGTCTCTTCCACCGACTCGTCGACCTGCGGCACTTCACCCGGCGCCAGCTGCACATCGGTCTTCAACGATCGGTTGAGCTTGACCCGGCCAACACTGGCCGACAGGCGCTGAGACAATGAACCCAGGCGCGTACCGACGTCGCCCAGCCAGTTGTTGAGATTGTCGGCGCGTGCATAGAACAGCGCGTTCTTCTGCGCTGGATCGGACAGACGGGCCTGATAGCGGCTCAGGGAGTTGATGCCCTGCTGGAATTCGGACTCGCTCGATGGCCACATCCAGCTGCGGTTGTCGAAGTTGAAGCGCGGCTCGGCCTGGGCCAGATCCGGATCTTCCGCCGATTGCGACTGCGAGCGGGCGAAATCCTTGCGCATCGCTCGACTCATGTCACGCACCTGCACCAGCACGCCAAATTCCCAGCTGGGAATGTTGTCAAGCCAAAGGCCCGGTGGGAAGCGATCGTTGGACAGGTAACCGCCCGGCTTGTTGAGCAAGGTACCGGCGACCTCCTTGAGGGTCTCGACCGTGGTGTAACCCACCACCATCTGCCGGCCATCACGCTGAGCGGCAGCCTGGGCATCTTGCTGGACCGGAAACAGCGCGGGCTCCTGGCTCCAGTACCAGCCCAGCAGGCCGGTGACGATCAGGTACACCGCCACCACCGACAGCAGGGCGCGGCTCAGAAACAGGGTTTTCAAGTACCCGCCGCGAGAGGTGCTTTGCGTGCCGGCGCTGCTGCGCGCCTCGGCCTTGTCCGTGCGGTTTTTCCAGTCCAGCATCGTTTTATCCTTTCAATCGCCGAGTTCATGGGGTTCGACCGCCATGTATCCGCAGGGTGCCTTAGCGCAGCAAACATTGTTGCGCCCGCTGCGACGCGCAAGCTATGCAGGCGCGACAGCCGTACCACAGCAATCTTGCACTATAAATCAAGCAGGCGATTGGGCATAACCGACCGAGCGGTCATAAATTGAATAATTAAAATCTGGTTACAAAGTGACGTATGACGCGGAATGCATCCCCGAGAACTGATAGCATGGAGCCACCATTCGAATTCGTTCGTTCATACAGATGCGCAGTCGGCCATGAAAGAACTTGTCGAACCCAATCGCGATCGACTCAAGCAGCATTTTGCTCAGCGAGTCATTCACCAGGCCCGTCAGATCCTCGAGATCTGGCAGCGCCTGCAGTTGGGCGGATGGTCAAGCAGCGGCCAGCTCGAACTGCGCGAGGCTAGTCTGCGCCTGCAGCGCTTCGGTGAGCGCTTCGAGCAAACAGAGCATGTGGTGCTCGCCCAAGGTATCTGCAACTGCGTGCAAGGGGTTGAAGCCAATAGCGGCCGACTCACCAGCGAGTTGATCAGTGAGCTAAACCGGCTGATGCAACGCCTGTCACGTACCGGCCTGCGTCACGGCGACCAGCTCGACGATACGCCACTGCCGCCCCTGCGCAAGCCGCTGTTCGTGTTACTGGAGGACGCCGAACGCGCCGAGCGCCTGGCGCGCCAGTTGGAGTTCTTCGGGCTCGGCGCCCAGGCGCTGCCGACGCCGACGGCGTTTTTGGCGACCATGGCCGAGCGCCTGCCGTCCGCGATCGTCATGGACGTCGACTTCGGCGGTACCGGCCGCGGATTGCAGTTGGCGGCGCAGGTCCAGCAAGGCCTGGAGAACAAGCTGCCGCTGTTGTTTTTCAGTCTGCACGAAACCGACACGCCAACCCGTCTGGCCGCCGTGCGCGCCGGTGGCCAGGAGTTCCTGACCGGCGCCCTGGAAGCCTCGAGCCTGCTGGAGAAGATCGAAACCCTGACGTCGGTGGCGCAGTACGAGCCCTATAAAGTGCTGATCATCGACGACTCGCGCGCTCAGGCCATGCACACCGAGCGCTTGCTCAACGGCGCCGGCATCGTCACCCGCACCCTGATCGACCCGATTCAGACCATGGCCGAGCTGGCGGACTTCCAGCCCGACCTGATCATCCTCGACATGTACATGCCCACCTGCACCGGCAGCGAGTTGGCCAAGGTCATTCGCCACAACGATCGCTACGTCAGCGTGCCGATCATTTACCTGTCGGCCGAAGATGATCTGGATAAACAACTGGATGCCATGAGCGAAGGCGGAGACGACTTCCTCACCAAGCCGATCCGCTCGCGGCACCTGATCACCACTGTGCGCAACCGTGCGGCCCGCGCGCGCCATCTCAGGGCGCGGATGGTGCGCGACAGCCTGACCGGGCTCTACAACCACACACATATCCTGCAACTGCTCGAAGACTGCTGCTTCCGTGCAGTTCGCGAGGGCAAGCCGTTGAGCTTTGCGATGCTCGATATCGATCACTTCAAAAAGGTCAACGACAGCCACGGCCACCCCATGGGCGACCGGGTAATCAAGAGCCTGGCGCTGTTCCTCAAGCAGCGTTTGCGCAAAACCGATTTCATCGGCCGTTATGGCGGCGAAGAATTCGCCATCGTCATGCCGGACACCGATCTCGATGCCGCTTGCGGGGTGCTCGACGAAATCCGCGAGCGCTTCGCCGAGATCAATTATCCGGCACAGCCTCAGGACCTCTCATGCACCTTCAGCGCCGGGGTGGTGCAGTTCAACGAGCGCCTCGACAGCCTGATGATGGCGGCCATGGCCGACGAGGCGCTGTACAGCGCCAAGCGCGCCGGGCGCAATCGAGTGGTACGGCTGACGTGAAACCAGCAGATCCAGCGCAGCACCCCCCCGCCACGAAAACCGATGAAGCTTAGTTAACAGCCACATAATCCCCGGTTGGTTATGATGGGCGCTCTACTGCTTTGCGAGACCGCCATGCGCCGCCTGTTTTGCCTGATTCTCCTCGCCATCGCGCTGCCAGCCCTGGGCGCCGGCCTGCTCGACAGCCGCCCCACCTCGGTGCTCGGCGCCTCATCGTTGAACAACAGCAGCGATTTCCTGCCGGTGCGCGAGGCTTTCCGGCTGGAGCTGCGCGAAAGCACCGCGGATCACCTGACCCTACGCTTCGTCCCCGCCGATGGTTATTACCTGTACCGGCATCGCTTCCAGTTCCGCAGCGAGCCTGCGGACATCGGTCTGGGCGCCGCACAGTTGCCGGCCGGCGAGAAGAAGCACGACGAGTATTTTGGCGATGTCGAGGTGTATCACGGCATCATCGACGTCACCCTGCCCCGCTCGGCCAGCGCGCAAGGGCCCTTCACCCTGGTGGTGACCTATCAAGGTTGCGCCGACAAGGGCCTGTGCTATCCGCCTGAGACCGAGCGCTTGAGTATCGATGGCAAGGGCGCCGCCACCACCACGGCGCCGGCCAATGCCACGGCAGCAACGCCCGTTGGCTGGAGTTGGCACGAACTGCTGTTGTATCTACTGGCCGGTATCGGCCTGACGTTCACCCCGTGCGTGCTGCCGATGCTGCCGATCGTGTCGAGCATCGTGTTGCGCGACCAGGTCAGTGGCTTGCGCGGCCTGGCGCTATCCCTTGCCTACGCCCTGCCGATGGCGGCATGCTTCGCCGTGCTGGGCGCGCTGATGGGCTTGTTCGGCGCCCAGTTCAACCTGCAGGCGCGCCTGCAATCAGCGTGGGTACTGGTGCCATTCGCGTTGATTTTCGCGTTATTCGCCGTGGCGATGTTTGGCGCCTTCGAGCTCAAACTGCCCCGGGCACTGAGCCGTCGGCTGGAGCACATCGCTGACAACACCCAAGGCGGCTCGCTCTGGGGCGCTGCGGTGCTGGGCGTGGTGTCCAGCCTGCTCGTCTCGCCCTGCGTCTCGGTGCCGCTGGCGGGCGCCCTGGTGTATATCAGTGCCAGTGGCGATGTGCTGGGTGGCGCCTTGAAACTGTTCGCCCTCGGCGTCGGCATGGGCGTACCGCTGGTGCTGGTTGCCAGCGGTGGTGCGGCCTGGCTGCCGAAAAGCGGCGCCTGGATGCTTTCGGTCAAGAACGCCATTGGCGTGCTGCTGCTCGCTGTCGCGGTGGGTCTGTTGAGCCGCGTGCTGCCCGGGCCGATCACCCTGGTATTGGTAGGGCTGCTGGCGGCGGGTGTTGGTTTGTTCCTCGGCGCCCTGGAGTTCGGCTTCAAAAGCCCCCGCCAGCGCCTGGCCCAACTCGGCGGGCTGTTGCTGTTGAGCTACGCCCTGGCATGCTGGTTCGGTGCCTTCAGTGGCCAGAGCGATCCATTCAAGCCGCTGGGCAGTGCGGGTACGGCTGGGGCAAGCAGCGCTGCGGTGCAGCCGTCCGGTAGCAGTTGGCAAACCATCACCACCGGCGCCGAACTCGACAACGCCCTCGCCGCCGCCAAGGCTGCCGGGCGGCCGCTGGTGCTGGACTGGTACGCCGATTGGTGCATCAGCTGCAAGGTCATCGAACACGAAGTGCTGACCGACCCGGCCGTGATCGCCGGGCTGGGCCCCTATCAACGTGTACGGTTCGACATGACCGACAGTAACGCCGAACAACGGGCAATCCTTGATCGCTACAAGTTGTTCGGGCCTCCAGCCCTCCTGTTTTTCGACGCGCAGGGTCAGGAATCGACAACGTCGCGCATCGTCGGCGAAATAGATGCGAAAAGTTTTCTCGCCAAACTGCCCCGTTGAATGCCCCTTGTGTAGGCGCGCTGCAAAAGCGCGCAACCGCCTCAAACAGGGCCCGCCAGCCACAGGTGTGACCAAATCCGCCCACATAGTCACGCACTTTGCGCAATCATCGGTCAACGTGCAGGCTATTGTGCTTAACTGGACAGTTGGCAGTGCTTTGCGGCATAGTCGCCGCGCACGGCACGGACGCACATGAAAAAGGACAGCGAATGACGACGTCACTGTTGCTTTGGGGCGCCGCGCACCGGCAGTTTTTCACGGCCCGGCATTCAGAGACGTGACGCGTCGCGATTGCTGAGCATCCCAGTCTTCGATGTGCTTTTTTTCAACCGTGTGCACATACAACGATTTCCGCTGTCACGGCCACGGCCTTTGCAGGCTGCACCGTGATCCGCGTCCCTGGCGCCAGCCATGCCGCTGGCACGCCGGGACGCTCAGGCAGAACACACCACGCCCCTGACCGACCCTTGGGAGTTGATGATTGATGGATATTCGTAAAGTCAAAAAATTGATCGAGCTGCTGGAAGAATCCGGCATCGACGAACTGGAAATCAAGGAAGGCGAAGAATCCGTACGGATCAGCCGCCACAGCAAGACCCCAGCCCAGCAGTACTACGCGCCAGCCCCGATGCCTGCGCCTGTCGCTGCTCCGGTTGCCGCTGCCGCACCGGTCGCCGCAGAAGCACCTGCCGCGCCCAAGCTGAACGGCACCGTCGCTCGCTCGCCAATGGTCGGTACCTTCTACCGCAAATCTTCGCCTGCCGCTCCAGCCTTCGCTGAAGTCGGCCAGACCGTGAAGAAAGGCGACACCCTGTGCATCGTCGAAGCGATGAAGATGATGAACCACATCGAAGCTGAAACCAGCGGTGTGATCGAATCGATCCTCGTGGAAGACGGCCAGCCGGTTGAATACGACCAGCCTCTCTTCACCATCGTTTGACCCATGCGGCTGCGGCTCAACGGCGCAGCTCCATAAGGAGAAGGCAGCAATGCTGGAAAAAGTACTGATCGCCAACCGCGGTGAGATCGCTCTGCGAATCCTGCGTGCGTGCAAAGAGCTGGGCATCAAGACCGTCGCCGTCTACTCCAAGGCCGACAAGGAACTGATGCACCTGGGCCTGGCCGACGAGTCCGTGTGCATCGGCCCGGCGCCTGCCAATCTGTCGTACCTGCACATCCCGGCCATCATCGCAGCCGCCGAAGTGACAGGCGCTACGGCGATCCACCCAGGCTACGGTTTCCTCGCGGAAAACGCCGATTTTGCCGAACAGGTGGAAAACTCCGGCTTCGCGTTCATCGGCCCTAAAGCCGACACCATTCGCCTGATGGGCGACAAGGTATCGGCCAAGCACGCCATGATCGCTGCCGGTGTGCCAACCGTTCCAGGTTCCGACGGCCCACTGCCTGAAGACGAAGAAACCGCCCTGCGCATCGGTCGTGAAGTCGGCTACCCCGTAATCATCAAGGCCGCCGGCGGCGGTGGTGGTCGTGGTATGCGCGTGGTGCACAAGGAAGAAGACCTGATCGCCTCGGCCATCCTGACCCGCACCGAAGCCGGTGCCGCGTTCGGCAACCCGATGGTCTATCTGGAAAAGTTCCTGACCAACCCGCGCCACGTCGAAGTGCAAGTGCTGTCCGACGGCCAAGGTCAGGCGATCCACCTGGGTGACCGCGACTGCTCGCTGCAGCGCCGCCACCAGAAGGTCCTGGAAGAAGCGCCGGCACCGGGTATCGACGAAACCGCACGTCAGGAAGTCTTCGCCCGCTGCGTCAAGGCGTGCATCGACATCGGCTACCGCGGCGCCGGTACCTTCGAGTTCCTGTACGAAGACGGTCGGTTCTATTTCATCGAAATGAACACCCGCGTCCAGGTCGAGCACCCGGTTTCGGAAATGGTCACCGGTATCGACATCGTCAAGGAGATGCTCAGCATCGCCGCTGGCAACAAGCTGTCGTACACCCAGGACGACGTTGTCATCCGCGGCCACTCGCTGGAGTGCCGGATCAACGCTGAAGACCCGCGTACCTTTATCCCGAGCCCAGGCACGGTCAAGCATTTCCATGCCCCAGGCGGCAACGGCGTACGCGTCGACTCGCACCTGTACAGTGGCTATGCGGTCCCGCCGAACTACGACTCGTTGATCGGCAAGCTGATCACCTACGGCAAAGACCGTGACGAAGCCATGGCGCGTATGCGCAATGCGCTGGACGAGATCGTGGTCGACGGCATCAAGACCAACATCCCGCTGCACCGGGATCTGGTTCGCGACAAAGGCTTCTGCGAGGGTGGTGTGAATATTCACTACCTGGAGCACAAGCTGGCTAGCGAGAAGTGATTCTGTAGCGGAGGCGGCTTGCCCCCGATAGCTGCAACGCAGGACAAGAACCGGCCAGAGATGGCCGGTTTTTTATAGGTACTCAGCGCGAATGTTCCGCATATTTGTTGGCAAGGTGCCCATGCTACGAAGCTCCTCTAACAATATACGGCGAGAAAAACGGGTATCGCTCACGAACATCCTTTTTTGCTCCGTCGCACTCTGCAGCGCAAGCCCGCTTCTGTAGTCATAACCAGGGAACATACCTGCCAAGCTAGTCTCGACCTGCGCTTGCCTAGCCAGCAACTCCTTCTTATCCAACGGCTTCAATTTTGGGACATTCAAATCAAAATCTATTGCTAATAGCTCTGCGCGCCTAGGCATCCACCCCTCAGTACTGTTCAAAGCTCTCATCACGTTACCGCTGCGATACGGCATCTCAGGCTTTGCTGCTCCTCCCACGAAAGCAAATCCCTCGCCTGCAAACGATGAGACTTTTTTGAGGCCACTTGCGCTGGACCTGCGACCTCGAATCAGGGCGCTTGAAAAATCAGGCAGGCCGCCCCAAAAACGCCTGAGAAAGTTACCCGCACCATCGAATGAGCTCAGCAACTGCGCAACCGGAATATGGCCGGTAGGGTCAATAGCATTCAAGGGATCACTATCGCAGTACACATAAGCATTCATCCCTCCTTGATCGAATGGGCTCAATGAGTCTGGGCTCACAAACCGACCCAGAACCGACGAATACAGCCGATATCCATTTCCTAGCAAATACCCGCCGTGCAACTCCTTGAATGTCCCGTTGAACGCTATTCGACTGCCGTTATCATGCGCGCACCAACCAAAACAGCTATAAGCAAGCGACAGTCCAGCACTATTGGATAGCACCGACTGCCGACTATCACACTGCAACAAATACCGCCGACCAATCCTGGGTTTCATGTCCGTGACGCTCTGGCATATAGGGATAAACCATCCTGCACATATGCCCCCTCGTGGGGTACTCACAAATCTGACAGCTTGACAATGACCCTGCCAACAACAAGCCCCCTCGCTACACACTCCGCGCTCGCGTAAACTCCGCGCTTTGCTCTTAGATCAAAGGTACCGCCATGCCCTGGCTGCAAGTCCGTCTGGCCATCAGCCCAGCACAAGCCGAAACCTATGAAGATGCCCTGCTGGAAGTCGGCGCGGTGTCGGTCACCTTCATGGACGCCGAGGACCAGCCGATCTTCGAGCCAGAGCTCAATACCACGCCGCTGTGGACCCACACTCATCTGCTCGCGCTGTTCGAGGCCGATACGGATGCGCAGGCCGTGTTCGCCCACCTGCAACTGCTGACCGACGCCGAACTGCCCGAGCATCACGCCGAGGTGATCGAGGATCAGGACTGGGAACGCAGCTGGATGGACAACTTCCACCCGATACGTTTCGGCCAGCGCCTTTGGATCGTCCCGAGCTGGCTCGACGCCCCCGAGCCTGACGCAGTGAACCTGCTGCTCGACCCAGGTCTGGCGTTCGGCACCGGCACCCATCCGACCACGGCACTGTGCCTGGAATGGCTCGACGGCCAGCCGCTGGAGGATTGCGAAGTGCTGGACTTCGGTTGCGGCTCGGGCATTCTGGCCATCGCCGCGCTGTTGCTGGGCGCCAAGCATGCGGTTGGCACCGACATCGACGTGCAGGCACTGGAAGCCTCCCGCGACAACGCCGGGCGCAACGGCATTGCCGAAGCTTCGTTCCCGCTGTACCTGCCTGAAGACCTGCCGACCCAGCAAGCCGATGTGCTGGTCGCCAACATCCTTGCGGGACCGTTGGTCAGCCTCGCACCGCAGCTGTCGACCCTGGTCAAATCGGGTGGCCGCCTCGCACTGTCGGGTATCCTGGCCGAGCAGGGCGAAGAAGTCGCCGCCGCCTATGCTGCGGATTTCGACCTTGACCCGATTGCCAACCGCGATGGCTGGGTACGCATCAGTGGTCGACGTCGCTGAGACCTCTTAAGATATTGCTCGCAACCGCCTGAGCACCGCCCACCGCCCGGACCCGCGCATGACCGAGAGTTTCGTCACCCAGTGCCCACATTGCCAGACCAGCTTTCGCGTCAGCTATCACCAGTTGAGCGCGGCGCGCGGTGCGGTGCGCTGCGGTTCATGCCTGCAAGTGTTTAACGCGGCGCGCCAGTTGCTGGAGAAGAGCACCGGCCAATCAGCGGCGGCGTTGTTCGGCGAGGTGCCAGCGACCTCATCGTTGCCGACGCTCGGCGATGTGCCTGCACCTGAAACCACCACGCAGCCGCCGCTACTGCCCCAAACACCTGAGTCCCCTGCCTATCGCCGTGTCGAACCCATCAGCCAGCGCCGTTGGGCCGCCGCTGCGGAAATCGACCTGGAACACCTCGACCTCGACGACGAGCTGGCGCGACTGGAGCACCGCTTCACACCCGGCAACGGCACTCCTGAGCATCCGGCGCGCGAAGACCAGCTCAGCGCTCGCCGGGATGAGCCCGAGGCTGCCGACGATGACTTCGATGATGATGACCATTCGCTGAACGAGCCGCCGCGTGGCGAGCATCAGGACAGCGCGCGGGAGCAGCAAGAGCTTCACGGGCAGAGCTTGCTCCCACAGGAGCGGCTGCGCGCCGAGCGGGATCCGGCACCGGCTGCCTACCAATACGTGTCCGGCGACGGACATATTCCAGCGCCATTGATCCACGAGCAGATAGAGCACGGCGACATCGATGCCCGCGCCGAGCCCTCCCTGACCCGCCTGGAAGACGAATTCGACGACCTCGACCGCCGCACGCCCCTGCAGGACAGACGCCAGCGCCGCTCAGCCATCGAAGCTGCCGACGAAAGCCTGCGCCGGATCGATGCCGCCCCGCTCAAACCGGCCGCCAAGGCCCGCCGCGCCGAACCACGGATGCGCGATGCCGACCTGCCCGACTTGACCGAAGACCCCCTCGAATTGCAGTGGCAGAAACCCCAGAGCTCATGGGGCAAACGCCTGTTCTGGAGTTTATTGGCACTGGTCGCAGCCCTGACACTGGCCGGCCAGTACGTGGCCTACCACTTTGACGAACTGGCCCGCCAGGACGCCTATCGCCCCTGGTTTCAGGAGTTCTGCCCGGTCGTGGGCTGCGAGGTGCCATCCAAGGTCGATATTGCCCTGATCAAGAGCAGCAACCTGGTGGTGCGCAGCCATCCGCAGTTCAGCGGCGCGTTGATCGTCGACGCGATAATCTATAACCGTGCGCCCTTCTCCCAGCCCTTTCCGCTGCTGGAACTGCGTTTTGCCGACCTCGACGGCAAGCTGATCGCCAGCCGTCGCTTCAAGCCCAGCGAATACCTCAGCGGCGACCTGGCGGGCCAAACCGACATGCCGCCACAGACACCGATTCACATCGCCCTCGACATTCTCGATCCGGGCAGCAAGGCGGTGAACTACAGCTTGAGCTTCCAGTCGCCGGAATAGCCCGCACATCCTCAAACGGCTCGGCATTCGCGAACAACTGTTCAGATTTTATCCAAATCGATCTTTATCCAGTCATCGAGAGCGGGTATTATGCCAACCCTTTTTCGAACTCTCTGATCCTGCCCCACAATAGGGAAGACCCAATGTCGGCGGTACGCATCGGTCCATACACAGTCAGCAATGGTTTGATCCTGGCCCCCATGGCCGGGGTCACGGACCAGCCCTTTCGTCAGCTTTGCCGACGACTGGGTGCGGGCCTGGTGGTTTCGGAAATGGTCAGCAGTGACATGAGCCTGTGGAACACCCGCAAGTCGCGTTTGCGCATGATTCACGATGGCGATCCCGAGCCCCGCTCGGTGCAGATCGCCGGTGGCGACGCGCAGATGCTGGCGGCGGCGGCCCGGGCCAACGTCGAGCTGGGTGCGCAGATCATCGATATCAACATGGGTTGTCCGGCCAAGAAGGTGTGCAACAAGGCGGCGGGTTCTGCGCTGCTCAAGGACGAAGCCCTGGTGGAAGAGATTCTCCAGGCCGTGGTCGCCGCTGTGGATGTACCGGTGACCTTGAAGATTCGCACAGGCTGGGACCGGGACAACAAGAACGGCCTTACCGTGGCAAGAATCGCCGAGCAGGCGGGTATCACTGCGCTGGCCGTGCATGGCCGCACTCGCGCCGACCTGTACACCGGGGAAGCAGAGTACGACACCATCGCGGCGATCAAGCAGGCCGTGTCGATCCCGGTATTCGCCAATGGCGATATCGATTCACCGGAAAAAGCCCGTCACGTGCTGCACGCAACCGGTGCCGACGGTGTATTGATCGGCCGGGCAGCCCAGGGGCGGCCATGGATTTTTCGAGAAATAGAGCATTACCTGCGTACGGGTGAAAAACTGCCGGCGCCGCAACTGAGTGAAGTGGAATGCATCCTGCTAGAGCACCTGGCCGCGCTGCATGAGTTTTACGGCGACGTGATGGGCGTGCGTATTGCCCGCAAGCATGTTGGCTGGTACCTGGCTACCCTGCCAGGCGCCCGCGAGTTCCGTAGCCGCTTCAACACGTTGGACGATACGGCGGCACAAAGGGCCAATGTTCGCGCGTTCTTCAGCGAACATCACGAGAGCCTGGCAACAAAGGACGGGAATGGGGTGGCCGCATGACCATGATGACCGAGACATTAGTGAGTGGAACAACACCCGTGAGCGACAACGTCAATTTGAAACAGCACCTCAACACGCCTAGCGAAGAGGGTCAGACCCTTCGCGGCAGTGTCGAGAAGGCGCTGCACAATTATTTCGCGCACCTAGAAGGCGCAGCCGTCACGGATGTGTACAACCTCGTGCTCTCCGAAGTCGAAGCCCCGTTGCTCGAAAGCGTGATGAACTACGTCAAGGGCAACCAGACCAAAGCCAGCGAAATGCTCGGCCTCAATCGTGGCACCCTGCGCAAGAAGCTCAAACAGTACGATCTGCTTTAAGCATGCATTCAAACCAGAAAAGGCGACTCGTGATGAGCTCGCCTTTTTTGCTGACTTTCCCTGCTTTAAATGGAAACTGAAATGACCGACCAGACCACCCGCCTGCCGATCCGCCGCGCCTTGATCAGCGTTTCCGACAAGACCGGGATACTCGAATTCGCCCGCGAACTCGAAAGCCTCGGCGTCGAGATCCTCTCGACCGGCGGCACCTTCAAACTGCTGCGCGACAACGGCGTCGCCGCAGTGGAAGTGGCGGACTACACCGGCTTCGCGGAAATGATGGACGGCCGGGTGAAGACCCTGCACCCGAAAATCCACGGTGGCATCCTTGGCCGTCGCGGCATCGACGATGCCATCATGAGCGAGCACGGCATCAAGCCGATCGATCTGGTCGCAGTCAACCTGTACCCCTTCGAAGCAACCATCTCCAAGCCAGGCTGCGATCTGCCGACCGCCATCGAGAACATCGACATCGGTGGCCCGACCATGGTCCGCTCGGCCGCCAAGAACCACAAAGACGTGGCTATCGTTGTCAATGCCAGCGACTACGCCAACGTCCTGACCAGCCTCAAGGCCGGCGGCCTGACCTACGCGCAGCGCTTCGACCTGATGCTCAAGGCCTTCGAGCATACGGCCGCCTATGACGGCATGATCGCCAACTACATGGGCAGCGTGAACCAGTCTGCCGAGACCCTGAGCACCGAAGGCCGCAGCGAATTCCCACGCACCTTCAACAGCCAGTTCGTCAAGGCCCAGGAAATGCGCTACGGCGAGAACCCGCACCAGAGCGCGGCGTTCTACGTTGAAGCCAAGCCGGCCGAAGTCGGCATCGCCACCGCTACCCAGTTGCAGGGCAAGGAACTGTCCTACAACAACGTCGCCGATACCGACGCTGCACTGGAGTGCGTGAAGAGCTTCGTCAAACCGGCCTGCGTCATCGTCAAGCATGCCAACCCGTGCGGCGTGGCAGTCTGCCCGGATGCCGAAGGCGGTATCCGCCAGGCCTACGAGCTGGCGTACGCCACTGACACCGAATCGGCATTCGGCGGCATCATCGCCTTCAACCGCGAACTGGACGCCGAGACCGCCAAGGCCATCGTCGAGCGCCAGTTCGTCGAAGTGATCATCGCCCCGAGCGTCAGCCAAGCGGCCCGTGCCGTTATTGCCGCCAAAGCCAACGTGCGCCTGCTGGTGTGCGGTGAGTGGGCACAGGATCGCGCCGCTGCCTGGGACTACAAACGTGTCAACGGCGGCCTGCTGGTGCAGAGCCGGGATATCGGCATGATCAGCGCCGACGACCTGAAGATCGTCACCCAGCGTGCACCGTCCGAGAAAGAAATCCACGACCTGATCTTCGCCTGGAAAGTCGCCAAGTACGTCAAGTCCAACGCCATCGTCTACGCCAAGAACCGCCAGACCATCGGTGTCGGCGCCGGCCAGATGAGCCGCGTCAATTCTGCGCGCATCGCCGCCATCAAGGCCGAGCACGCAGGCCTGCAGGTACAGGGTGCGGTCATGGCCTCGGACGCATTCTTCCCGTTCCGCGACGGTATCGATAATGCGGCTAAAGTGGGTATCACTGCGGTGATCCAGCCGGGTGGCTCGATGCGCGATGCCGAAGTCATTGCAGCGGCCGATGAAGCAGGCATCGCGATGGTGTTCACCGGTATGCGCCACTTCCGCCATTAAAGGCAGCTTCAAGCTGTAAGTTTCAGGCTGCAAGTGGAGGCAGAGCGGTGTTGGTCTGGCTTCCAGTTGCAGCTCCCACAATTCATAGCCATGAGCTGCAATCAAGAGCCCCCCATTCGCTTTTACTTGCAGCTCGTAGCTGGCAGCTTTCAACTACCTCCGAAGGAGCGTGCTTTGAACGTATTGATCATCGGCAGCGGCGGACGTGAACACGCCCTGGCCTGGAAAGTCGCCCAGGACCCACGCGTCGAGAAAGTCTTCGTCGCCCCCGGCAACGCCGGTACTGCCATCGAAGCGAAATGCGAAAACGTCGCCATCGACGTGCTCGCTCTGGACCAGTTGGCTGACTTCGCCGAGAAAAACGTCGCACTGACCATCGTCGGCCCGGAAGTACCGCTGGTAGCTGGCGTCGTCGACCTGTTCCGCAGCCGCGGCCTGGACTGCTTCGGTCCGACTGCCGGCGCTGCACAGCTGGAAGGTTCGAAAGCCTTCACCAAGGACTTTCTGGCGCGCCACAAGATCCCGACCGCCGACTACCAGAACTTCACCGAGATCGAGCCTGCCCTGGCTTACCTGCGTGAAAAAGGTGCGCCGATCGTCATCAAGGCTGATGGCCTGGCGGCCGGTAAAGGCGTGATCGTCGCTATGACCCTGACCGAAGCCGAAGACGCCGTGCGCGACATGCTCGCCGGCAACGCCTTCGGTGATGCCGGTTCGCGGGTCGTCATCGAAGAATTCCTCGATGGCGAAGAAGCCAGCTTCATCGTCATGGTCGACGGCAAGAACGTTCTGCCCATGGCCACCAGCCAGGACCACAAACGCGTCGGCAACGGCGATAGCGGCCCGAACACCGGCGGCATGGGGGCTTACTCCCCGGCACCTGTGGTAACCGCCGAAGTCCATCAACGGGTCATGGATCTGGTGATCTGGCCAACCGTGCGCGGCATGGCCGATGAAGGCAATGTCTATACAGGCTTCCTCTATGCGGGCTTGATGATCGACAAGGCCGGCAACCCCAAGGTCATCGAGTTCAACTGCCGCTTTGGCGACCCGGAAACCCAACCGGTGATGCTGCGCCTGCAGTCGAGCCTGGTGTTGCTGGTCGAGGCTGCACTGGCGCAAGCGCTGGACAAAGTCGAGGCCCAGTGGGATCCACGGCCGAGCCTGGGCGTGGTCCTCGCGGCGGGCGGTTACCCGGGCGATTACGCCAAAGGCGCCGCGATCAATGGCCTGGAGGCTGCCGCCAGTCTGGAAGGCAAGGTCTTCCACGCCGGCACCGCACTGGTCGACGGCCAGGTGGTGACCGCCGGCGGTCGCGTGCTTTGCGCCACGGCCCTGGGCCGCAGCGTCGCTGACGCACAAGCCCAAGCCTATGAATTGGCTGGGAAAATAGATTGGGCTGGATGCTTCTATCGCAGCGACATCGGCTACCGGGCAATTGCTCGCGAGCGTGGTGAAGATTCGCTGTAGACTGCTGACGCGGTCCAGGGCGCGCGTCAAACCACTCGCGCCCTGCACTGCGGCACCGGCCAGGCGCTATAGTGCACTTGCCGTGCGCTCGAAGCGCCGCGCATAGTGACAAAAGGCATTCACTCACGAAGGGATTTCGCCGTGCGCAGGCCCAGGAACGCCATCACCCTTATCGTCAGCTTGCTGGCCCTGCTTTGCCTCTGCTCGGCGCATGCCGAACAAAGCAGCGGCTGGTCGGTATTGCTCGATGGGCAGGCCAACCTGCAGCTCAGCGACGTGCGTTCGCAACGCTATCAAAACGAATTCAGCCCCATCGAGCTACGCGACCTGAACGCCGCACGGCCCGATGAGGCATTGTGGTTGCACTACCACCTGGCGCCGGGCAACGATCAGCAATTGCTGCGCATCTATGCACCGGACCTGGACAAGCTCGATCTCTACGTACTCGATGGCGACTTCGTGGTCTCCCAGAGCCAGGCCGGCAGTCATGCTACCGGCGACCCGTTCCCCACCAGCACCGACCGCCTGCTAGCTCTGCCGATCAGCCAGAAGCCGCTGGACGTCTATGTGCGCATGGTTTCGGAACACCAGCTCAGGCCCAACATCACCCTTGAAACGGCAATGGCCGCGGCCACCGATCAGCGCCAGCCGATGTTGTTCGGCCTGCTGTTCGGGGCACTGTTCATGCTCGCGCTGCACAACATGGTCCGCTACGGTTACGGCCGCTCAAGCTCTTCGTTCTGGCTGGCTGGCACTCAGTTGATGCTGCTGCTGACCGGCATGCTGCTGATGAACCTCATCTCGCCGGTATTGCTCAAATGGAGCCCGGCGCAAACGCCAGCAGCCTACGTCACCATGTTGCTGGCGGTGATTTGCGCACTGATGTTCACTCAGCGTTTCTTTACGCCGCGCAATCATCCGCCCCTGACTCGACTGCTGTATGCCGAAATACTATTGATCGGCGTCGGCAGTCTGCTGTTGCTGTTCATCGATGCCTTGCCCATGAACCTCATGACCTACGGCTTCGTCGGCATGGGCTCGGTGACCATACTGTTGATCGCCGGTTGGCACTGGCAAGCGGGCTACCGGCCGGCGCGGCTGTTTACTCTCGCCATGCTGCTGGTCAATCTGGCCATCCTGGTGGTGGTGCCCGCCCTGCTGGGCCTGACCCGCACCCCGACGCAATGGCTAATCTTCACTCTGGTCGGTTTTGCCGTGGTCTCCGGCACCATTCTCAATGTGGCCTTGGGCGAGCGCCTGCGTGGCATCAACCAGGACCGCGCGAGCGCCAGTCGCGAACTGGCCGCCAGCACCGCTGAAATCAACGCAAAAGCAGAATTCCTTGCCTCCCTGAGCCACGAAATACGTACCCCGATGAATGGCGTGCTGGGCATGACCGAATTGCTCCTGGGTACGCCGCTGTCGGTCAACCAGCGCGATTACGTGCAGACGATTCACAGCGCCGGCAACGAGTTGCTGACCTTGATCAACGAGATCCTCGACATCTCCAAGATCGAGTCCGGGCAGATCGAGCTCGACGACGTGCAGTTCGATCTCAATGCGTTGATCGAGGACTGCCTGAACATCTTCCGCGCCAAAGCCGAGCAGCAGAACGTCGAGCTCATCAGCTTTACCCAGCCGCAGGTGCCACGGGTGATCAGCGGCGACCCAACGCGCTTGCGCCAGGCCCTGCTCAGTTTGCTCGACAACGCGCTGCGCAAGACCGAACAAGGCGAAGTATTGCTGGTGGTGGCACTGGATCAGCGCGCCGGCCAGCCGCGTCTGCGGATTGCCGTGCAGGACAGCGGCGAGCCGTTACCTGATGCCGAGCGCGACGCCTTGTTGCATACCGAACTGCGCAGCCAGGACCTACTGGCCAGCAACACGCTGGGTGGGCACCTGGGGCTGGTGATTGCGCGGCAGTTGATCATGCTCATGGAAGGCGAATTCGGCATCAAGACGGGCAGCCAGCAAGGCAGTACCTTCTGGCTGACCCTGCCGCTGGACCCACTGCGCCTCGAGCAGGCGCCGTCCGATCTCGATGGGTCGCTGCGCGACGCGCGGGTGCTGGTGGTCGACGACAACGACACGTGCCGCAAAGTGCTGGTGCAGCAATGCAGCGCCTGGGGTTTGAACGTCAGTGCCGTAGCCTCGGGCAAGGAAGCCCTGGCCCTGCTGCGCACCAAGGCGCATCTGCGGGACTACTTCGACGTGGTGCTGCTGGACCAGAACATGCCCGGCATGACCGGCATGCAACTGGCGGCCAAGATCAAAGAAGACCCGAGCCTGAATCACGACATTCTGGTGATCATGCTGACCGGCATCAGCAACGCCCCCAGCAAGATCATCGCCCGCAACGCCGGGATCAAACGCATCCTCGCCAAACCGGTGGCTGGCTATACGCTGCGCACGACCCTGGCCGATGAACTGGCGCAGCGCCACAGTGCACCACCACCCGAACTCTCGACGTACCTGCCGGTGGCGTCGGCCCCCGACGTGCCAAATGACTTTCGCATCCTGGTGGCCGAAGACAACACCATTTCCACCAAAGTCATCCGCGGCATGCTCGGCAAGCTCAATCTGCAGCCCGACACCGCCAGCAACGGCGAGGAAGCCCTGCAAGCCATGAAGTCCCAGCGTTACGACTTGGTGTTGATGGATTGCGAAATGCCCATCCTTGACGGCTTCAGTGCCACCGCGCAGCTGCGTGCCTGGGAAATGGGCCATCAACGAGTGCGTACCCCCGTGGTCGCCCTGACCGCGCATATCCTCAGCGAGCACAAGGAGCGCGCGCGCCTGGCCGGCATGGATGGTCACATGGCCAAGCCGGTGGAGCTGTCGCAGTTGCGCGAGGTGATCGAACACTGGGTGGCGCAGCGGGACACTCGCCAAAGCGAAAGCCAGCAAGGCTGACGCTCACAATGGGATTTCAATCGGTTGAAGCAAGGGCGTCATGACCCAGTGTCTGAAAACCCATAAGGCCTTGCCACGCGTGCGCCTAAAATGCAGCGATATCCGTATGAAGGCGGTCACCTAACCGCGTTTTCAGGCCCTGCACCACAGGCTCATACAACGCACTGGAGAACTGGGACCCCGTCACACGGGTATGCAGTATGGGGTTGGCCACAGACGGCTGAAAGCGATGGCTCAGCCATTGCGCAGGGACCGCATCGTGAGCCTTGAAACGAATGCCAAAGGTGGTCAGGCTGCCATTGGTGTCGAGCAACGCCACCTGCAGATTGAGCCCGGTGCCGTGCCAGCCATAGGCACGCAAGACCCGCACAGCCGCGCAGTCCTCGGGTGCCGCAGCCACCTTGGCCATGGCCTGTTTGATGGGCAGTGCCCATTGCGCAGGACACTGTTTGGCAATCCCTCGCGCCAGCATTTCGTGGACGACCCAGCCCTTGCGGCCTTGCATGAGAGCATCACGTTTTTCGTTGATAGCTTGACGCCAGCCCAGCAAAGCCAGTACTCGTCCAAACTCTTTCTGCCAACGGTGGTGCTCACCACTGGCGCTACAGAGCTTGTGAGCACTCAACTGCGCCGCCAATAACCCAGGACGCAGATCGATCAGAGATGACTCACACGAACTCTGCGCGCTCAACAAAATGGTCGAAGCAACGGCCTCGACCCGCAGCGTTTGATCGGACATAAAGCCCCCTAAACAGTCTCGTAAAAACGCCAGTTCGGCGGATTGCCGAACTGGCGCAACACGATCAACCCAGATCGAGAGCGTCGATCAGGCTCGCGGTGTTACCCGCCAGCTTCTGCTCGATCTGCGCTTTGGCACCGTTATAGACGCGCATGTTGAGCATGCACTCGGCGGCCGCGTAGCGAATGTCGGTCTGCTCGACAGTCCGCTCCCAGAAGCGCCCTGGCACTTCAGTCTTCACATGAGTGTCCTTGGTCGCGGCTTGCATCGAGGTCAGCACCATGACCACGTGCTCGTCTGCAGTCTGCATGCATGGCAGGATGCGGAACTTGGCCGTACCGGACTTGGTGGTGCTGGCATGGAAGCGGCTGCTGACACGGGCGTTGGCACGCAACGCGGTGAACGAGTTGGCAATCACGCGGCAATAAGCGTTGGCATTACCGCCGCCCAGCGAACGAATGATCGACAGGGTGACTTGCTCGACGGTCTGGTCTATCTGCGCGCTGCTGTAAGTGCTGAATTCGCTGCCTTGAGTAGTCCAACCGCAGATACGCAGCACGTCCAGATACAGCTTGAACCACTCCTTGGGCTGAGTCTCGTTATCGAACTTGGCGCTGGCTGCGCGTTCCGCCAGCAGTTGCGAATTGACCACAGCATATTTATTGGCAACGGTCAGGCCGTCGATGCAGCCGTGCATGGCAGAGTCGACGATCAGACCACACTCACCGGTGCCTGTGATCGGCTCCGGTGCAGGAGTGTTGCGGCCCATGAGCATCGCCGGGGCAGCCGGTACTACGACATCCAGGTTGGAGAGCAGCTGTACGCGTTCTTGAATATCCATAATGAATCGAATCCTTGAGGTAGTTAGGCAGTAAGTCGCGCTTTGCAGCGCGACAACCTCAAGGTATAGAGACCCGCCTCACCGATGAATCGGTAAGGGTTTCCCTCGCAGGCAATTCATCCCGGCTTGTGCGGGTACCACCGCGGGGTGTAGACCCACTGCCCGCCATCGGCCTTGGCGAAGGTGCAGGTGGTCGACGAGCCGACCAGCACCATCGTCCGCGAATCGACCTGATCCACCGTCAGCTCGCCCAGCGTGGTGATAATCAAACGCTGCCCCGGACGCCCGACATCACGGCCCAAGGTCACCGGCGTCTGCGGCGCGCGATGGCGACGGACAATCTCCAGCGCCTTGCCCAGTTGCAGCGGCCGCGCCCTGGAGATCGGGTTGTAGAAGGCCAGCGCCAGATCCGCCTGACAGGCCAGCTCCAGGCGCGTCTCGATGATCGACCACGGCTTGAGATTATCCGACAGCGACATCACGCAGAAATCATGCCCCAGCGGCGCACCGGCCAGCGCGGCAGTCGCCAGCGAAGCGGACACCCCCGGCAGCATTTGCAGATCGACCTGATGCCATTCCGGGCGATCCGCTTCGTGCAGTGCTTCAAGCACCGCAGCGGCCATGGCGAACACCCCAGGATCACCCGACGACACCACCACCACCGAGCGGCCTTGCGCGGCCAGTTCGAAAGCATGCCGGGCGCGCTGCATTTCTTCACGATTATCAGTGCAGTGCAGCACCTGATCGGCCCGGAAGGGTCCGGCCATGCGCACATAGGTCTCGTACCCGAGTACATCGTCAGCGCGCGTCAGCTCGGCCTTGACCGCCGGCACCATCAGCTCGGCAGCGCCTGGCCCCAGACCAATGACCGCGAGACGGCCGCGCACCCGGCCGACAGAAGCGATCTCGATCGGCAGCGCGGCGACACCAACCGCGCAGTGCGCGCCGACCTGCAACGCGGTCAACCCCAAGGCGTGCTCGACCAATTGGCCAGGGTGCCCAGCGGCGGTAAAACGCAAGGGTACATCGAGTGCCAGTGCGGCAGCGTGCAGGGACTCATCGGCCATCTGCGTATCAGCCGCCAACAGGCACGCCAGTGCCGGCATCGCCAACCCGGCCGACTGCAGGGCCTGAATGACTGTCGCGACGATATCGTCGGCCTCGGCACTCACGGCTACCAGTACGTTGCGCGGATAGATCAACAACTCATCTGCCACGGGTGCGTGGGTCTGGCTGGCCACGCGGATGGTCAGCCGTGCCTGGTCATCCAACGGCAGACGCGCGTCGGCCAGCCAGGGCGCCTGGCCCTCGACCCTGACCGACTCGCCCGCCAGCAGATCGGAAACAAAGCGCTTGCCCTGACCCAGATCCCCCAAGACGTAACCCTCGGGCGGATTGAGCAGGCAGGTGCCGAAGCGCAATTCGCCGCTGGTGGTGATCGCTGCATCGACCTGCAAGTGCTCGGCAATCGCCCGCGCCATGACATTGACCCCCGCCAGCCCACCCAGCAGGGGCACCACTGCGCTGGCGTCTTCGGCAACGGCCAGCACCGGCGGCTCGGCGCCCTTTTCCAGCAACACGCTGGCCAGGCTGCGAATGACGATGCCGGCCGCGCACAGGGCGATGATCGGCGTAGCGCTTTGATACAGCGCGCGCAGGGCGGCGCCAAAATCGCTGTACAGCACATCGACAGCCTCGACGCGCCCGGCCAGGCCATGAATCTGCGCCTGTGGATAAAGTCCTTTCAGGCGCTGTGCAGTCGCCAGCGCACCATTGCCCAGAATAATAATCGCAGGCCTCATCACCCCTGCCACCGCTCACCCGGGACGATGATCAGCGAGAAATAAGGCGACGACATCGGATCGACCTCGTCCAGCGCGACGATTTTCTGGTTGCCCATGGTTGCGCGCTCGACATACAGCGCCCGCCCTGCCAACCCCAACTCGGTGAGTACCGCCCGCACCTTGTGGAAATTGCGCCCCAGTTTCATGATCACCGCCGCGTCGGCATCGGCCAGACGGCGCTTGAGATCGTCATGGGGCAGCACGCCGGACAGCACCGACAGGCTCTGATTGCGATACACCAGCGGCGCACCCAGCACCGAAGCGCCCCCGAGCATCGAACAGACTCCGGGGATTACCTCGGCGTCGTAGCGCTCGGCCAGGCGATCGTGCAAGTACATGTACGAGCCGTAGAAAAACGGATCGCCCTCGCAAATCACCGCCACATCGCGACCGGCATCCAGATGCGCGGCCACCTGAGCACTCGCCTCGTCGTAGAAATCGCTGATGACCTGCTCATAGGACAGCGTCGGGGGCAGTACCTCGGTGGTCACCGGATAGACCAGCGGCAGCAACGTTTGGGCCGGCTGCAGGTGGCCTTCGATGATGCCGAAGGCGTTGCCTTTTTTGCCCTTGGCGACGAAGTAACCAATCACCGGCGATTCACGCAGCAGCCGTAGCGCCTTGACCGTGATCAGCTCAGGATCGCCCGGGCCGACGCCCAGTCCCAGCAAACGACCACGCTTGGCGACATCACTCGACATCATTCGACCTCCGTGGCCAGAGCGTTGACGGCGGCGGCGGCCATGGCGCTACCACCCCGGCGGCCATTGACCACCACGAACGGCACACCACGGCTGTCTGCCGCGAGCATCGCCTTGGATTCCGCTGCGCCGACGAAGCCTACCGGGAAGCCCAGAATCAGCGCGGGCTTGGGCGCTCCGGCGTCGATCATTTCCAGCAGATAGAACAGCGCCGTTGGCGCGTTGCCGATCACCACCACGCTGCCGGCCAGGTGCGGGCGCCACAATTCCAGAGCGGCTGCCGAACGCGTATTGCCCAGTTCACGGGCAAGCTCAGGGACGCTGTCGTCCTTGAGGGTGCAGATCACCTCGTTGTTGGCTTGCAAACGTGCACGGGTAATGCCCTCGGCAACCATCCGCGCATCGCACAGAATCGGTGCGCCAGCGGCAATGGCATCACGTCCAGCCTTGCCGGCACCTGGCGAAAAACGCAAGTCCGCCACCACTTCGACCATGCCGCAGGCGTGAATCACCCGCACGGCGAGCTTCTCGAGATCGGCCGGAATGCCGCTCAGGTCGGCTTCGGCGCGGATGATGGCGAAAGAGTTGCGATAGATCTCCTGACCGTCGCGGATGTAATCAATCATGGGTATTGCTCCGTGAGCGGGCATCCAGCAAGGCGCCAGCTTCCTGCACAGTGATATGGGTGGCCTGCAGCGCGCCGAAACCGGGCAGCGTTGCATCGCGCAGATAAAGATCGTAATAGCCGTTGCCCACGGCCAACAGGGTGGCCGGCGCCACATGGGCGGCGGCGCAAGAGCGGGCACAACCGCTCAGGTGCACGGCGGCGGGTTCGAGCAAAGTGGCCGCCAGGCGGTGCGCATCAGCCTTGGTGTCAGCCAGCCCCTTGGCGCAACCGCTCGAACCGGTACAGGCGATCAGCGAGGCCAGGGGTTGAGCCGGGTCGACCAGCCAACCCAAGGCCGCTAGTGCCAGCTGCACCGTGGCCGCATCGGCGCTGGCAATACCGGGTAGCAACAGGCCTTGCCAGGGCGTGATGCGCAGGGTGCCGTCGCCCAGTCGCCGCGCCAGGCCTGCGGCGCCGCGAAGCTGCTCGGCGTCGAGACGGCCAAGGGCGGCGCCAGCGACGACCAGGCTGTGGCCGGGTTGATACTGAGCGTGCACGCCGATCGGCGTTGCGGTGATGGGCGCACGGTGGAAATCCACGGACCGAATGCCAAGGTCGCGGCGTTGTGCAGCCAGATCGTCGACAAACCCGGCAGCGCTGGTCCCCTCGAGGAGATCCCGCAAGCGATGCTGCTCAGCTGTTGCACGGACCAGAAAGGCATCCAGCACTGCCAGCACCAAGGCGTGCGCGTTACTCGCCGGCACGGCGCCCAATGCCGGATCATGGCCCGGACAACCGGCCAGCCCGAAGGCCATCCAGCCTGCACCGTCGATGATCACCGGCGACAGCCACACATCGTGATGATGCTCGAGCATCGCCAGCGCCTCGCCGCCATCGAGCTGAATCGCGAACTTGGCCGACAGGGCATGCAATCGCGGTTCCTGTTCGAGGCTGGCAAGTAGCTGCGCGGCCAGCGGCCTGACATCCAGCAACTGCTGAGGGTCGAGCCCGGCAGCCGGGCTCAGCAGCACGTTGCGCACGTCATCGCCGGCCGCCTGTCGGGGCCCCAGCCCTGCTGTCAACAACGCTTCGACCAACGCCCCATGCTCGCCGACGATGCCGCGAATCTGCAGATTGGCGCGGTTGGTGGCTTCGATAACCTCGCCGGCATACACCTGCGCCGCGTTCGCCACCGCCTCGGCCTGATCCGCCGTCAGCAGGCCTCCGGGCAGCTTGATGCGGCAGATGCCGCCATCCAGCGCCTGGACGATACGCAGCAACCCCGGACAGGCCGAGGGGCGTACAGCAGGCAGCGGCGGGCGGGCCGGGAATGGCGCGTGCAAAGGAATACCCAAATTCGTCAAAAAGCGCTTCGCGGGTGAAGGCGCGGTATTATGCCTGCTTTGGCCGACGGCATGAAAAGTCTGCCCGTCGGAATTGAACGCTATGAGGAATATTCATGTTGCCCTGGCTGACCGTGGTGGGGATCGGTGAAGACGGCTTTGCCGGCCTGGGCAAACAGGCACGGCGCGCGCTGCTCGGCGCGACGCGCATCGTCGGCGCGCCGCGACAGCTGCAATTGCTGCCCCACTGCCTGCGTGCCGAGCGCCTCGACTGGCCGTCGCCCTTCAGCCTCGAACCCGTATTGGCGCTCAAGGGCGAGCCGGTGTGCGTGCTGGCCAGCGGCGATCCGATGTTGTTCGGCGTCGGCGCCAGCCTCGCGCGCCAGGTGCCGGCCGAGCAGATGCTGACGCTGCCAGCGCCGTCTTCTTGCGCTTTGGCTGCGGCCCGCCTGGGCTGGCCGCTGCAAGACACACCGATCATTTCTGTCGTGGCCCGACCACTGAGTGCACTCACGGCACACTTGGCCAACGGCGTGCGCCTCCTGGTGCTGAGCAACGACGGCAGCAGCCCGCGGGCGATCGCCGAGTTGCTGCGCGACCACCACTTCGGTCCCAGCCAGATGACCGTACTGGAGCATCTCGGCGGCCCACTGGAAAAACGCTACGGCGCCTTGGCCGCAGACTGGGGCGATGCGTTGGCCGCCGACCTCAATGTCGTCGCCATCGATTGCCGCGCTGCCGTGACCGCACCGCGCCGCTCGCGCCTGGCCGGGCTGCCCGACGACGCTTTTCGCCATGACGGCCAGTTGACCAAGCGCGACATCCGCGCCGTGACCCTCGCTCGCCTGGCTCCGCAGCCCGGCGAGCTGCTGTGGGACGTCGGCGCCGGCTGCGGCTCCATCGGTATTGAATGGATGCGCGCCCACCCCAGCTGTCGCGCCCTGGCGATCGAAGCCGACGAAAGCCGTCAGGCATTTATCGAACACAACCGCGAGGCCCTTGGCGTGCCGGGTCTGCAACTGGTCCGTGGCCGCGCCCCCACTGCACTGCACGGCCTGGAAGCGCCGGATGCGATCTTCATCGGCGGCGGCGTGACCCGCGCCGGGGTATTCGAAGCCTGCTGGGCCGCACTCAAACCAGGCGGTCGGCTGGTGGCCAATGCCGTCACCCTACAAAGCGAAGCGGCGCTGATGCAATGGCGGGGGCAATACGGCGGTGACCTCACTCGCCTGCACATCGCTCAGGCGCAACCGCTGGGCGAGTTCGACACCTGGCGCCAGGCGCTGCCCATCACCGTGCTCGACCTGACCAAAAGCCATGATGCGTGACGAGACCGCCGAGCAACCGGCGCCACTGCGCAGCGGCCTGACCACCGGCACCTGCGCCACCGCCACCAGTCTGGCGGCAGCGCGCTTGCTGCTGCTGGGCGAGTCCCTGGACGCCGTCGACATTGTCCTGCCCAAGGGCAAGCAGGTGACCCTGCGCCTGGAGTTCTGCCGCTTGCTGGATGAGGGCGCAGAAGCCGGCACGATCAAGGATGCCGGCGACGATCCGGACGTCACCCACGGCGCCCTGCTGTTCAGCCGCGTGCGTCTGCTCCCGGCGCCCGGCGTAATCTTTGTTGCGGGCGAAGGGGTCGGTACGGTAACCCGCCCGGGCCTGGTGCTGGGCGTCGGCGAGCCCGCTGTCAATCCCGTGCCTCGACGGATGATGAGCGAACACTTGACACGCCTGGCTGCCGAATGCGGTTATCGCGGCGGCTTCGAAATCACCCTCAACGTCAAGGACGGCGCCGCGCTGGCCCTGAAAACCATGAACCCGCGCCTGGGCATTCTCGGCGGTTTGTCGATCCTTGGCACCAGCGGCATCGTCAGGCCGTTTTCCTGCGCGGCCTACATCGCCTCGATTCATCAAGGCATCGATGTCGCCAGCACCAATGGCTACGACCATATCGCCGCCTGCACCGGCAACGCCAGCGAAGACACCATGCGCCGGATCTACCAGATACCCGACATCGCCTTGATCGAGATGGGTGACTTCGTCGGTGCCGTGCTCAAGCACTTGCGCAAGGTGCCGGTCGCCAAGCTCAGCCTTTGCGGCGGCTTCGGCAAGATCAGCAAACTGGCCGCCGGGCACATGGATCTGCACAGCCGCCATTCGAGCATCGACCTGCCGCAGTTGGCGCAATGGGCCGCTGCGATCGGCGCCGACGACGCGCTGCAACAGGCGATACGCGGGGCCAATACCAGCCAGCAGGCTTTAGCGATGGCCAGCGCCGCTGGCATCGCCTTGGGTGACGAGGTGTGCCGTCATGCCCGTGCCTTCGCCTGCAGCGTGGTGCCCGCCAGTGTGCAGGTCGAAGTCTTCGCCATCGATCGCCAAGGTGGCATCGTGGGTACCGCCGGGGTCGCGACATGAAGCGCATTCTGCTGCTCGGCGGTGTCAACGAAGCACTCGCCATTGCCCGGACCTTAGGCCCGCCGCATATCTACAGCCTGGCCGGCGTCGGGCGAGTGCCCACCGATCTGCATTGCCAGCTGCACGTCGGCGGCTATGGTGGCGCCGAAGGCCTGGCTGCCTTCATCCGCCGCGAAGGCATCACCCTGCTGATCGATGCCACCCATCCTTACGCCGCGAAGATGAGCGCCAATGCAGCGGCGTCGGCGAGCCTGGCAGGCATCGAGTGCTGGGCCCTGCGGCGACCGGACTGGCAACCGGCGACAGACGATGACTGGCGGCCCTTCGCCGATTGGCGCGGACTGACCACCGCGCTGCGGCCCTTCAAGCGGCCCTTCTTCACCCTGGGCCGCGAACCGCTGCAGTACCTGCACGAGATTCCCGAGGGACAGTTCTGGACTCTGCGCACGCTGGACGAGCACCCGGGCAACAGCCGCTGCCACATCATCGGCGCGCGGGGGCCATTCC
>CAJCIO010000137.1 GCA_903970465.1 Gammaproteobacteria bacterium
CAGCTACTGGGCCTGCGATGAAGAAAACGAGCGGCATCAAGTGCCGATCGGCCGACCGATCGACAACCTGCGTCTGTACATCCTCGACGGTTTCCTGGAGCCGGTGCCGCAAGGCGTGGCGGGCGAGTTGTACATCGGTGGTGTGGGTCTGGCGCGGGGTTATCACCTGCGCCCAGGGCTGACCGCCGAGCGCTTCGTGGCCGATCCGTTCGGTACTGGCGAGCGCCTGTATCGCACCGGCGACCTGGCTCGCTGGCGCGTCGACGGCGCCATCGAGTACGTCGGGCGTATCGACCACCAGGTGAAGATCCGCGGCCTGCGTATCGAACTGGGCGAGATCGAAGCGCGCCTGCAAGGACTGGAATCGGTCGAAGAAGCCGTGGTCATCGCCCGCGACACCGGGCAAGGCAAGCAACTGGTGGGCTACGTGGTGGCGCACAGCGAGGGCGAGAGCCTGCGCCGCGAGTTGCTCGAGCACCTGCCGGAATACATGGTGCCCGCGCAGATTTTGGTGCTGCCTGCCATGCCGCTGTCGCCTAACGGCAAGCTGGATCGAAAAGCGTTGCCGACGCCTGATTTCAGCCAGCAACAGAAGGCGTATCAGGCCCCGCGTGATGAACGCGAGGGCCTCCTGGCAGCGATCTGGCAGTCCGTGCTGGGTATCGAGCGGGTGGGTATCGACGACAATTTCTTTGAGTTGGGCGGCGATTCGATCGTGTCGATTCAGGTGGTCAGCCGTGCCCGCCAGGCTGGCCTGCAACTGAGCCCCAAAGACCTGTTCCTGCACCAGACCCTCAAAGCCCTGGCTAGCGTCGCCCGCCAGGATGACAGTGTGGCGGTGGTGCAGGTACCGGCCAGCGGCCGCACGCCATTGTTGCCCATCCAGCACTGGTTCTTCGAGCAGCATTTGCCACGCCGCGCCCATTGGAACCAATCCGTGCTGCTCGGTTGCGCGCAACCGCTGGACAGCGCCTTGCTGGCGCGCGCCCTGGGGCATGTATGCGAGTGGCATGACGGTTTGCGCCTGCGCTTCGGCAATGACCCGAGCAGCGCCGAGTATGCCGCCTATACGCAGGACCCCGAACTGCTGTGGACGCGTCAGGCCACTGATGCCGAGCAATTGCTGATGCATTGCGAAGCCGCCCAGCGCAGCCTCGACCTGAGCCGAGGCCCGCTGTTGCGGGCGCTGCTGGTGGACATGGCCGATGGCAGTCAGCGCCTGCTGCTGGCGATTCATCACCTGGTGGTGGACGGTGTGTCCTGGCGGGTGCTGCTCGAAGATCTGCAGACGGCTTACCGACAACTGGCCAGCGCGGCCAAGGTGCAACTGCCGCCGCGCAGCAGCTCGTTTCAGCAATGGGCCGAGCGGTTGACCGAGCATGCCACCAGCGCCCAACTGGGTGCGCAGTTGAGCTATTGGCAAACCAGCCTGCAGGGCCCCAGCGGCGATTTACCCGCGCGTGATCCACACGCCAGCCTGAGCGCGCGCCACGCGCGCACCCATAGTGTCGAACTGGACGCCGCCACCACCACCGTCCTGTTGCAACAGGCGCCTGCGGTCTATCGCACCCAGGTCAACGACCTGCTGCTCAGCGCGCTGACCCGCAGCCTGTGCGCCTGGACGGGCGAGGCATCGGCGCTGGTGCAGCTCGAAGGGCATGGCCGCGAAGCCTTGTTCGACGACCTCGACTTGAGCCGCACGGTTGGCTGGTTCACCAGCCTGTTCGCCTTGCGCCTGCACAACGGTGCCGATCCGCTGGCCACGCTGAAGTCGGTCAAGGAACAGTTGCGTGGCGTACCTGAGCGTGGCCTGGGCTACGGTCTGCTGCGCTATCTGGGTGGCGAAGGGCAACGCCTGGCCGACCTGCCGCAAGCGCGGGTCACGTTCAACTACCTGGGGCAGTTCGATCACAGTTTTGGCGGCGATGCCTTGTTTCAGCCTGCCAGCGAAAAATCCGGCGCCAACCGCGATGCCGATGGCGCGCTGAGCAACTGGTTGAGCGTCGACGGCCAGGTCTTCGGCGGCCGGTTGAGCCTGCGCTGGACGTACAGCGCCGCCATGTTCGATGACGGCGCCATCGAAGCGCTGGCGCAGACATATGTCGAGCAGTTGCAGGGCTTGATCGCCCTGTGCCTGGAAGACGACGCCGGCGGTGTGACGCCGTCCGATTTCCCCTTGGCAGAGGTAGGGCAGGCGCAGCTTGACGCCCTGCCGATGGCCGCGCGGCAGATCGAAGACCTGTATCCATTGGCCCCCATGCAACAGGGTATGTTGTTCCATGCCTTGTATGAAAACGAGGGCGGGGTTTACGTCAACCAACTGCGCGTCGACATCGACGGTGTCGACGCCGAGCAATTTCGCGCTGCCTGGCAGGCGGCGCTGGACAGCCACGATAACCTGCGGGCGAGCTTCCTCTGGGAGGGACTGGAGCAACCGCTGCAGTTGATTCATCGCCACCTGGAACTGCCGTTGGAGGTGCTTGACTGGCGCCATCGCGACGATCAGGCCAGCGCGCTGGATGAACTGGCGCAAGCGCAGCGCGCCGCCGGTTTCGCCCTGGATGAACCGCCATTGTTGCGGCTGGTGCTGGTGCGTTGTGATGAGCGGCGGCATCATTTGATCTACACCCACCACCATATCTTGATGGATGGCTGGAGCAACGCTCAGCTGTTCGCTGAAGTGTTGCAGCGCTACGCCGGAGAAGCCGTCGCGTCCAGCGGCCATTACCGTGATTACATCCAGTGGCTGCAGGGACGCGATGCGGCCGCCAGCGAGGCGTTCTGGCAGACCCAACTGGCGCCACTGGAGGCGCCAACGCGGTTGGCCGAATGCGTGCCACCGAGCACTGCACTGGACGGTTTCGGCCAGGTGCAACGCGTGTTGACTCTGGAGCAGGGCGAACGCCTGGGTGCCTTCGCGCGGCAGCACAAGGTCACCGTCAACACGGTCGTGCAGGCGGCCTGGGCGTTGTTGCTGCACCGCTACAGCGGCCAGGCGACGGTGGTCTTCGGGGCTACGGTGGCGGGGCGTCCGGCCGAGCTGGCCGGGATCGAACAGCAATTGGGCCTGTTCATCAACAGCCTGCCGGTGGTGGTCAGCCTGCGTGCCGAACAACCGCTGGCAGATTACCTGCAGGCCTTGCAGGTGCAGAATCTGCAACTGCGCGAACACGAACACACCCCGCTGAGCCGCCTCCAGCGCGCCTTCGCTCAAGGCGGCGAGGCACTGTTCGACAGCTTGCTGGTCTTTGAAAACTACCCGGTCGCCGAGGCCTTGCGTCAGGCCCCGGGCGGGCTGAGTTTTTCCGGCATGCAGGCGCAGGAAAACACCAATTATCCGTTGACGCTGATGGTCGCCCAGGGTGAGCGCCTGCGCTTGAACTTCGACTTCCGCTGCAGTCATTTTAAGACGGACACGGTGCGAGCCATCGGTGACCAACTGCTGCACCTGCTGTGGCAGTTCTGTGCCGACGGTCGCCAGCCGCTGGGTGAGATCGGCTTGCTGGACAACGGCGCACGTCAGCGCGTGCTGGGTGATTTCAATGCCAGTGCCATGGACTACCCGCGTCAAGCCTGCCTGCATCAGTTGATCGAACGACAGACTGCGCTCGATCCCGCTGCCGTGGCACTGGACGACGGCCATAGCCAACTGGACTACGGGCAGTTGAACGCCCGCGCCAATCGGCTGGCTCGCTGGCTGCGCGCTCAGGGTGCCGGCCCGGACTGTGCCGTAGGGGTCGCGCTGGAACGCACCGTGCACTTGCCGGTAGCGTTGCTGGCGGTGCTCAAGGCGGGTGCCGCCTATGTGCCTCTGGACCCGGAGTTTCCCACGGAGCGTCTGGCGCACATGCTGGCTGACAGCGGGGCGCGTTTGCTGTTGACCCAGCAGCATTTGTTGAGCGAACTGCCGGAGAGCCAAGCGCAGGTATTGTGCCTGGATCGCGACTGGGCACAGCTCGACAGCCTTGCCGAGCAGGACTTGAGCGCAGACGAACGCCAGCGACCGGTGAGCGTCGACGATCTGGCCTATGTGATCTACACCTCTGGCTCCACGGGCAAGCCCAAAGGCGTTGCCGTGCGGCATGGCGGGGTGGTCAACTTCCTGTCGAGCATGGCTCGGGAACCGGGCGTGACAGCCCGCGACCGCGTGCTGGCGCTGACGTCATTGTCTTTCGATATATTCGCCCTGGAGCTGTACCTGCCGTTGTTGGTGGGGGGCAGCGTGCAACTGGTGGATCGTGACTGCGCCCGTGACCCGGCAAGACTGCTGGCCACCGCGCTGGAGAAGGGCGTGACGGTGATCCAGGCGACACCGTCGACCTGGACGCTGCTCAGCGCCCACGAAGATTTTTCGCGCTTGCAGGGCTGCCGCTTCTTCTGCGGCGGCGAGGCGCTGTCGGTCGAACTGGCGGCCGTACTCAGCGCCCAGGCGGACGCATTGTGGAACCTCTACGGCCCGACCGAAACCACCATCTGGTCAGCGGCGTGGCGCATCCCGCGTGGGGGCCGGGCGCTGCTTGGCAAGCCGATCGCCAATACCCGCCTGTACGTGCTGGACGCTGCGCTGCAACCCCTGCCAGCGGGTGTCGCGGGCGAGCTATACATTGCCGGCGACGGCCTGGCGCGGGGTTATCATGCGCGCCCCGGGCTGAGTGCCGAGCGCTTCGTGGCGGACCCTTTCGATGCACACGGCGGTTGCATGTACCGCACTGGCGATCTGGCGCGCTGGAGTGAGGACGGTGTGCTGGAGTACTGCGGGCGTATCGACCATCAAGTCAAGGTGCGAGGCTTTCGGATCGAACTGGGCGAGATCGAGTCGTGCCTGCTGGCGTGCCACGGGGTACGGGAGGCGGTGGTCATTGCCCGCGAAACACCTCTGGGCAAACAACTGCTGGGCTACGTCGTGGCCGACGGCGAACCCGCTCCGAGGGCCGAGGTGTTGCGCGCCTCGTTGCAGGCCGAACTGCCTGATTACATGGTGCCGGCGCAAGTGATGGTGCTGTCGCGCATGCCTCTGACGCCCAACGGCAAGCTCGACCGCAAGGCCTTGCCAGACCCGGATTTCAGCAGCCTGCAGCAACGCTACCAGGCGCCGCGTAACGAGCTGGAACGGCGTTTGGCCGAGCTTTGGCAGCACGTACTGGGTTTGCAGCAGGTGGGTATCGACGACAACTTCTTCGAATTGGGCGGCGACTCCATCGTCTCTATCCAGCTGGCCGGACGTGCCCGCCAGGCGGGTCTGCAACTCAGCCCGCGACAGCTGTTCGAGCACCCGACCGTGGCCCAGTTGGCGCAGGTGATCACGGCCGTGGTCGCGCCAGCGGCGAGCCGCCTCAGCCCGGCGGAGTCGGTGCAAACGGGACTGTTCCCACTGGCGCGGCTGGAAGCCGGGCAGATCGAAACGCTCGGACTGGACTTGGCTCAGGTCGAGAATCTTTACCCGCTGTCACCCATGCAGCAAGGCATGCTGTTCCACGCGCTGGACAATCCGGGATCGGGACTTTACGTCAATCAGATCAGCGTGCCGGTCGAAGGCCTCGACAGCGCGCGCTTTGCCCAGGCGTGGAGCCACGCCGTGGTTCGCCACGACACCTTGCGCAGTGGGTTCATCTGGCAGAGCGGCCTGCGCGAACCCTTGCAGGTGGTGTATGCCACGGCGCCGGCGCAGTTGCGTCTGCGTGACGATGTAGACGATGTGGTGGCCTTCGCCGAAGCGGATCGTCTGGAAGGTTTCGACCTGGCCCGCCCGCCGTTGCAGCGCCTGACGTTGATCGATCTGGGCGACGGTCGTCAGCAATTGATCTGGACCACCCATCATTTGCTGATGGATGGCTGGAGCGGCGCGCAGCTGATCAAAGAGGTGCTGCAACTGTATGCAGGCATCGAACTGCCAGCGGTCAGCGCGCGCTACGCGGATTACATCGGCTGGCTACAGCGCCAGGACAGCGTGGCGGCTGAAGCCTTCTGGCGTGACCGGCTGGCGCTGGTGCAGCAGCCGACATTACTGGCCGACACCCTGTCGCGCCCGGCCGAGGGCGATGGCCACGGCCTCAGCTACAGCCACTATGATGCCGCGGCTACCGAGCGTCTGAAGTCTTACGCGCGCAGTCAGCGAGTCACCCTCAATACCTTGCTGCAAAGCGCCTGGTTGTTGCTGTTGCAACGCTATACAGGGCAGCAGCAAGTGGTGTTCGGGGCCACCGTGGCCGGGCGTCCGGCACAGCTGCCGGGTATCGATAGCTTGCTCGGCCTGTTCATCAATACCTTGCCGATCGCTCAGGCGCCCAAGGCTCAGGATGATCTGGGCGAATGGCTGCGCCAGTTGCAGGCCTACAACGCTGAGGTACGCGAGTTCGAGCACACCCCCTTGTATGACATTCAACGGTGGGCCGGCCACAGCGGTCAGGCGTTGTTCGACAGCATTATCGTGTTCGAGAACTACCCGGTGGACGAAGCGCTGCGCCGCGGCGGTGACGGCCCGCAATTTGGTGCGCTTAGCCTGAAAGACGTGACCAACGTGCCGATGGACCTGGCCATCCGTGTGGGCGAGGGCCTGGAGATTGAATACCAGTACCTGCGCAGCCATTTCGACGCGGTGGCGGTAGAGCGCATTCGCGCCAACATGGAGCAGATACTCGCCGCCATGGTCGCCGGCCAGGCGCGCTTGATCGGCGATCTGCAGTGCCTGAGCGAAGCCGATCGCAGCGCTTCGGGCAATTGCCGTGGTCCGCATCAGACCTTGCCTGCGATGCAACCGGTGCACCTGGCGATCGCCGAACAGGCGCGCGCGTGTCCCTCCGCAACCGCCTTGCTGTGCGGACCTGAACAGCTTGAGTACGCGGCGCTGGAACTTGGCTCCAATCAACTGGCGCATCGGTTGATCAGCCTGGGCATCGCGCCAGAGGTGCGGGTCGGGGTGGTGCTGCCACGCGGCGTGTCGATTCCGTTGGCCCTGCTGGCGGTGCTCAAGGCGGGCGGTGCCTATGTGCCGCTGGACGCGGATTATCCGCGTGAGCGTCTGGCGTTCCAGATGGCCGATGCCGGGATTGCGCTGCTGATCACCGACAGCCGACTGCGTGAGCGCCTGCCGGTGCCGCAGGGCGTGCTGTGCCTGGAGCTCGACAACCTCGACCTGAGCGATGAGCGCGGCGATTTGCCGTCGGTAGAACTTGCGCCGGAAAACCTCGCTTACATCATCTACACCTCTGGCTCCACGGGGCAGCCCAAGGGCGTCAGTGTGGCTCACGGTCCACTGGCGATGCATTGCGCGGCAATTGGTCAGTTGTACGAGATGGACCGCTCGACACGCGAGCTGCA
Source organism: Gammaproteobacteria bacterium (assembly GCA_903970465.1). Classification (GTDB taxonomy): domain Bacteria; phylum Pseudomonadota; class Gammaproteobacteria; order Pseudomonadales; family Pseudomonadaceae; genus Aquipseudomonas. The sequence goes on from CAJCIO010000137.1 coordinate 7,318, forward strand.
CTTCATGTCGTTCGCCTTCGACGGTGCTCACGAGCGTTGGCTGACCACGCTGGTGCACGGGGGCAGCCTGGTACTGCGGGGCGACGAGTTGTGGACGCCCGAACAGGTCTACGACGTGTTGCATGAGCAGCGCATCGATGTGGCCGCCTTCCCGCCGGCCTATTTGCAGCAACTGGCCGAACACGCCTTGCGCGATGGCAACCCGCCGCCGGTGCGGATCTACTGCTTTGGCGGCGATGCCGTGCCGAACGCCAGCTTCGAACTGGCCAAACGGGCGCTGCGTCCACGCTGGATCACCAACGGTTACGGACCGACCGAAACAGTGGTCACCCCGCTGCTCTGGAAGGCTGACGCGAACACTGCCTGCGACGCGGCCTATGCGCCGATTGGCAAAGGTGTCGGTGCACGTCGGCTGTATATCCTCGACCCGCAGCTGCGCCCGGTGCCCTTGGGTGTGGCGGGTGAGCTGTACATCGGCGGTGAAGGCCTGGCGCGCGGTTACCATCAGCGCCCGGACCTGACGGCCGAACGCTTCGTGGCTGATCCGTTCAGCAGCGAGGGCGGGCGGTTGTATCGCACGGGCGATCTGGTGCGTGGTCGCGCCGATGGGGTGATCGACTACGTGGGACGCATCGATCATCAGGTGAAGATTCGCGGCTTCCGTATCGAGCTCGGGGAAATCGAAGCGCGTCTGCAAGAGCATCCGCACGTCCGTGAGGCGCTGGTGGTGGCGCGCGACGGGCACAGCGGCAAGCAACTGATCGGCTATGTGGTCAATCATCCGGGCGTCGCGTCCAGTGGCGACGACGTGCGCAGTTACCTGCGTGCACGGCTTCCGGACTACATGGTGCCGGTGCAGGTGATGGTGCTTGAACGCATGCCGTTGTCGCCCGCCGGCAAGTTGGATCGCAAAGCGCTTCCGGAGCCGCAGTGGAACAGCGCTGGCACTTATGTCGCGCCGCGCAACGCCACCGAGCAGGTGCTGGCTGCGATCTGGCAGGCGGTGCTGCAGGTGGAACAAGTGGGCATCCACGACAATTTCTTCGACCTGGGTGGCGATTCGATTCTCAGCTTGCAGGTGATCTCTCGGGTGCGACAGGCCGAGGGCCTGGGCCTGGAGATTCGTCTGCGCGATCTGCTGCAGTACCAGACCATTGCGGGTCTGCTGGAGCGCGGCCAGGACAACACTGTAACGGACGCCGCCGAGCCGCAAGCGGCGAGCGAAAGTGTGGGTGATGAAGCGTTCGGGCTGATTCCGATCCAGCAGTGGTTGTTCGAGCAGGATCTGCAGGCGCCTGAGCATTTCAACCAGGCGATCCTGTTGCAGTGCCGCGAAGCGCTGGACGTGGAGCAGCTGGATGCCGCCTTGCACGCGGTGCTCGGTGAGCACGCCAGCCTGCGCCTGGCGTTCGCGCGCGGCAACGATGGCCAGTGGCGTCAGCGTTATTGCGAGTTGAGTAAACTGCAGGACGGTTTACGTGCCGACCCATTGCTGTGGCGGCGTGATGCGCTGGACAGCGAGGCCGCTCTGGCGATTGCCAATCAGGCCCAGCGCAGTCTGGATATCGCTGGCGGGCGCTTGCTGCGTGCGGTTTACAGTGAACTGGCCGATGGCAGTCGACGGCTGCTGCTGGTCGCTCACCACTTGGGGATAGATGGCGTTTCCTGGCGGATCCTGCTTGAAGATCTGCAACAGGCCTATCGCCAACTGTGCAACGGCCAGGCGCCGCGCTTCAATGCACGCACCAGCAGCTATCGAGCGTGGGCGCAAAGTTTGCGCGAGTATGCCGCCCATCCACGTGTGTTGGCCGAACTGCCGTACTGGCTCGAACAGACCGAACCCGAGGGACTGGGTGAGCCGCCACTGGACAACCCGCGTGGCAGTCAGCGTGTGGCGCACATGCAGCAGGTGCAGCTACGGCTGGACCGTGACCTGACGGCGCAATTGCTGAAGGTCGCCCCCGAGGCTTACCGCACGCAGATCAACGATTTGCTGCTCACGGCGCTTGGCCGCGTGCTGTGTCGCTTCAGTGGCAGCGAGTCGGTACTGATCGGCCTGGAGGGCCATGGCCGCGAGGATATTTTCGAGGGCCTGGACCACAGCCGCACGCTCGGCTGGTTCACCAGCCTGTTCCCCTTGCGTCTGACGCCGGGGCAGGGCGGCTATGCCGAGTCGGTATTGGCCACTCGCGAGCAGCTGCGCGGGGTGCCGGATAAAGGCATCGGCCATGGCGTGCTGCGCTACCTCGGCGATGCGCAGACCCGCCGTGTGCTGGCGGGCAGGCAGCAACCACGCGTGACGTTCAACTACTTGGGGCAATTCGATCAGAGCTTCGATGACAAGGCGCTGTTTGCGCCGCTGCAGGAACGCCCCGGCGATGCCTATGCCGCCAGCGCCCCTTTGAACAACTGGCTGGAGATCATCGGCCAGGTCTACGACGGTGAGCTGGCCCTGCGGTGTCTGTTCAGCAGTCGGACGTTGCGCACCACCACGGTCGAACGACTGATGGCGCTGTATCGCCAGGAGTTGCAGGGCCTGATCCAACACTGCTGCGCACAGGTCGCCCAGCGCGAGCAGGTGCCGGTATGAGCCGAACACTATTTAACGAGGTGAGCATGTTGCACCCGGATATTTGCGCCTTTCTCGATATGGTTGATGACGGTCGCAAGGCGGGCCGGCCGGCGCTGCATGAGCTTGGCGTCGCCCAGGCGCGCGACGAGTTCGAGGCCTCTTCGCAGGCGCTCAAGGTCAGTGCGCCGGCTATGCCGGTCGAGCACTTGCTGCTGCCTGCCCGCGATGGCCATGGTTTGCCAGCGCGTCTGTATTGCTCGCCCGCCGATACACCTGCACCTCAGCCGGTCGTGCTTTATTTGCATGGCGGCGGTTACACCGTGGGCAGTCTGGATTCTCACGATGGCTTATGCCGCTCGCTGGCGCAGGCCTGTGGCTGTGCGGTGCTCGCCCTGGGTTACCGCCTGGCGCCGCAAGCGCCATTCCCGACGGCAGTCGACGACACCCGCGATGCATGGGATTGGTTGCAGGCACATGCCGGCGCTCATGGCCTGGACGTGCAGCGTATCGCGGTAGCGGGTGACAGCGCCGGGGCGACCCTGGCCAGTGTGTTGAGCGCACAACTGGCCTGCGAGGGCGGACCGCAGCCGCGTGCCCAGTTGCTGTTTTATCCGGCCACCGATGCGACCCGTCGCAGCGAATCTCAGGAGCTGTTCGCCGAAGGGTATCTGCTCGAAACCGCCAGCCTGGATTGGTTCTATCATCATTACGCGCCGGATGTGGCGCAGCGTCAGGACTGGCGTTGCTCACCGCTGTACGCGGCGCAGGCATTGCGCGGCAGTGCGCCGGCCTTGCTGTATGCCGCTGAATTCGACCCGTTGCTGGATGAGGGCCTGGCCTACGCCGAGGCCTTGCGCGAGCAGGGCGTGGCGGTGCAGGCGCAGCTGTGCCAGGGCATGACCCATGACTTTTTGCGGATGGGTGGCTTGGTGCCGGAGGTGGGAGATTATTTTCGGCAAGCGGCGCAGTTTCTGTCGCGCCACTGGTAAGCGCTCAAGGCTGAACGCGCCTGCGTTCAGCCTTGAGCCTGGAGGTCAGCGCCGCTGGCGATGCATCATCCAGAGAAAGTACGGGCAACCGATGAACGCCGCCAGCAAACCGGCTGAGACCGGCCACGGATAGGCGATGTTGCGCCCTAGCCAGTCGGCGACCAGCATGATCAGCCCGCCAATGATTGCACTCAGCAGGATCTGCGGGGCAGTGCGGTGCACGCCCAGTTGCCGGGCGATGTGCGGTGCGATCAAGCCCACGAAACTCAGCGGGCCGACAATCAGCGTGGCAGTTGCGGTCAGCACGGCCGCTACACCGAGAATCGCGAGGTGGCTGGCCCGTAACGCCAAGCCCAGGTTCGAGGCCGCGCTGCCGCCCAGTGTCAAGAGATCCAACGGGCGAGAGAGCAGCAGGCTGGCCAGCACCATGACGCAGGCGATCACCAGCGCGGTTATCGCTGCCGGGCCGTCGACGTGGTAGGTAGAGCCGGTCATCCAGCTCAACAGCAGGGTCATGCGCGGATCACCGCTGGCCATCAGCAGCGTACTCAATGCCCCCAGCAGCGTGGTCAGGCACACCCCGGTCAGCAACAGCCGTTCCGGGCTCAAGGCGCTACGCCAGTTGAACCAGAACAACGCGCCGAGCGTGAGCAGGGTGCCGGCGCACGCCGCCGGCACCATCAACGCCTGGGGTTGCGCAACCAGCAGGAACAGCACCATGACGCCCAGCGCAGCTCCGGAACTGGCCCCCAGCACTTCGGGGCTGGCCATGGGGTTGCCGGTCAGCCGCTGGATCAACAAGCCTGCGACGGCCAGCATGCTCCCTGCGCTGAGCGAACCTGTCACCCGCGGCCATCGCCATTGCAGCGCCGCGTCGAATTGGTCAGGACCGCTCCAGTGCCAGCCGTGCAAACCGATCCCCAGGCTGATCGCCGGGATGATCAGCAACAACAGCAGCAACGCGCCGACCTTGATGTACCGGGCAGGATTTTGCAGCCGGCGCCATGCATTGCTCTGCTGCACGACGATACCGCCGCTGCGCTGGCGCTTGAGCAGCCAGAGCAGCAGCGGCACGCTGAATACTGCCGTGAGGATGCCCGCTGGCACTTCGCCGACAAGCCGTGAGAGCTCCCGCGCGCACTGGTCCACCAGACAGAGCAGCGCCGCCCCCATCAGCGGTGCCCATAGCAGCCGTTGGCCCAAGGTGCGCGCGCCGCTGAGGCGAGCGATGGCGGGCGCGGCGAGGCCGATAAAACCGATGATGCCGACGGCACTGGTGACGAAGGCGCTCAGCGCCACGGCGACCAACAAGCCGAGGGTTCGGGTGGTACGCAGCGACACCCCGAGGCTGGCCGCGCTGTGGTCTTCGAGCCCCAGCACGGCCAGTGGCCGAGTCAGCAACCCGGCGATCAGTGCGGCAACGGCCAGACGAGGCGCCAGGTACGTCACGCCCTCCCAGCCACTCTGGTTGAGCGAGCCGGCTTGCCAGAGCAGCAGGTCGATGAGGTAGTCATGGTTGAACATCACCAGCAGCGAGTTGATGGCGTTGCAATAGAGACTGATCACCATGCCCGCCAGGATGAACCGCAGCGGCGACATCGTGCGGGTCCAGGCGAAGGCGAACAGCGCCAGAGTGGCCAGTCCGGCACCGACGAGGGTGACGCCTTCCATGCCGTGCAACAGCAGGGCGGGTGCGGCGACAGTGGCAATCGACAGGGCCAGATTCGCCCCCGCTGCGACGCCCAGCGTGACCGGCTCAGCCAGTGGATTGCGCAATATCTGCTGAAACAGCGTGCCGGCCAGCCCCAGCGCGGCTCCCACCATCAGGCTGACCGCCAGCCGCGGTGCGAAGCTGAAATGCAGCAAGACCTGACGACTGTCGTTCAAGTCAGGGGTCCATAGGGCTTGCCACCACAGGGCGCTGGGCAACAAGGCTTGCAGGCCATGCACGGCAAGCAGCATGGCCAGCAAGGTCAGCACCAGCACCCAGGGGAGAGGGCTCGGGGCCCGCGCAGGGCGAGGGGCCGCGAGGCCGATAGCCGGTTCAGGCATGTGCTGGTTCTCCGCGTTGGCTCAGGTAACGGCTGATCAATTCCGCCAGGTTGAGGGCTGAGGCAGCGGCGCCGTAAGGGAAGAATCGGCCTAGCGCCAGCGTGTTGCCGCGGCGTACCGCTGGCAGGTTGTCCCACAGGGCATTCCGCTGTCGCAGGCTTTGCAGGCGCGCCGAGGTGGTCGGAATCTCGATGTACAGCAGGTGCGCGTCCGGGGTATCAGCGAGGCGTTCGACACCAATCAGCGCAGTGCCCATGGCGCTGCTCGGACCTTGCCAGGCGTTGACCAGACCGAGTCGGTCAAGCACATCCTGGATCATGCTGTGCTGGCCGTAGACCATTGCATGGCGGCCGTCCTGGTTGAGCACCGCCACACAGATCGGCGGCTGAGCGCGTTGCGACAATTGTTCACGCAATCGAGCCAGCCGGCTTTCGCCTGCGCTGATCCAGTCGGCGGCCTGTTGCTGGCGGTCGATACGGGCGGCGAGGCGGGTCATGAAGTGGGTGGCGCTGTTCCAGACGCTTTGAGTGGTCGGGTACACATCGACCACTTCGGTGGGGGCGATGCCCGTCAGCGCGCGGGTGATAGCGGGTGGCATCTGATCGCTGAGGATCAGCTGCGGGGAGAGTTCCTTGATCAGTTCAAGGTTGGGTTCCCAATAGGGACCGACATCGAGGACGTCGGTGGGCAGCGGCGCCGTGGGCATGCGGCGGCTGTAGTAACGGCTGTCGGAGATCGCCAGTGGCGTGACGCCAAGGGTCAGCAGAGTCTCGGCGGCCGCCCAGTTGATGGCGATGATGCGCTCCAGCGGGGCGGCGAGCAGGTTCATGGCCGGTAAGCCACCGGCCAGAGCAACGCTGCCCAAGGCGAATTGCCGGAGCAGATAACGGCGGGTCAGAGGCATGTTCGTCCCCCTGTGTGGCAATGAGTCATCGTGATCCTCCGCAAACGAAGCCGGGCTCCTTGATCCAAGGAGCCCGGCTGAGGGTTCAGTAGCGCACTGACGGGCTGTCTGCCGATCGCCGCGAAGTGCTGCGATCGGCAGACGCAGATCAGGCGTTCATCACCATGTGTATTTCACGCTGGTCAGCACGGTACGGCGCATGCCCGGGTAGCATTCGTACGTGTCATCGCAGGTGGCTGTGTATTTCTCGTCGAGGAAGTTTTGCGCATTCACCGACAGGGTCACGCTTTTGTTGATCGGGTAGCTCGCGCCCGCGTCGAACAGGGTGTAGTTATCGACGTGGAAGGTGTTGGCGTTATCACCGTAGAGCGCACCGGTGTAACGCGCCCCCGCACCCAGGCTGAGGCCGTTGAGCGCTGTGTCGTGGAAGGTGTAGTTCAACCAGGTCGACGCCATGTGCTTGGGCACGTTGGCGGGGCGATTGCCCTCGTCGCCGCTGTTGCTCTTGGTGATCTCGGCCTTGGTGTAGGTGTAGGACGCGATCAGGTCCCAGTTCTGGTTCAGCTTGGCTTTGATTTCGCCTTCGATGCCGCGCGAGCGTTGCTCGCCATTGGAGACCGAGAAGCCGGTGGTCACGCCATTGACGAGTTGCGGGGTCAACACGTTGGTCTTGGTCAAATCGAAGGCCGCCAGCGTCATCAGGATATCGTCGCTCGGCTGGTATTTGACACCCGCTTCCCACTGGTGCGCTTTGCTCGGATCGAAGGCGCTGCCGCTGCTGTCCAGGCCGGTGTTAGGCGCGAAGGACTCGGAGTAGCTGATGTACGGAGCCAGACCGAAATCGGTCAGGTAGGTCAGGCCCAGACGCCCTGTGAACGCATTGTCTTTCTGGGTGGACGAGGCGCCGACGTGGTTGTCCAGGTCGTTGCGCACGTAGTCGTAACGACCGCCCGCAGTCAGGATCCAGTGATCGTCGAACTTGATCTGGTCCTGGAGGTAACCACCGAGCTGCTCGATGGTCTGATCGTAGTCGATCGAACTGATGCTGTTGGCCTTGGTTGGGCGGGTGATGGACTGGCCGTAGACCGGGTTGTAGATGTTCAGATCAGGACCGCGTGTGCGCCAGCGGGTGATGTCGGCGTCCTGCCAGGTGTAGTCGACGCCCATCAGCAGCTTGTGGGTCAACGGACCGGTATCGAAGTCAGCCTGCAACTGGTTGTCCAGTGCGAAGGTGTCCATGTGCTGATCGAAGCGGTCGGCGCCGCGAACGGTGTTACCCGTGCTGGTATCGACACTGAACGGCAGCAGGTTCTGGAAGATCAGGTCGACCTGACCATAGCGGGCGTTCTGGCGAAATTCCCAGGTGTCATTGAAGCGATGGCGGAATTCATACCCCAGGCTGTACTGATCCTGGTTCAAGTGGTTGAAGCTGTGGTCGCCCATCAGCGTGTCGGTGGTATGCCCGGTGGGTGTGCTGTAGGCAAACAGCGAACCGCCGTTACGGTCGCGCAGGAAGTCGGTGAGCACGGTGAGGCTGGTGTCATCGTCCGGCGCCCAGGTGAGAGACGGCGCGATGAACAGGCGATCGTCTTTGACTTCGTGGCCGTCGTCGTAATCCACCTGGGTGTTGCTGTCACGTACTGAACCGACGACGCGATAGAGCCAATGTTTATCGGTGTCCAGTGCGCCGCCAAGGTCGAACTGGCCTTGTCGGCGGTCATAGTTGCCGACAGAAAGCTGCACTTCGTTGACGTGGTCGGCTTCGGGCTTTTTGCTGACGCGGTTGATGATCCCGCCAGCGTCACCTTGACCGAACAAGGTAGAGGACGGGCCCTTGACGACGTCGATACGGTCGAACGCATAAGGTTCGCTGCGAAAGAACGCGTAGCTGTTGTTCTGTTGGCGCAGGCCATTGAGGTAGTCGCTGGTGGACTGCGCGTTGAAGCCGCGAATGTACAGCCAGTCGAAACCTTTCGGGTCCAGGCCATAAGCTTCGACTTTGACGCCCGGCACGTAGCGCAGCGCTTCGGTGACGGTTTGTGCGCCTTGATCTTGCATCTGCTTGCGAGTGACCACGGAGATGGACTGCGGGATCTCGATCAGTGGCGTGTTGGTCTTGCTGGCGCTGTTGGTGGTTTTCGGGACGTAGCTGTCATAGCCCTCTGGGGCCAGGGCGCGACCGGAAATGATCTGGTCAGGAATTGTCACTGCGCCGCTGGCGGCCGCAGCCAGCAAGGTGACCCGGTTACCTTCGACCTGATACTGGATGCCCGTCCCACGGAGCAGCGAGTTCAGTGCCTGGGTGGGCTCGATTTCGCCGTGCAACTCGGGGCTGCGCAGGTTCTGCAACTGAGCCGGGTTGAAGACGATCTGCAAGTCAGACTGCGCGCCGAGGCTGAGCAGCGCCGAACCCAAGGATTGCGCGGCGATATCGATGCGCACGGGGGCTGCAAACGCGTGGGTGGCGGTGAGGGCCAGCCCCAGGGCGGTGCAGCTGATCAGCATGGCCAGGCGGGTCGGTTGTTTGAGGTGTCGGGTCTTGCTCTTACCAATCAATTCTTACACTCCTTTGACGCAATTTTTAGTTTTTGGTTGATGGCAGGGTCGCGCAGCTTTTTATTATTGCGGCGCCCTCTGTCATCAGAGGGCGCCGAGGGTGGATCAGGTCAGGGCGACGTCAACGTGGCTTGAAGAGGCGCCCTGAGGCTTGCGCTGGACTTCGACGATTTTCCCGGCACTCATCCGCAGTAATCGGTCGGCGACATCGAAGTAGCGGTCGTCGTGTGAAATGACGATCAGGGTCTTGCCTTGCGCGCGCAGCTCGGGCAGCAATTCGGTGTAGAAAATGCGCCGGAACTCGGGGTCCTGATCGGCAGCCCATTCGTCGAACACCAGTACCGGACGCTTCTCGAGCCAGGCCTGAACGAGTGCCAGCCGCTTGCGCTGGCCGGTGGACAGATCGGTGGTGGAGTAGCTGTGGTCGTTCAGCGAAACCTTGTGGGCGATTTCCAGGCGTTCCAGATAACGGTTGGCCTCGGCAGGGATTTCGGCGCTGTCCTTGAGCAGGTCCTCGAACAGGAAGTAGTCGGCGAAAATAGTCGTGAACAGTTGGCGGTAGTCGTCGCGATTGCTGTCGTCGACGGGTTTGCCATCGATCAGGACCTGGCCGCTTTGCGGCACATAGAGGCCCAGCAGCAGTTTGATCATGCTGGTTTTGCCGCAGCCGTTTTCGCCGGCGATGAACAGGATCTCGCCACGCTCGATGGTCAGGTTTACCGGGCCGACACCGAAGCCGGTGCTGCCGTCTTCGGTGGGGTAGTGATAGCTCAGGTCACGCAGTTCGATCTGCTGTATGTCCAGCGCCTTTCGCTCATCGTCGCGCAACAGCAGGTTGGGTTCGGGAGAAGAAAAGCGAATCGACAGCTCGGCAATGCGCCGGAAGGCGACCTGCGCGCGACTCACGATAGGCAGGTTGCCGACCAGATGTTCGAGCGGGCCTTTCATGTACAGCAGCACCAGGATGAAACCGCTGAGAGTGGCTTTGTCGGTGCTGGGCCAGATCGATTCGTAGGCCAGGGCCAGGCCGATGACGATGAAGAACAGCGTTGAACCAAAGCCTTTGGCGACGACGAACAGGTTGATCGAACGCACCTGGATATCGCAGATCCGCTCGACGGTGCCTTGCAGGCGCTCGTTGTAGTGCTGAAAGCGGCGCGGGCGGCTCATGCGCAGTTCCTTGGCGCCTTCGGCCAGGGCACGGTAGTGCTTTTGCAGTTCGTCTTCTTCTTCCCGGGCCTGGAAAAATCCGCGAATACCGCGGCTGCGTACCAGAAACTGGATGGCGCTACCGATGATGATGGCCACTGCGGTGGTGAGGAACATCGGCAGCGACAAGACCGCCAGGTAGCCCAGGCAACTCAGGCAAACCGTCAACGACACCGCCAGGGGGGCGAACGCGAACACGAAATCGCTGATGGTGTCGATGTCGTGGGTCAGCACCGGAATCAGGCGATGACTGCGATAGCGCTCGATCTGCTCGATAGGGGCCGAGATGATCTTGCTGCCCAGCTCTTTGCGCAACCTGGCAATGGAGTGCTGACCGACGTAGTTGGTGCCGATGTCAGAAATGATCGACCCCACCAGCGCCAGTACGCAGAGGCCGGCGAATCCTGCCAGCAAGCCTGACTGCAGGCCACCCTCGGCATTGAGGCTGTGGTTGATGGTTGCCAGCAGCGCGGTAATGGCGGCACCGCCGACGATCCCGAGGACAGTCGCTATCAGCAACTGTGGCCAGAACGGCCGCAGTAGCTTGAAAAGCTCGCCGAGAGTGCTTTGTGGAGGAGTTTGCATCATTTTTTCCTAGGCTCTGCGGCCACCGTCGGCACGCCGGAATTCAAGGGCTGATCGGCGCTTTGGCCCCGAGAAGCGAAAGCCAATCCGAATCATTTTTACTAAGACGAACGAGCGCAGGAAAATTTAGAAGAAATTGCATAATGGCTATTCGCCCTTTGCGGGCCGGGTTTTTCAAGAGGGCATGGCTCGCGCGGTGTTCTGTTGCCGAGTCGGGATGACGAGAATGAGAAACGTTACTAAAGTTTTCATGGGCGCCCTCGTCACTACTGGCGAATGCACATTTGAAAGCGCTTCTTCTTCTGGCGCGATGCGCAGGCGTTGGAAAAGGCAGGCTGCGCCGTGAAGGCGGAGTAACGCCGCCCTCAGGGTGAGGGGAGATTCATTCCGGCCCGCGTCGTGCTCCACCGTTACTGTGAAACAGGACACCGGCATCATGACTCAGTTGATCTCACCGACTTACGACGTGCTTGGCATCGGCTTTGGTCCATCCAATCTGGCGTTGGCGATTGCCCTGCAGGAGCAGGCTCAACAGCAGGGCCGCCACTACCAGGCGCTGTTCCTCGACAAGCAACAGGACTATCGCTGGCATGGCAACACGCTGGTGACGCAGAGCGAGCTGCAGATTTCCTACCTCAAGGATCTGGTGACCTTGCGTAATCCGACCAGTCCTTTCAGTTTCGTCAACTACCTGCACCAGCATGATCGGCTGATCGACTTCATCAACCTGGGCACGCTGTATCCCTGCCGGATGGAATACAACGACTACCTGCGCTGGGTCGCCCGGCAATTCTGCGGGCAGTGTGCCTATGGCGAAGAAGTGTCACGCGTCGAACCCGTGCAAGGCGCCAACGGCATAGAGCTGCTCAAGGTGCTTTCCACCGATGTGCGCGGTCAGGAGCGGTTCCGCCTGGCGCGCTCCGTTGTCGTCAGTACCGGTGGTACGCCTCGTATTCCGGCGGCCTTCGCGCATCTGCGTGACGACACGCGGGTATTCCATCACTCGCGCTATCTGGAAAGCGTCGCCAAGCAGCCATGCCTGAAAAATCCCTCGATGCGCATTGCCGTCATTGGCGGAGGGCAGAGTGCGGCCGAGGCATTCATCGATCTGAACGACAGCTACCCGACGGCGCAGGTCGACATGATTTTGCGTGCTGCGGTGCTCAAACCTGCCGATGACAGCCCTTTCGTCAATGAAATCTTCGCGCCGAGCTACACCGACCTGGTGTTCAACGAGCCACAGGCCGAGCGTGAAAAGCTGATTCAGGAATACCACAACACCAACTATTCGGTGGTGGACCTCAATCTGATCGAGTCGATCTACTCGATTTTCTACCGGCAGAAAGTTGCCAATCAGCAGCGCCATGCGTTTCTTTGCCGGCGTACTGTCGAGGCCGCCGTCGCCGACAGCCGGGGTATCGAACTGACCCTGCGCGACAGTGCAACCGGGGCGACCGAGCAGCGCCGTTATGATGCGGTCATTCTGGCCACCGGGTATCAGCGCAGCTCGCATCGCGAATTGCTCGCGCCGCTCGCGGACTACCTCGGCGATTACGAGGTGGGCCGCGATTACCGTTTGCACACCGATCCGCGGCTGCGCGCGGGCATCTATATGCAGGGCTTCAGCCAGGACAGTCATGGACTGAGTGACACGCTCTTGTCTGTCCTGCCGATGCGCGCAGCAGAAATCGCCACGTCTATTTTCGATCTGCCTCAGGGTGGCAAGAGCCTCAACCGCGATGCCGAAAGCCTCGCGGCACAAAGTGCCTGATCGACCCTGATCACGGAGTAAATCCGTTGCGCCCCTGAACGTCTTACGATCAGGGGCGCTGTCTTTGAATGCGTTTTTTCTGCCGAGGTGGTTCTGTCATGTCCCGCAACGCTACCCAAGGAACCTTGTTCCTGCCCGATGGGCGCCGACTGCACGCCGATGCCGGCGAGCGATTCCTCACGTTGCTGGTCGACGATCAATCACTGCTTCAAGTAGCGCGTGATGGCGATGTCTGGCAGGTGCCGCACGACTTGGCTGCGCCACAGCTGGAGTTCGCGCTTTGGGCGTTGGCCTACTGGAGTCTTGCCAGTGACCCCGACTGCCAGCGACTGTCGCTGCGCTTGAGTGCTGAACACCCCTCAGCAGCACTGTTGCAGAAGGGCTTGCTCAATGGTGCGCCGGACAGCGGTGAGGTTCAGATCGAGCGTGCGGCGTTCTGGCAGCTCGCCGAGCCCTGGTTGAAAGCACCGAGCGCCGGCGGCTATCCGCAGTTGCCGCGCATGAGCAATGGTCGTCGGCATCCCTTGCGTGCGCCGAAACCCAAGGGGGAGGTCTACCGTCGTTTCGACGCGCGCCTGGGCAGCTGGATTTCGCTGCGCACATTGGATATCGACAACGATCTGCAGCACTTTCATCGCTGGCAGAATCATCCGCGCGTCCTGGAATTCTGGCAGGAAGACGGAAGCCTGGAGCAACATCGCGAGTATCTGCAAAAGCTCGGCGCCGACCCGCACAGCCTGACGCTGATCGGCTGTTTTGATGGTCAGCCGTTCGCTTATTACGAAGCCTACTGGGCCAAGGAGGACCGAATAGCGCCGTTCTACGAAGTGCATGACTATGACCGTGGCATTCATATGCTGGTGGGCGAAGACAGTCACCGCGGCCCGCATAAAGTGCAAAGCTGGCTCAACGCACTGGTGCATTATCTGTTGCTGGACGACCCACGCACTCAGCGCATCGTGGCAGAACCCCGCGCCGATAACGCGCGCATGATCAACTACCTGCAAAGCCATGGTTTCTGGAAAGAGAAGGTCTTCGATTTTCCGCACAAACGCGCTGCCTTGATGGTGCAGAGCCGTGAAATGTTCTTTGAGCAATGCTCGCTATGTTGAAAGCCAGCCACCGGACAGCCCGTTGCAGTGGCGGTGAATGGCGCGGGGGCAAAGGATGATCGCTGCCCTTGCGCCGTTGTTTGCCGGACCGTTCGCCAGCTATCGTGATGTCCTGGTGACCCGTGATGATCCGCGACCCTCGATTGCCGCGCCACTGCTGTTGCAGCCCGACCATCTGGAACCGCTGTTGCAGCGTTTTTCGCCCGAGCACGCGGGGCAGGACCGTCGCGCGCTGGCGTCGCAGTGGTCCAAATACTATCTGGTCAAGCTGATCCCGCCGGTGGTCGCTGCCGCGTTGGTATTAGGCCGGCGTCTGCCACTGGACTTCGCTGAAGTCGAGGTGGTGCTCGACGCACAAGGCTTGCCCGAAGCCTTCAAGTTGACCGGGGACGGCGAGGTGTTCAGTCGCCCGCCCAGCGATCCGTTCCAGCGCTTCACGGACTTGATCGACAGTCATTTACAGCCGTTCGTGCTCGGCCTGGCCAAGGAGGTGAAGATTTCGCCCAAGGTGCTGTGGAGCAATGCGGGCAACTACTTCGAGTGGTTCATGGGCGAACTGGCGCGCGCGCCGTTGCCTGCGCATCTGCTGGCTGACGGCGAGGTCCTGCTGAAAACGGAGCGGCGTGCGGACGGTACCCGCAACCCACTGTTCTTGCCGATCCGCTATCAACCCGTCTCCTGTGACCTTCGTGCGGACGGGCGCTGGCGCCAACGCAGAGTCTGCTGCATCCGCTATCGCCTGGACACGCTGGCACATTGTGATAACTGTCCTTTGATCGACGAGCCACCCCCCGAAATGATCACGCTCTGAGGCGTGGCGCAGGTGCCGTGTCGATCACCGGCACCTGGGTGGTTCAGCTCAGGTAGCAGATCGGTGAGCCGTCGGCGGGGTTGGGCAGCACGCCCATTGGGATGCCGTAGATGTCTTGCAGGATTTCGCTGCGCATCAGTTCGCCTGGGTTGCCTTGGGCCAGCAACCGTCCGCCGTGCAGAGCCAGCAAATGATCGCAATAGCGGGCTGCCATATTGACGTCATGGAGGACGACCAACACGCCAAGGTCGAGTTCGCGGCTGAGGGTTCTGACCCTGCCGAGCACTTCGACCTGATGGGCGATGTCCAGTGCAGAGGTTGGCTCGTCGAGTAGCAGGAATCGGCTGTTCTGCGCCAGCAGCATGGCCAGCCAGACCCGTTGCCGCTCGCCACCGGAGAGTTGATCGACCATGCGCTGGGCGAAGGGGGCGGTATCGGTCAGCTCCATCGCGCGATCGATGTGCATGTTGTCTTCGCGAGTCACGCGCCCCAGTGCGCCATGCCAGGGGTAACGGCCAAACGCTACCAACTCGCGCACGGTCAAACTGTCCGTCTGTGGCAATTGCTGGGGCAGGTAGGCGACCTGGCGCGCGAAATCGCGATTGCTCCAGCTGCTCAGGGGTTTGCCATCGAGACTGATCATGCCGGAGGAAGGCTGCAACTGACGCGCGAGCATTTTGAGCAGCGTCGATTTACCGGAGCCGTTGTGACCGATCAGACCGATCATCTGGCCATGGGGCAGTTGCATGCTGACGGGTTGCAGCAGGGTGCGTTCGGTGACGGTGAGGCTGACGTTTTCCAGATCGAACATTGAGTCACCCTGGGGCCGATGGAATCGCGGGGGTGTGGAGTATAGGGTTTAATACTAATGAGAATCAATGTTGAAAAAGGCCGTGGAATCGGTGCAGGTCTGGATTGTGCTTACGTGATCAGCGCGCTTTCAGGCTAATATGTTTTGGCTTTATATATTGTTTACGAACGCCCGGTCAGCCGGCGGCGTAAACCAGCGGTTTAGCAGTTGACGGGATCGGCCATGACGAACAACGATTCGACGGATACTCCCCCTGCGGAGCCCCAATCCAGAGCCGAAAAGATCGTAGAGTTTCGTCGACAGAAAACCTTGCTGAAGACTGGCGCGCTTCAGGATGCGATTTTCAACAGCGCTTACTTCTCCAGTATCGCGACCGACGAAAAGGGCGTTATCCAGATTTTCAACGTGGGTGCCGAACGGATGCTCGGTTATCAGGCCGTGGATGTGGTCAACTTGATTACCCCGGCGGATATATCCGACCCCAAAGAACTGATCACGCGCGCAGCCGCCCTCAGCCTGGAACTTGATACACCGATCACGCCGGGCTTCGAGGCCCTGGTATTCAAGGCGTCCCGAGGGATCGAGGACATTTATGAGTTGACCTATATCCGCAAGGACGGCAGCCGTCTCTCGGCAATGGTGTCTGTCACCTCGTTGCGCGACAGCGCCGAAACCATCATCGGCTATCTGCTGATCGGTACCGATAACACGGCGCGCAAACAGGAAGAGGCGACTCAGGCCTTGCTCGACCAACGCCTGCGAGACCAGCAGTTTTATACCCGCTCGCTGATCGAGTCGAACATCGATGCGCTGATGATGACGGATTCGCAGGGCATCATTTCCGATGTCAACAAACAGATGATGGCGCTGACCGGGCGTACGCGGGACGAACTGATTGGCGCGCCGTGCAAGAATTTCTTTACTGATCCGGCGCGAGCGGAGGCGGCCATCAAGCGGGTGCTCAGTGAACACAAAGTCAGTGATTACGAACTCACCGTCAGGGCTTACAACGGTGATGAAACAGTTGTTTCCTATAACGCGGCGACCTTCCATGACCGTGATCGCAAGTTACAGGGCGTGTTTGCCGCTGCACGCGATGTCACCGAGCGCAAGCGCTTTGAGCGCACCCTGGAAGAAAAGAACGTCGAGCTGGAACATGCCAGCCGTATGAAGTCCGAGTTCCTCGCTACGATGTCCCACGAATTGCGCACGCCGCTCAATGCGGTGATCGGTTTTTCCGAGGCGCTCAAGGATGGGATGGCGGGTGACATGACCGATACCCAGCGTGAATACATCACGGATATTTTTAACAGTGGTCAGCATTTGTTGTCGTTGATCAATGACATCCTGGACCTGTCCAAAGTCGAAGCCGGGATGATGGAACTCGAGTTGGAGCCTGTCGAACTGGAAGGGCTGTTGAGCAACAGCTTGCTTATCGTCCGGGAGAAGGCGGCACTGCAACGCATCCAGTTGAAACTGGTGACGGAGTCCGACGTCGGGGTTATCGACCTCGACTTGCGCAAGACCAAACAGATTGTTTACAACTTGCTGGCCAATGCCGTGAAATTCAGCCAGCCGGACGGTTCTGTAGTGTTGTCGGTACGTAAGGTCGCGCGCGATCAAGTCTGCATCATTGACGGTGACTGGCCAATCTACGGTTTTGACCTGCCCGACAGCAACTATTGGCAGTTTCTGGAATTAAGTGTCAGCGACACCGGCATTGGCATCGCCAAGGACAGCATGAACAAGTTGTTCAAGGCGTTCAGTCAAATCGACAGTAGTTTGGCGCGAAAATTTGAAGGGACTGGCCTGGGTCTGGCGATGGTCAAGCAATTGACCGAGTTGCACGGTGGCAGCGTTGCCGTGGCAAGCCTTGAAGGCGCCGGCTCTCGTTTTGTGGTGTGGTTGCCCATTCGCAATGCAAGTGCTGTGGAGGCGCCGTGGCCGAAATCCTGATTGTTGAAGATAACGCCGCTAATATGCGCCTGGCCTGCTTGCTGCTTACCAATGCAGGTCATAGCGTGATCTGTGCCACCGATGCGGAAACCGGACTGACCTTGGCACGTGAGCGCAAGCCTGAGCTGATCCTGATGGATATCCAGTTGCCCGGAATGGATGGCCTCGCCGCCACTTCGATACTCAAGCGAGACGCTCATACCGCCGCCATTCCCGTTATCGCGCTGACCGCCATGGCCATGAAAGAAGATGCGGAAAAAATCCGCCTGGCCGGGTGCAATGCTTACATCGTCAAGCCGCTGCGTTATAAAGAGCTCTATAGGGTGATTAATACCCTGTTGGAAAATAATCTGCCCCAACAGCCTTTGGTGTGAGTTTTCGCCATGAATACACCCGCTACTGTCTTGATTGTCGATGATGAAGCGTCGGTCCGCAAACTGCTTGAGCTGTTTTTGCGCAATCAAGGATATACAACGCTGATCGCCGCTTGCGGCACCGATGCGCTTGCCATGGTCGAGCTGCACGCCCCTGATTTGATACTGCTCGACATCATGATGCCGGGCATGGACGGTTATGAAGTCGCCCGTCAGCTCAAGGCCGATAAAGCAACTTCAAACATCCCGATCATCATGCTCTCCGCCCTTGGCGAACATGGCGCGCTGCTTTCGGGCCTGGAGGCGGGTGCCGAAGACTTCCTCAGCAAGCCGGTCGACAGTGCCGAGTTGTGGTTGCGGGTACGTAATCTTCTGCGGCTGAAGTCATTTGGCGATTATCTGAAAAGCCACAACCTGATGCTCGAAGAGCAACTGCAGCAACGCACCATCGACCTGGAGCGTTTTCGTTCGGCCATGGATGCCTCCGGTGACGCCATTTTCCTGGTCAGCCGCAAGACAATGCAGTTGATTGAATTCAACCGCCGCGCATGCGAAGTGCTGGGTTATACCGCCGAAGAGTTACTGCGCAAAAAACCTGCCGATTTAGTCGATAGCTCTACCCGACAGCTTGAACAGCTCTACGACAAGATCATCGCCGGCAGAGGTCCCAGCGAGCCGACCGAAACCCGGCTCCACTGCAAGAGCGGCGCTCACATCCCGGTAGAAATCCACCGGCAGGCCTATAAAAGTGCCGATGACTGGATCATTGTCGGTATCGCACGTGATATCAGCCAACGCAAGGAAGCCGACCAGCGCATCCTGAAAATGGCGCATTACGACACACTGACCGGATTACCTAACCGCAAACTCTTTTTCACGACACTGCAAATGGGCCTGACTCAGGCGGTGCTCAGCGGCTGGCAACTGGCAGTGGTGACGGTAGACCTGGACAATTTCAAGCACATCAACGAGACCTTTAGCCATTTGCAGGGCGACAAGGTACTGGCGACGTTCGCACAGCGTTTATCCAACTGCCTCAACGCCAGCGATACGCTCGGGCGCATGGACGGCGATGAGTTCGCGATGATCATGATCGTGCGTGAAGGGCAGCCAGGGCCTCAGCAGATAGTCGAACGCATTCGTGAGGCCCTTCGCGAGCCTTATGAACTGAACGGGCAATACACTTCGATGGCCGCCAGTATGGGCATAGCGCTTTATCCCGGAGACGGTGAAGAGGCGGTGAGCTTGATCAAACACGCTAATACGGCGATGAACCGCGCCAAGAAACTGGGTGGCGATACTTATCGGTTCTATACCGCTGAAATGAATGTCGAAGCCTTGGCGCGGCAGGACATGGAAGTTGCCCTGCGCGACGCTGTCAAACAGCAGGCGTTCAGTGTGTTCTATCAGCCCAAAATGAGCGTGGCGGATGATTCGATATGCGGTCTGGAGGCCTTGTTGCGCTGGCAGCGACCGGGGCTGCCCGATGTTTCGCCGGCCGTGTTTGTACCGATTCTAGAGAGCGCAGGCCTGATTTCCGAGGTAGGCAGGTGGGTCATCGGCGATGTGTGCAGGCAAATGGCCGTCTGGCGTCTGGCTGGCTATGCCCCCCTTCAGGTGGCTGTGAACGTGTCGGGTGACCAGATCACCAAGGGCCATCTGGTTGCCGATATCGAACAGGCGCTCAGCGAACACCAGATCGACGCGAAGTGGCTCGAAATCGAACTGACCGAAAGCTCACTGATGGAAAATACCGCCCACACTATTGCCCGCTTGCAAGCGCTTCAGCAATTGGGCGTGAAGATATCCATCGACGATTTCGGCACCGGTTATTCCAGTCTCGCGTATTTACGTCGATTTCCGATCGACAAGCTCAAGATCGATATTGCCTTTATTCGTGAAGTCACCAGTAATCCGCAGGACGCGGCCATTGCCCGAACGATCATCGAGTTGGCGCACAGCCTTAACTTGACGGTCATCGCGGAAGGCGTCGAGACGCCCGAGCAATTGGCATTCCTCGCGGTCAATGGCTGTGATCAGGCCCAGGGGTATCTGTTCAGCAAGCCTCTGCCGCTTGAGGCATTAGAGGTGTTTTTGCGGGATCGGCAGCGCTTGAGTTGATTGACTCCACTACTGACCTGCAGCCAGGGGCGGCCTGCATCATGATGGCGCGGCGGGGCGCGCATGGCTGACTTTGCCGAGCTGCCCCGTGCTCCCTTGCAGCCTGTTGCCCTCGACTGGGCGCTGGCGGCAGGTATCGAACTCGCCGTGCTGCGCCTGGACCTGATCGACCCGCTGATCTGCGGCAACAAGAGCTACAAGCTCGCGGGTTATTGGCAGCAGGCGCAAAAAATCGGCGCCCGGGGCTTGATCAGCCTGGGCGGTGACCATTCCAATCATCTGCATGCCTTGGCAGCAGCGGGGCAGCGCTTTGGTTTCAGCACCGTCGGGCTGTTGCGCGGCGAGCCGCACGAGACGCCGACGGTGAAGGATCTGCAGGCCTTCGGCATGCAACTGCACTGGCTGGGCTATAGCGGTTATCGAGCGCGGCATCGGACGGATTTCTGGGCGCCGTGGCAGGCGCTCTATCCACAATTGATGCCAGTGCCGGAGGGCGGTGGTGGCCACTTGGGCTTGGTGGGTGGCGCGGTGCTGGTCGAACAGGCGCGGGCGCAATTGGCCACGCTGGGCTGGGGCGATTACGCGGCCTGGTGGCTCGCCTGTGGCACGGGTACCACGCTGGCGAGTCTGGTGTGCGCCGAAGAAGGCGCGCATCCGGTGTACGGCGCGTTGGCGGTACCGATGAATCACGGCGTGCCGGAACAGGTGGCTGCGCTGGCAGGCCCAGAGGGTTATGAACTGCTCGACGCCTGCCGGGGTGGATTCGGCAAGGTGGATGACGCGTTGATTGCGTTCATGGTCGATTGCGAGCGGCAGATGGGCATGCTGCTGGAGCCGTTGTACACGGCCAAGGCGTTGTGGGCGTTGCGAGAGGAGATCCTCGAAGAGCGTTTCGCGAGAGGCTCTCGTCTGATCTTCGTTCATACCGGCGGTCTGCAGGGACGACGCGGATTCGGGTTATGAACCGAATCCCGGCAGGGGCTGCTCAGCCCGCGAGCATCGGCCAGGCATCGGCGACGAGGAATAACCGCTCGGCCTCATGGCAATCGCCGTCATCGCCCTCGACCATGCGCACCACCAACTGCGCCCTGGCCTGGGGTTCCAAGCCGTGTCGCCACTCATCGAAGCGCGTTTCATCCCAACATTCCTCTACCGTGCAGCGCGCCGGCCCCAACCAGGCCTCCCGCGCCAGCGGCTGCCAATGGCCGGTGGGGCGGCTGGCTATAAAGGCATCCCAATCCCGCCGATGCAGCCACTGACCGCGCAGATGCTCGGGATCGGCCCCCAATGGCGCCGTGCAGTCGACCCGCCAGGGATAAAACAGATACCCCGCCAGCCATAGATGGGAATCACAGGAGCCAATCCCCAGCGCGCTCAAGGCCGCCACGCTCTGCGGCCGTGCTGCCATGGGCAACTGGTGCTGGCTCAGGTGGCCGAGCTTCAGGCCCAGGCGATCTTGGCAACCTGGCCCCAGCCACGCCAGCGCCTGAGTGCCATCCCCTGCAGTCGGGCCCAGATACAGCTTCACTGCCAGTTCGAGGTGGTGCACGCCGTCACGGTCGCGCAGCACCATGTCCAGTTCGCCCAGGGTGTGGCCGTTGTCGCGAATCGGCAGATTGGCCGCCAGCAACTCCACCCCCGGCGCGTGGCTGAGGGCAAACTGCCAGAGGCGTTCGTAATAGACGCCCAGCCGCCGAGTGTTGCCGTGGGTCAGCCACTGCAACAACGGCGTCGGATCGCGGTCAAGATCTTCTAGCCAGCGCTGCAAGCCTGCGGCTGTCCAGTCGCTGGCCGTCAGCGGATGACGTTGCCGCCAAGGCGCTACACTGAGCAGCGGCGGGGCGAAAAGCGCCCAGGCAAGATCGCGGACCTGAAGCTGGCGCAGGTGCCTGGGCAGTGCTGTCAAGGAGGGGAACGGGTTCATGCTGCGAGCATAGCGGTTTGCGCCCTGGCTGAAAGGATTTTGTCCTGTGATTGCTTTCCGCCATAATCGGCCCCACTTACAGTGGACTGCGCTCGGCGTTGTGCCGGCGCCCGTTATCGATTTGAAGTGGCATGCCGTTCGTGCCTGCAGGAGCCCCATGGAGCAGTTTCGTAATATCGGCATTATCGGTCGCCTCGGCAGCTCGCAGGTCATCGACACTGTTCGCCGGCTGAAGAGGTTCCTGCTGGAACGCCAACTGCACGTCATCCTCGAAGACACCATCGCCGAGGCGCTGCCCGGTCACGGCCTGCAGACCTCCTCGCGCAAGATGCTCGGCGAGGTCTGTGATCTGGTGATCGTGGTCGGCGGTGACGGCAGTCTGCTGGGTGCTGCGCGGGCACTGGCCAAGCACAACACGCCGGTGCTGGGCATCAACCGCGGCAGTCTGGGCTTTTTGACCGATATTCGCCCCGACGAACTCGAGGTCAAGGTCGCCGAGGTGCTGGACGGCCACTACCTGGTGGAAAACCGCTTCCTCCTGCAAGCCGAAGTCCGCCGCCACGGTGAGTCCACGGGGCAGGGCGACGCGCTCAACGACGTGGTGCTGCACCCCGGCAAATCGACGCGGATGATCGAGTTCGAGATCTACATCGACGGCCAGTTCGTCTGCAGCCAGAAGGCCGACGGCCTGATCGTCGCCACGCCCACCGGCTCCACGGCGTATGCGCTGTCGGCCGGCGGCCCGATCATGCACCCCAAGCTCGACGCGATCGTCATCGTGCCGATGTACCCGCACACCTTGTCGGGGCGACCGATCGTGGTCGACGGCAACAGCGAGCTGAAAATCGTCGTGTCCAAGGACATGACCATTTATCCCCAAGTGTCCTGCGACGGCCAGAACCACTTTACCTGCGCCCCTGGCGACACCATCACCGTCAGCAAGAAGTCGCAGAAGCTGCGCCTGATCCATCCGCTGGACCATAACTACTATGAAGTCTGTCGCACCAAGCTGGGGTGGGGCAGTCGGCTCGGTGGTGGAGGCGATTGATGCTTGATCCCGCGCGAAGTTACGATCTGATCGGCGACGTGCATGGGTGCGCCCATACCCTCGAGCATCTGCTCGACACCCTCGGTTATCGCCTGACCCAAGGGGTGTGGCGGCATCCGTCGCGCCAGGCGTTGTTTCTGGGCGACATCATCGACCGTGGCCCGCGGATCCGCGAGGCCTTGCACATCGTCCATGGCATGGTCGAAGCCGGCCAGGCCCATTGCATCATGGGCAACCACGAGTTCAATGCGCTCGGCTGGGTGACCCCGGCCGATCCGCACAGCGGCAAGACCTTCGTGCGCGAGCACAGTCCGCGGCACCTGCGTCTGATCGGCGAAACCCTGCGCCAGCTCGAGGACTACCCCCACGACTGGCAGGACTTTCTTGGCTGGTTCTACACGATGCCGCTGTTCCTCGACGTCGGGCGCTTCCGTGCGGTGCATGCCTGTTGGGACAGTGGGGTGATCGAAGTGCTGCGCAAGGACTATCCCGACGGCCGCATCGATCAATCGCTGATTCAGGCTTCGTCGATTCGGGACAGCTTCGCCGCCAATGCCTTCGACCGCCTGCTGCGCGGCACCGATATGCGCCTGCCGGGGGGCCTGACCCTGACCGGCGGCGACGGACTGACGCGCTCGTTCTTCCGCACCAAGTTCTGGGAGGACGATCCACAAACCTATGGAGACATTGTGTTCCAACCCGACGCACTGCCTGAACAGGTGGCTCTCACACCGCTGAGCTCCAGCGACAAGGGCGCGCTGCTGCGCTATGGCGCCGATGAGCCGCTGTTGTTCGTCGGCCATTATTGGCGCAGCGGCCGACCGGCGCCGATCCGTCCCAACCTGGCGTGCCTGGACTACAGCGCGGTGCTGTACGGCAAGCTGGTGGCCTACCGGCTGGACCAGGAAACCACCCTCGATCCGCGCAAGTTCGTGTGGGTCGATGTGCAGCGGCCGGAGATCACACCATGAGCCCGGTTGCCGTATTACGCCTGCCGTTGTCGCAGGACTTGACTGGGTTCGTCGGCCTGCTGCGCAAATTGCAGGTGCCACACCGTGTCAGCGAGGAGGGTGATCAACAGGTATTGTGGTCGGTCAACGAGGGCATGGCCGAAGACATCCGCCAGCTCTACGGGCGATTCCCGGATGGCAACGCCGACGTCGATATCCCGCTGACCCTCGAACACAGCAGTCGCCCGAGTGTCGTTCAGCAACTGCGCGGCAGCCTGATGACAGCGGCGATCTTGTTGCTGTGCGTCGTCGTCGGCGCGATCAGCCTGCTGGGTGAACATCTGCAGCCGCTGCACTGGCTGACCTTCCAGGATTTTGCCCTGCGCGGCGATTACGCCTACTTCAAACCGCTGGCTGCGAGTCTGCAGGAGGGGCAGGTGTGGCGATTGTTCACGCCGATGCTGATCCACTTCGGCATTCTGCACCTGGCCATGAACGGGCTCTGGTACTGGGAGCTGGGGCGGCGTATCGAGCTGCGCCAGGGGCGCTGGTATTTGCTGGGCCTGACGCTGCTGTTCAGTGCTGTTTCAAACGTGATCCAGTACCTGTTCAGCGGCCCAAGCCTGTTTGGCGGGCTGTCCGGCGTGCTCTACGGTTTGCTCGGGCATATCTGGCTGTTCCAGTGGCTGGCGCCGACGCCAGCGTATCGCATGCCGCGGGGCGTGCTGGTGATGATGTTGATCTGGCTGCTGCTGTGCCTGTCCGGGTTGGTCAGCCTGCTGGGCTTCGGCGAAATCGCCAATGGTGCCCACGTGGGCGGGTTGTTGGTCGGCTGTTGCAGCGGGCTCTTGGGCGGTTGGCTCGCACGCCGTAAACTAGGCACATCCTTGAGGAGCATTGAATGACTTCGTTTACCCACATGATCGAAAACATCACCCCCGACATCTACGAAAGCCTCAAGCTGGCCGTCGAGATCGGCAAGTGGTCGGACGGCCGCAAGCTCACCACCGAGCAGAAAGAACTGTCCCTGCAGGCGATCATCGCCTGGGAAATGAACAACCTGCCCGAAGATCAGCGTACCGGTTACATGGGCCCGCAGGAATGCAGCTCCAAGTCGGCGCCGGTCGCCAATATCCTGTTCAAGTCGGACGCTATCCATTGACCGATCTACCTTTGCAAGAGCTGGGGCGCGGTGCCGTCAACAAGATGGCCACCGAGCTGCAGGATGACGCCGTGCAGTACCAGTTTCGCCTCGGCGAGCTGCGCATTCCGGTCAACCCGCTGATCGGCAAAACGGTGCGCCTCGAATACCTGGGCGCCATCCATTGCGTGAACTGTGGGCGCAAGACCAAGACCAGCTTCAGCCAAGGCTATTGCTACCCGTGCATGACCAAGCTGGCGTCCTGTGACGTGTGCATCATGGCTCCGGAAAAATGCCACTACGACGCGGGCACCTGCCGCGACCCTGGTTGGGGCGAGCAGTTCTGCATGACCGACCACGTGGTGTACCTGGCGAATTCGTCGGGCATCAAGGTCGGCATCACCCGCGCCAGCCAACTGCCGACCCGCTGGCTCGACCAGGGTGCGAGTCAGGCGCTGCCGATCATGCGCGTGGCGACCCGGCAGCAGTCCGGGCTGGTCGAAGACCTGTTTCGTTCCCAGGTTGCCGACCGCACCAACTGGCGCGCGCTGCTCAAGGGCGAGGCCCAGGCCGTGGACCTGGTCGCCGTGCGCGACCAGTTGTTCGACAGCTGCGCCGCCGGTATCCATATGCTGCAGGCGCGTTTCGGCCTGCAGGCGATCCAGGCGCTGCTGGACGTCGAGCCGCTGCAAATCCGCTACCCGGTCAGCGAGTACCCGACCAAGGTCGTCAGCTTCAACCTGGACAAGACCCCGATCGTCGAAGGCACCCTGATGGGCATCAAGGGCCAATACCTGATCTTCGACACCGGGGTGATCAATATTCGCAAATACACGGCGTATCAACTCGCCGTGCACCAGTAAAAGGATGCAGGCCATGCGTACCGAACAGCCGAAAATGATCTACCTCAAGGATTATCAGGCGCCTGAGTACCTGATCGACGAAACGCACCTGACCTTCGAGCTGCACGACGACCACACCTTGGTCCATGCGCAACTGGTCATGCGCCGCAACCCGGCACGCGGTGCAGGCCTGCCGCCGCTGGTGCTCGACGGGCAGTTGCTCGAGCTGCTGAGCGTCAAGCTCGATGACGCCGAGCTGACGGCCAGCGACTACACCCAGAGCCCCGACAGCCTGATCCTGCAGCCTGGCGCCCAAAGCTTCACGGTCGACACCAGCGTGCGCATTCACCCTGAGACCAATACCGCGCTGGAAGGCCTGTACAAGTCCAGCGGCATGTTCTGCACGCAGTGCGAGGCGGAGGGTTTTCGCAAGATCACCTATTACCTCGACCGCCCGGACGTGATGAGCAAGTTCACCACCACCCTGAGCGCCGACAAGCACGCCTACCCGGTGCTGCTCTCCAACGGCAACCCGATCGCCAGCGGCCCGGACGAAGACGGCCGCCACTGGGCGACCTGGGAAGACCCGTTCATGAAGCCCGCGTACCTGTTCGCGCTGGTGGCCGGTGACTTGTGGTGCGTCGAAGACACCTTCAAGACCCAGTCCGAGCGCGACGTGACGCTGCGTATCTATGTCGAGCCAGAGAACATCGACAAGTGCCAGCACGCCATGACCAGCCTCAAGAAATCGATGCGCTGGGATGAAGAGGCGTACGGCCGCGAGTACGACCTGGACATCTTCATGATCGTCGCGGTCAACGATTTCAACATGGGCGCCATGGAGAACAAGGGCCTCAACATCTTCAACTCCAGCGCCGTGCTGGCCCGCGCCGAAACTGCCACCGATGCCGCCCACCAGCGGGTCGAGGCCATCGTTGCCCACGAATACTTCCACAACTGGTCGGGCAACCGTGTGACCTGCCGCGACTGGTTCCAGCTGTCGCTCAAGGAAGGCTTCACCGTCTACCGCGACTCGGGCTTCTCTGCCGACATGAACTCGGCCACGGTCAAGCGCATCCAGGACGTCGCCTACCTGCGCACCCACCAGTTCGCCGAAGATGCCGGCCCCATGGCCCACGCCGTGCGCCCGGACAGCTTTATCGAAATTTCCAACTTCTACACCCTGACCGTCTACGAGAAGGGTTCGGAAGTCGTCGGGATGATCCACACCTTGTTGGGCGCCGAAGGCTTTCGCAAAGGCAGCGATTTGTATTTCGACCGCCACGACGGTCAGGCCGTGACCTGCGATGATTTCATCAAGGCCATGGAAGATGCCAACGGCGTCGACCTGACCCAGTTCAAGCGCTGGTACAGTCAGGCCGGTACGCCGCGTCTGGCCGTCAGCGAACGCTATGACGCCACCGCGCAGACCTACAGCCTGACCTTCCGCCAGAGCTGCCCGGCGACCCCGGACAAGGTCGAAAAACTGCCGTTCGTGATTCCCGTGGCCCTCGGTTTGCTGGACGCCAGCGGCGCCGAAATCGCCCTGCAACTGAGCGGCGAGGCCCAGGCGGCAGGTACCACCCGGGTGCTGTCGGTCACCGAGGCAGAGCAGACCTTCACCTTCGTCGGCATCACGGCCAAGCCGCTGCCGTCCCTGCTGCGCGGTTTCAGCGCGCCGGTCAAGCTGAGCTTCCCGTACGACCGCGACCAGTTGATGTTCCTCATGCAGCACGACAGCGACGGCTTCAACCGTTGGGATGCCGGCCAGCAGTTGTCGGTGCAGGTGCTGCAGGACCTGATCGGTCAGTACCAGAGCGGTGCACCGCTGGTGCTCGATCCGCGCCTCGTTACGGCGCTGGGCACTGTGCTCGACAACGAAGCGCTGGACGCGGCCATGGTCGCCGAAATGCTCTCGTTGCCGGGTGAGGCCTACCTCGCCGAGATCAGCGACGTGGCGGACGTGGATGCCATTCATGCCGCTCGCGAGTTCGCCCGCCTGCAACTGGCCGAGCAGCTGCACGACAAACTGTGGCGCCGTTATCAGGCCAACCGCGAGGTGTCCAAGGCCACCCCGTACGTGGCCGAAGCCGAGCACTTCTCGCGCCGCGCATTGCAGAACATCGCCCTGTCGTACCTGATGCTGACCACCCAGCCGGAGGTGCTGGCGGCCACGCTGGAGCAGTTCGAGGCTGCCGACAACATGACTGAGCGCCTGACCGCGCTGGCCGTGCTGGTCAATTCGCCGCACACAGCGCAGAAGGCCAAGGCGCTGGAAAGCTTCGCCGAGCACTTCAAGGATAATCCGCTGGTCATGGATCAGTGGTTCAGCGTGCAGGCGGCGAGCACCTTGCCGGGCGGCCTTGCACGGGTGCAGGCGTTGATGGAGCATCCGGCGTTCAACTTCAAGAACCCCAACAAGGTGCGTGCGGTGATCGGGGCCTTTGCCGCGCAGAACCTGATCAACTTCCATGCGGCGGACGGTTCGGGCTATCGCTTCCTGGCGGATATCGTCATTCGCCTAAATGCCCTCAACCCGCAGATCGCTTCACGGCAACTGGCACCGCTGACGCGCTGGAGGAAGTACGACAGCAAACGCCAGGCGCTGATGAAGGGCGAGCTGGAGCGGATTGTGGCGTCCGGGGAGTTGTCGAGCGATGTGTATGAAGTGGTGAGCAAGAGCCTGGCTTGACCCTGTAGTGAGGGAGCAAGCCCCCTCACTGCATTGATTGCGCACAACGTGATTTTTTTGTAGCACTTGCCGGCCTCTTCGCGGCCGAACGTGCACCCTTGCTCCCACTGAGTCGACTCGACTGGAGTCGTCCATCCGTGGGAGCTGGGGTGCGCGTCCGGCGGCGAAGAGGCCGGTCCTGCATTCGAAAATCCATGAACCCCCTGTTTCGCCAGGACCGCACTTGATCAAAACCATCATCCGCATCGGGTCGCTACTGGCGGCCCTTGCCCCATTTTGGGCCCACGCTTCCCAAGCCCCCTTGCTGCAACTTGACGTCACCCACGCTGGCAACCGCCTCGTCAGTGTCGGCGACCGCGGCAGCGTGCTCTATTCCGATGACCAAGGCCGCCGGTGGCAACCCTCACAGGCGGTACCCAGCCAGCAATTGCTGACGGCGCTGTACTTCGTCGATGCCGACCACGGCTGGGCGGTCGGGCATGACGCGCAGATCCTTGCCACTCAGGACGGCGGCGTCCATTGGACCCTGCAGTTCGAGGACCCGAGTCGTCAGGCGCCATTACTGGATGTGTGGTTTCAAGACCGCGAGCACGGCGTTGCCATCGGTGCGTACGGCGCGCTGGTCAGTACCGAGGATGGCGGCGCGCATTGGCAAGATCACAGCGACACCCTCGACAACCCCGAACAACTGCACCTCAATGCCATCACCGCTGCCAAAGGCGGCGCGCTGTTCATTGTCGGTGAAGCCGGCAGCCTGTTCCGCTCTACCGATCAAGGTCGCGTCTGGCAGCGCTTGCCCCTCGACTATCAAGGCTCGCTGTTCGGTGTACTGGCGACAGCCCAGGTCAACACACTGCTGATCTACGGTCTGCGCGGTCACGTCTATCGGTCTACCGATAATGGCGACCATTGGCAGGCCATCATGCTACCCGGCGACCGGCCATCATTGAGCGGCGGCAGTCTGCAGGCGGATGGCTCGCTGGTGCTGGTCGGCGATGCCGGCAGCGTGCTGCGCAGCACCGATGACGGCCGTACCTTCAGCCTGATCCAGCGTCCGGATCGCTTGGCGCTGGCCGGCGTCACCGGCACGGCCGACGGCGCGCTGATATTGGTCGGGCAGGACGGCGTCTTGCGGGCATCAGCCTCCGGCGCCTTGGTGAAACCGTGAGTCCTGGCGCAACCGGGAGTCCTGCTGCGTGCGATGACGGCAGTTGGCTGGAGCGGCTGATTTTCAGTCGTCGGCCCTGGGTGATCGCCCTGTGTGCGCTGATCAGCGTGTTGCTGTTCTGGCAGGCGCTGCAGATTCGTCCCGCTACCAGCTTCGAAAAGATGATCCCTCAGCATCATCCGTTCATTCAGAACATGTTGGCTCACCGCAATGATCTCGGCGAGCTGGGCAACAGTGTGCGTATTTCCGTGGCGGCGGAGCAGGGCGATATCTTCGATCCTGCCTACCTGGAGACCCTGCGCCAGCTCAACGACGAGCTGTTCTACTTGCCCGGCGTCGACCGCACCGGTTTGAAATCACTGTGGAGCCCCAGTGTGCGCTGGAACGAGGTCACCGAGGATGGTTTTGCTGGCGGCCAGGTGATCCCCCAGGACTACGATGGCTCGCCCGCCAGTCTCGCCCAACTGCGCACCAACGTGCTGCGCTCCGGCCAGGTCGGGCGCCTGGTGGCCAACGATTTTCGCTCGAGCATTGTCGAGGTGCCGTTGCTCGAGTCCTACCCCGATCCACAGCAGCCGGGGCATCTTCTCAAGCTCGATTACCAGGCCTTTTCGCACCAGCTCGAAGCGCGCATTCGCGAGCATTTCGAGACGCAGAACCCGAACATCCAGGTGCACATTGTCGGCTTCGCCAAGAAAGTCGGTGACCTGATCGATGGTCTGTCGATGGTCGCGATGTTCTTCGCCATCGCACTGCTCATTACTGTGTTGCTCCTTTACGCCTTCACCCGTTGCCTGCGCAGCACCCTGGCGGTCCTGGCGACCACCCTGGTAGCGGTGGGCTGGCAACTGGGGCTGATGCACCTGGCCGGCTTCGCCCTCGACCCGTATTCGATGCTGGTGCCGTTTCTGATCTTCGCCATCGGCATTTCCCACGGCGTGCAAAAGATCAACGGCATTGCCCTGCATTTCAGCGACGCAGCAGACTCGCTCACCGCCGCGCGCCGCACCTTTCGCCAGTTGTTTATGCCGGGCATGGTGGCCATCCTGGCCGACGCCGTGGGCTTTATCACCCTGCTGGTGATCGACATTGGCGTGATCCGTGAACTGGCCATCGGTGCCTCGATTGGGGTGGCGGTCATCGTGTTGACCAACCTGATCCTCTTGCCAGTGGCGATTTCCTACACCGGCATCAGCCGCCGCGCCGTGCAGCGCAGCCGTCTGGAGGCCGGGCGGGAACAACCGTTATGGCGCTGGCTGGCGCAGTGCGCCAGCTCCCGCGTCGCGCCTTGGTCACTTGTCGTCGCGTTGCTGTTGCTGATCGGCGGCCTTTGGTATGGCCAGCGCCTGCAGGTCGGCGATCTCGATCCGGGCGCGCCGGAGCTGCGCGCCGACTCGCGCTACAACCGCGACAACCAGTTCATCCTCGATCACTACGCCACCCGCTCCGACGTGCTGGTGGTGATGGTCAAGACCGCGCCGGAACACTGCGCCAGCTATGCCACGCTCACTGCCATCGACGACCTGATGTGGACCCTCGGCCAAGTGCCCGGCGTGCAGTCGACCCTGTCGCTGGCGACCGTCGCCAAACAGGCGATCAAGGGCATGAACGAGGGCAGCCTCAAGTGGCAGACCCTGTCGCGCAACCCCCAGGTACTCAACAGCGCCGTGGCCCGCGCCGATGGCCTCTACAACGGCGACTGCTCCCTGGCGCCGGTGCTGGTGTTTCTCGACGACCATAAAGCGCAGACCCTCGCGCAAGTGGTCGACAGCGTCGATATCTTTGCCGCCCAGCATGACCGCCCCAGCCTGAACTTCCTGCTGGCCGCCGGCAACGCCGGGATCGAGGCCGCTACCAACGAGGTGATCGGCTCGTCCGAGAAGCGGGTGCTGGGGCTGGTCTACCTGTGCGTCGCACTGATTTGTCTGGCGATGTTCCGCTCGCTGGCGGCCACCCTGTGCATCGTCATCCCGCTGGTGCTGACGTCCATTCTCGGCAACGCGCTGATGGCGTTCATGGGCATCGGCATCAAGGTCGCGACGTTGCCCGTGGTGGCGCTGGGGGTGGGTATTGGCGTGGATTACGGGATCTATATCTACAGCCGCTTGAAGCATTTTCTCGACGCGGGATTGCCGTTGCAGGAAGCCTATTACCAAACGCTGAAATCGACGGGCAGGGCGGTGCTGTTCACCGGTTTATGCCTGGCGACGGGGGTGGCCACCTGGATGTTTTCGGCGATCAAGTTTCAGGCGGACATGGGGTTGATGCTGGTGTTCATGTTGCTGTGGAACATGGTCGGGGCGTTGTGGCTGTTGCCGGCGTTGGTGCGGTATTGGGTGGTGCGTCGGTAGCGAGCGCTCAGTGGGTTACAATCGCGCACTTTCAAACCGACCAGACATTCCCCCATGACCGACACCCTCACCACCGCCCTGCAATCCAGCAACATGCTCCTCATCGACAGCCTCCACGCCTTCGAATTCACCCTCGACGATACCGGCTTGCGTGTCGAATGCATGGACGGCCGGGATCTTAAACGTTGGAGCTTCACCCCGGCACAAATCGCCGCCGCGACCATGAATATTGATTTACAAGCATGGTGTATCAGTGACGACAAGGGCACGCATCAGCTAGTCTGCGTGCAGGCCTTCGGTGGCCAAGATGAAGAACAAGCCGAGCGGGAGTAATT
>CAJCIO010000138.1 GCA_903970465.1 Gammaproteobacteria bacterium
GGTGGCCAGAAGCAACGCGTGGGCATTGCTCGGGCGCTGATGCTCGAACCGCAGATACTCTTGTGCGACGAGGCCACCAGTGCGCTGGACCCGGAGACCACCCAATCAGTACTCGCGCTGCTCAAGGAGATCAACCAGCGCTTGGGTCTGACCCTGGTGCTGATCACCCACGAGATGGCGGTCATCCGGCAGATCTGCGACCACGTCGTGGTGCTGGAACAGGGCCGCGTAGTGGAGCAGGGGCCGGTGTGGAAGATCTTCGGCCAGCCTCAGGCGCAGGCAACCCGGGCGTTGCTGGCGCCACTGTCGACGCAATTACCGAGCGACCTGGCGGCGCGTTTGCAGGCCAGCGCTGGCAGCGGTGCGACCGTGCTGGAGCTGATCTTCGATGGCCAGAGTGCACGCGAACCGGATGTGTTCGCCATCGGCCAGGCACTGGGTGGACAGGTCGAGTTGCTGCATGGCGGTATCGATCGGATCCAGGGCCGCGCGCAGGGGCGCTTGCTGATTTCTACCGTGGCGCCGGCCAGCCGTGTCACGGCCTTTCTGGAAAAAACCGGGCTGTTCAGCAGCGCCAAGGTGATCGGTCATGTCTGAATTCATGCTTAAAGCGTTGTGGAAGGCCTTTGTCGATACCCTGACCATGGTCGGTATCTCCGGCGTGCTGGTGTGGTTCGCCGGCATTGCCCTGGCCATGATCCTGATCACTACCGCACGCGGGGCGATCTTCGAGGCACCGACCCTCAATCGAGTACTGGGCGGCATCGTCAACGGCTTCAGGGCGACGCCTTTCATCATCTTGCTGGTGGCGCTGATTCCCCTGACGCGTTTGCTGACCGGCACCACCATTGGTGTCTGGGCGGCGGTGGTGCCTATCACGTTGAGCGCCACGCCGTTCTTTGCGCGTATCGCCGAAGTCAGTCTGCGTGAAGTCGGCGGTGGCGTGATCGAGGCGGCCCAGGCGTTGGGTTGCGAGCGCCGGCATATCATCTTCAACGTGCTGCTGCCCGAAGCGCTGCCGGGCATCATTGGCGGCTTCACGATCACCCTGGTGGCGATGATCGGCGCCTCGGCCATGGCCGGTGCCATCGGCGCGGGCGGTCTGGGCGACCTGGCGATTCGTTACGGGTATCAACGCTATGACACCCAGGTGATGCTGTGTGTGATCGCCATGCTGATCGTGCTGGTGTGCGGGATTCAGTATTTGGGCGATTGCTATGTGCGGCATTTGCGGGCGCGGTGAATGCCCTGCGGGAGTGACGTGACCAGCCGCCTGCGGTTTCCCGAAGGGCGGCTGGTGGTGTCGCATTCGATTCAGGATCTGCCGACTCGGGAGAGTGCGCAGAATCCTTATCGCCGGGTGTTATTGGGGCTCACCGCCTTTGAGCCACCAGATATCGTTTCTATCACCGAGGATGATGTCTTTATCTGACAAAAGCTGGATGTGCGACGTGGTAGTGGAACCGGCGGACCTGTCGAAAGCGGCTTTTCCGTCTTCGCCAAAGTTCTTGTCGAACTGGCCATCGCCGAGCAGGCGTGCGATGCCGATGAGTCTTCGAGACGGGATGGGGCCGGACAGGACCATTCGGGTTTCCCCCTTCTCTGTGTAAAAAATACCTCTATGCCAATTGCCGTATCCTGGCTCGATCTCGGTCAGCAGCAACTGCCCTCCATAGAAGGAAAGATCTTGTTTTCCTTGATCGGTAAATCCGCGAACCGCTCCGATGAAATTTTCATCGTCGAACGTACTGCCTATCACTTTCAGAGCACCATCTTCGCCGGCCCATAAACTGTGGACGATAAAAAAATCTTGCCAGTCTATGCGCACCAATCCCTGGTCGTTACCGGCACCGCCGAAGTCAAAGTGGCGCTGGCCTGTCGCGTCGTACCGCAGCATGAAGTAGTTGCCTTCGAGTGGATCGAAGATCTTCAGTGCTTCCTGAACAAGTATGACGAGTTCGCTTCGCTGACCTCTCGTCTGTAGTACTGCCTGTCTGGCGACGTTGTAGGTGATGCCGGACCCTGCCAATGTCTCCACTACGTAACCGGTTTTATTGAACGCTCTGTCGAGCTTGCCTGCCCCGTCGATTCGTACAACGACCGCGTTCAGTTGTTCAAAATCGCCCCATGCCACCGTAAACACTAAGTATGCGCCTAGGCTGTCAGCGGCGCTGTACACCCTTCCCGACTTCGGCGGTAGGCGCTTTTGCTGATCAGTGGTGAGCCCCAGGTCTGGACTGCTTATCAGAATACGAGGGTCCTTACGGCCTTCGATTTTCAGATCGGACACCCGGACGATGGCGTGCCCGCCTACGCCATAGGCGGTGTCCAAAGCGCCATGCGCGTGGAAACGCGTAATCGATAACTGGTCGGCATGCCCGCCGCCCGTCACCAGAAACGATCCATCGTCCAATTGGTGAAATTGGTCACGATCCGGGAAGACGGAGTCCTCGAAAAGAAAGAATCCCTTTTTGTCCCCGAATGATGTGTCCAGCGTGCCCTGGGGGGTGAATCGGGAGAGGTAGTAGCCTTGCTGAACGCCGGAGCGACGCGAGAGCACCAGTATGTTGCCTTGGGCAGTCAATTCGAGCCAGACCAGGTAACCGTCGGCACCGGTATGCTCGAGCGTGACTTTGCCGTTGTTGAACACCGGGTTGAGATCCCCCGGTCTTTTTGCTTGATGTTGATCAACCATGGTGCTCACCTCGGGGGGGGGCAGATGAACCGTAATGATTCGGTGCCAAGCAGCATACTGAGGCCACGGGCTACGCACAGCTCGCAGAACTACTAGCTTGCGGTTTGCCAATAATGATGAGTGGCATCCAAGGGTAGGTCGGCCCCGGGACTCGCATCAGTCTTCTTCTGCCCAGGTTCAGAGGGTATGCGCGGCCACTGACGGCAGCTCCAGCCAAGGACTGCTGATGCCTGTCTGCTTGACCATGATCTGCCAGCGTTGATCATCTGGGTCGCGCCGCAACAGCACCGCCGCGGGGCGCAATACATCACTGCTTTGCGTCAGCAGCAGGCGGTAGCGCCCCCGCACCAGGCTTTTACGCACCTCGTAGAAACGCTCTCCCAGCTGCACGAACCGCTGATGGTCCCGCGTGGCCATGCCTCGGCGATTGACGCTCAAGCCCTCGGGAGCGGGTTGCAATCGCGCCTCGGTGAGCAGTCTGCGCAGATCCGGCTGGGTGCCTTGCCAATACAGATCCGAGACGATTTCGTAGTGGCCTGCCGCGTTCTTGCGCACTTGCGGGGGATGATTCGCTTCTGGGTTGCGGACGTCGATGATGTGCCAGTACTCGCCGTCGAATTCGATCTTGTAGCGCCGCCCGGCACGGTCTTCTATCAGGTATTCGGCAGCGGCACCGTCTTCGCCGAGGGTTTCATACACCCCCTCGCTATAGATGCCGTCGATGCGGTAACGAAGACGGGTATTTTCCCGCGGCACGGCCATGACGCCGTTGAGCACCGAAGGCGGTTGCAATGGCAGATTGCGAAAGGACCTGGCAAATGTGGGTGACCCCGCCAGGCTGATGCCGACATCGCCCAGGTAAGTGATGCTGCTCATGAAATGCTGCAGGGCGATATCGCGATCGTGGCGGTTCTCCAGGCCCTCCCACAGGGTGCCCAGCGCCCTCGCCAGTGCTACTTGCAGCGGTATCGGCGCCGGGGCCAGGCTGGCCATCATCTCGAGGATCGAGAGTCCGGCCTGGGTAAAGGTGGTGGCATCCAGTCTCAGGGTGCTGATGGCCTGCGCCCGCACATCGGCGAGCACCTGCCGGACTTCAGCGTCATAGCAGCGTTCGATGAAGTCGCCGTCGATGGCGGCCAACCTCACGCTGGCACCCCCGCTGGTATTGCTCAGGGTTCGTCTGACTCGTGGTTGCTCGCCCAGGCTGGCCCTGTTGACCAGATAATCCAGCAGGGTCGGCGTGCTGGCGAACGCGCGCAAGAATTCCGCACGGGTGGCGAACTCGCGCCAACTGCGGCGATCGGGAGCGGCAGGCGTGTAGACCACGACATTGGACGGCGCATGAGGCTGCGTTGCGGTGATGACCAGTACCCCGTTGATGGTTGCCTCTTGAACCAGCAGTTGATTGACCGCCAGTTGCTCGGACCGTTGCAGTGACTGGCGCTGCTGGGCAACCGGGTGATTCAGCACGGCGCAGGCCCAGGCGAAGCCCCGTTGCTGCGGATGGGCGAGAAATCGCCCGCTGGCATTGCCCTTGTAGGCTTCATAGCGCATGCGCGCCAGGGCCAGATGACGGTAGCGCTCGCGCCGCCATTGCGCATCGCTGTCACGCAACAACCGTTGCTCCAGAAACGCCGCGTATGTACTGCCCAGGCTAAGCTGGCGCACGAGGGTTTTTACCCGGCCAGCGGTCAGCCCGCGTGGGGCGGGTGCGCCATCGACGGTTACCCGTGCCGTCAGGGTGAAATCAAGGTCCAGCAGGCTGACATTCTCGAGCGCCAGAACGGCCAGGCTGCGGCGGTGAGTGATGAGGCTCACCGACTCTCCCGTCTTGTCTCGCAGTACGCCGGCGATGTAGCTACTGGGTTGCAGTGGGTGCAAGAGGGCGCCGGTACGTACTGCTTTGGTGGTGGCGATCATCACCTGGTGGGGGTCGACGTCGATAGCCAATTCGATACGGATGCGTTGGCGCAGTCGGGTAGCGGCGTAGCGCAGCAATTCTTCGCGCTGGCTGAACCGATTGGCGCTGGGCAGTGCCGGCGTGCGCGCCAGCGTCATGGCCAGGATCAAATCGCGAATGGCTTGCATGGCATCGATCTTGTGCGCCTCGGCGGTGTTCTTGAACCAGGGCAGCATGTGCCTGGCCAGCAACAAGGCATAGCGCGTTTGCAGCGCGCCACGGCGATGCAGCAGCTGCGCCAGGTCCGAGCTTTTATCGAGGTGCTGATCGAGGGTCGCCAGGTCGGCGTTCGGCGGCCGATTATCCCAGGCCTGACGCAGTTGGCGCAGATGCCAGTCGCGCAGGTCGTGAGCGATGGTTATGGCCAGTGTGCCCTGCAGAGCTTCGAACGTCAGGGAATCGGCCTGATAGGCCTGGTGACGTTGTGCGGTGGTCAACGGGGCCAACAGTGCGCTGCCTTGACGTGGGTCGTCCAGGCGTTCGCTGAACTCGCGTTCGAGGCGGGCCAAGGACGCGAAGTGTTCGAAGCCGAACGCCAGGCTGTGCAGCAAGACGGCCGGGGCGCTGTCGTCACCGATGATGAAGATCCCCGGCAAGGCCAGGCTGGATCGTCCAGGCCCGGATAGCTCAGTCTCGGTCGTCAGATGCAGTTGCTTGATCCACAGGCCATCGGTAGTGCCTGCCAGCGCCCGGTGTATCAGCGCGATGCTGTCGGGCTCCAGAGTGTGATCTTCACGGCGCAGGTCCAGTTGTACGCGCCAACGCTGCTGCAGCTCCGCGGCCAGGCCTTGCGGCGCGCTCACTTGGGTGCCTGGCCAGCGCGCGGTTTTCCAGAAGCCGACGGCGTTATCCACGACAGTGAACGGCAGTTGGCCGGCCAATTACCCCATCCCGTCGAGCAGGTGTTGGTGACTGGGTTCGGGTAATGGGGTGCCGTCTGCCTGCAGGATCGTCGCATCGTCTTCCAGCTCGCCATTTAGGCGGGCGATCACCGCTTCGGGCAGGGGCCGCAGGCCAATGCGCAGCGTGGTCGTATCCAATCTAGGCAAGCGGTCGGCGATGCGCTTGGCAAGGAGCTTGCTCAGGGAGTGGGTGCTTGCCCACTGGGCATGCAGCGCTTGATCCAGGGCTTCGAGTTGTTCCAGGGGGCCGGTGGCGCTCATGTCGGTGTACCACTTGAGAAAGGGACGCCGAGCCTAGGGCCGAGCCAGCTTTCTCAAGGGGTAGATGGTTACCGCCACGGCCTGGGGATTGCCGCCGCAGCGCCGCTTGGTTTATTGCAGCTTCTTGGCCTCCTCGCGCAGCACGTACTTCTGGATCTTGCCGGTGGACGTTTTCGGCAGCGCAGTGAACACCACGGTTTTCGGCGCCTTGAAGCTGGCCAGGTGTTCGCGCACGAAGAGGATGATCTGCTCCGCGGTGGCGCTGTGGTTGTCCTTGAGGGTGATGAAGGCGCAGGGCGTTTCGCCCCATTTTTCATCCGGTCGGGCGACGACGGCCGCCTCCAGTACGGCCGGGTGGCGATAGAGCACGCTCTCGACCTCGATGGTGGAGATGTTCTCGCCGCCGGAGATGATGATGTCCTTGAGGCGGTCGCGGACCTCGACGTAGCCATCCGGGTGCCACACGGCCAGGTCGCCGGTATGGAACCAGTCGCCGGCGAAGGCCT
>CAJCIO010000139.1 GCA_903970465.1 Gammaproteobacteria bacterium
CTCGCCTTATCTGTATCGTTTTTTATTAAAAATCTGCACCGATGTATGAATTGCCAGTAACACCTAATTAAACCAATAGCGTAAGTTTCGTCCGAACTCGATTATTTCCAAGTAAACACTTCCTTTTCGTCGTTGAATAAAACCGCTGCACGCCGGCAGATTGGGTGGCGAGTTCGGGGACTTTCAATCCGTCACGTTCGTAGCGCCGTCACTGAGGACACTGTATGACCCTGGAACATAAACAAAACGCCATAGCTTACGTACGCGCTGACATCGACATGCTTTCGGAGCAAACAGAGGACGGTGAACGACGGGCTTACCACCACCGCGCACTGGCTGGCTTGTTCGCCATTCGTGCTGGCGGCTTGATCACGGATAAAGAGCTCGAGATGATTGGGGAGCAGATAGGCGCCGCGAACGAAAAGGCTTCCCGCCAGGTGCGTGCTCGCCATTGATAGGAAATGCCGCCCACGGACAGCCTGAAACCAGAGCAGGTCAGTCCGAAGGCGACGATAACCGATCCCACAACCACAAGGACTTACACCATGACCCGGACAGTGGAACAAGCTCAGGCTGCTCTCGACGCCGCAAGAGCAGCCTACCTCGCAGAATTGAAGCGCGATTCTGAACGCTCGGACGGCAGTACCGCCCAAGAGCGCCGCCGTGAGGAGCATCAGCAAAAGTTGCGTGAGACCGTCGCTCAGTGCGAACGGGATCTGGAGGCGGCCAAGAAGCCGTGATGATGTCTATGCACCTGCATGAGTGCGATTTTCGCAGCCCACCCATGAAGAAGGGATGACCATGAAAAACAGTGCCGAACTCACCAATCGTGACCATCAGAAGATGGACGCTTTTCTGGGGCATGTACTCGATGAATATAAATTTGGCGCAATAAACAAAGAGCGGGCCGTTGGTGCGTTGGCACATGTCATGGCCGCGCTGGATCTGGACAACTACACCGAAGTGCGGTCGTGGTTTGAGCGTGGGCAATCACCTCTGTCTGAAGACTCCAAGTCCCAGCGTTGAGCGCAGGGCGTCTGCAGTTTTCACAAGCGGTTTATGTCTATCAGGAATCAGGAGCGCACATGGCTACTCACGCAGAACTCGTCGCAGAACTCGTACAAGTCTTGAGAACCGACGGTACATCCGAAGCCCGAGCCGGTGCTGCCACCGGATTAGGGGCCGCAGGCGGCGGCGCGCAAGCCCTTGCGGCGCTGCGCTACGCGATGATGAGCGATGGAACAGCCGTGGTGCGCGCCGCTGCCGCCGCAGCGGTTGGGGTGATCATCGGCCGCGGCAACCTGCAGGACTTCATGAGTCTGTGATTTGAACTCTATCAAGGCTGGCTCACCGGGCCTGTCGAACATCAATTCACTGAGCCCGTTGCCTATTTTCATCCACGAATGGAGTTAACTCCCTTTCGCTACCAACAAAAAAATCAAATACCGGGCGCACGCTGTCGACCAGAGTGCCCCCTTCCAGGAGATTGATGTGGGCTTTTTCACTGATGAAGAAATCGATTCGCTGCGTATAAAAAACATGATTCTGCATGTCGTGGGTGGTCAGACGTTCACGGCCAATCCCGCCCGCAAAGTGCAGCACGAACAATTTTTTATCGGCAAGATCATCGATACGGCAGTAGATCCGGTGTTCAGCTTTGAAGCCCGTTCTTCCACGAAGCGCAAACTGGAAGAGATTGCCAACGGCACCCATACCTTTGAACGCGGCGCCCAGGCGTTGGCATCAAGCTTCAACAGCAAACACGTGAGCAGTAGTAGTGATGGCGCGTTGTTCATCTTCGAGATGAGCGTCAAAGACAAAAACGTACGAATTTACAGTTTGATCAAATACGATTACCGCGAGGCGCTGCAGCAGGACCCGAAGCAGCCGGACGGCGTGTTGTTGCGGATCATCAATGCGTTTATCGACGATAACCGCGCGGTGCAGAAAGCCGCCCTGATTCGAGTTGTCGCCGGTATTGCCGAGGATGAAGTATCGGCGCGGGATCGGGTAAAGCGTGCCGCGCCTGAACTTTCGGACTACTTTCAGGCATTCCTCGGAGTGTCGCGCGAGGTCGACGATACAGAACTGAGCCAAAAGGCACTTGATGTAGTTCAGGCGACGCTACAGAAGTTCAAGGCTGATCTTCCGAAACAGGATGTTTCCACCGCACTGGCGACAGCCCGGGGAATGCTTGGCAAGGCGCCGAAGGTCAATAACCAAGCGATTATCGACGCAATTATCGAAGGCGCGGGCAACCCCACCGATGCCATATTGACCAAGAAGATCACCGAGGAAACCCAAAAGCGCATCCGCAGGGCCAAGCTCGAAAATCTGACCTTCAAGCCGGTGCGCAACGTATTGCGTCAAGCGCCCACGCGCCGCCTGAAAACCACCGAAGGCGTTATCGTGATCTTCCCTGACGATGCGGCCGGCTCGACCGTGCAGATTGTCGATAATGGCGCTGCGGGCCAACGCATCATCATCGACACCAAGCAGATCACGGAAGACGACCTTGTCGCTAGACGCGCTGGCTGAGCTGCTCGATACGCTCGCCAGTGAACAGGGCGTATTGATCACTGAGACCCCGACCTGCGTCCTGACATCCAGACTAGACGCCTGTTGCGCGGGCAAATTGGCCATGGCTGTCGAACAACTGGGCTGGTGCTATCAACTGGTGGATAGTGCAAACAATCCATTCACGCTCGCCAGCCTGAATGACGACTTCGCGCCCTATCGCTTGACTCTGCACAAAGTCCCTCCACGAGATGACGGCGCGTTGTATCTGCTCAGTGCCACGGCCTTCAACGATACGCTGATACGTGGGGATCCGGCAGATCACTGGCGAGTTGCGCGCTTGGAGCAGGCGCTCATTACTCATGGCCGTGCGTACGGTAACTGGCACGAGCCGCTCTCGTTCAACAAGGCCACAGCGACCCGCTCGCCCCGTGCACTGGTACGGGAAACGGCCGTTAACCGCCGTGTACCGGAAGATATTCGTTTTTGGTTGTTGGACGAGCATAGCCACATCAATTTGACGGACCCGCTGCATGCCATCTGGGCGGGCAAAGCCTTCGATGCTCTGGCCCGCAGCCTGGCTAATGAGCAGGCAGTCGGCAATGGCGCACTGGTGTTCCGCGGGCCGCCGACGCTGCAGGTTCAAAGCGAAGAGTTGCCGCCTCAAGATCTGCAAGCTCTAGGCGTCGAGAGCTTCATGCAATTGCAGGAAGCCGCGCGCTGGGTCTACGAATGGTCACGCGAAGCGGAATTACGCCATGCCATGCTATCCACCGAAATTGCCCGCTCGGGCCCGGTGATCGGCGACGCTGCGCAGTACTTCGCCACTCATCTGGGCCACGCCTTGGAGGGAGCGAAAGTGGTCTATCAGCTACGCATGAGCGATCTCACCCTGGACACCTTGAATGCGTTGAGCACGCTGCGTGGCAATGTCAGCGACGATGCGGCCCGCACGACCGAATCCACTCAGCAGGCATTGACTAAGGTAGCGGCAGCCTTGGGAGTGGGGCTGACGGTCATCGCCACAGGCATCGGCAATGACATCAGCCCCTGGTTGGTTTTAATGGCAATGTCAGTGGCCTGTGTTTATTGCTTTCTCGAACTATGGGCCGGTTGGCGGCTGATCCGGATACGCCGCAGCGCGCGCGACGCATGGCATCCACGGTTCTATCGTTTTTTGCCATCGGCGGATTACCGCAAGATGGTCGAGAGGCCCGCGCAACGCTCCGAACGTATTTACCTATGGGCCGCTGGGGTCGGTATGGGGTTGGTGGTGACTTTGAGTCTGGTTGTGGTGATTTGCAGCTTTTACGATACGCAAAAGAAGAGCGTCAGCGACAGACCTGCTTCAGAAAGGGGTACGCAACAACCCGAGCGAGAGGCGCCACGCAAGCCGACTACGCCATCGACTTGGCTCGCAATCGAACAATAGCGCCGCAACGATGGGTAAAATTGCTGAAGCCCTCTGGGCGCATCATCCTCAAGCCTGGCAT
Organism: Gammaproteobacteria bacterium; assembly: GCA_903970465.1. Lineage (GTDB taxonomy): Bacteria > Pseudomonadota > Gammaproteobacteria > Pseudomonadales > Pseudomonadaceae > Aquipseudomonas. Next base: position 4,011 of record CAJCIO010000139.1, read on the forward strand.
GCGGCCGTGACGTTCTCGCGAACTGCTTCATAAGGACATTCGGAAGAAATACACGTCAGCCCTGCGGGCCTAGCCCGTGTCATTCATAATCATCTGACAGATTTGGATCCTGAACGAGCCTTATTTCAGTTCTGCAGTGCAACTATGAGTACTGCGCCCCTATTTGCGGAACTGTGATATTTCATGCTAATCCAGATTTTCTCTCGCGAATTCCGTTTGATACTAATACACGCACAGGCTGCCATCCACTGCGCCCCTACTTTCAGCAGCACCCAACTCTCACCATAAAGTAAATATATTGCGCAACTGGGTTAGGCTAAAACCAACAGTCGGTTATCGCCAACGGATATAAAAAACTGTCATTTCTTACAGGTGTGCGGCTGGCAATCATTGACCATTATTACCTGGCATCGCCCGAACGCTATTCCCTTACCCAGAACCCGTATTGGGACCGCTTCCTTTCCTGGAACAATAATGCCTGCACAACTGGAAAAATCGAGTTAAACACAGAGGTTTCATCATGAAAAAAATTTTGCTACTACTCTTTCTGAGTATTACTATCTTCACCCATAATGCCTATGCCCAGTGGGTATCTGGCGACTCGACAGATTCCATCGCCGAAGGCAAGGCCACGTTACTGGATCTTCAAAAGCGATATGACGAAAATCGTTCAGACTGTGGAACAGCTAATAGGCCGGCTTTCTTATGCAGCGGTGTATTGATCAGAGTAACGACCAAATCAGACGACTATAAAGTATGGAATCCTAGCCCGCACTCGGTGTCCCGGGGCAGTGTCTCGTTTTCGTTTTTGAGGCGTGACAATAAATTCAGAACGTTCGCGTGGGCCAACCCCAATTCCAATGGCTATATTATTTATCCGAAATTTCAGGCGCCTGACAAGCTGGCCATCGATATACTATGCGCTTATCCAAATGATTCGTGGGAATGGTATCGTGATGTACCTTGCGGCAGCAGCAGCTCAGGAGACAATGGGAAGTATGCACAACAGGGCCGACTGTGCTCTGAGCAAGGAATAAATACAGCGGAACAGTGGGCGGCACGCTGGAATGAGATTGCCGACAAACCTGGGTACGCTCGCTGTGGATTTGATGTAAATCAAACCAGACCTGGAGGTGCCGCTGCATTCATGGAGTCTCTCAAAGCTAAAAAACTGATCGGGAGCTTCGACGAGTGGAATGAATTACAGGCCGCTACGTGGCCCCAGAATGCTGCATCGGAGCTTCCAATTCAGGCCTTTTTTTATACCAGCCCAGAAAGTCTGGCTGACGCACAAGCCAACCAAAGGGAGTTTTATGCAGCCACACAAAATAAAATTATCGTCCCCATTGTGAACGTAAAACTTCCAGCAACCCTACAAGATGATGCGGTATTTTCATTTAATGCTGGCGACCAATCTGTGCTAGGTCAAGCCTCCAACCCGCTGACCATTGACATGCCGCCGATAATCGATACACCTGTCGCAGGTTCTGTCGTTACATCGCCCTTCACCGTTTCAGGAAAGGGTATCCCTGGTGCCATAATTCAAGTAATGACATCGGGCGGGGCACGCCTCCTCGGGCAACCTGTGGCAGATACCTATGGTAACTGGTATATCGAAAATGTAGAAATGACTAATTATGTTCCTATCACAGCAAGACAATTAATCATCGGCCGAGATTCAAACTGGGCAGTTGACCGTGAATTTTCGCTCAATAATTCGACCTGCCCCACTTACATTGAGTCCGCCTCTTGGACTCAACGATATGACCCCGGCACTGGAAAAAATGAATGGACATTGTCAGTGACACCGACCACCTGCGGCAGGGCAATAGGCGCTGATAAAACGGACGCTGCTTATCGGGAGCTTGTACAAAAATTCAACGGCGACTACCAGTGGAAGGATAATGACGGGGGAGGAATGCGTCGTCAATTCGTCTGCCACCTCGTCATCGCTAGAATGAAAGCGACATGGAATCTAGAACCCTTCAGGCCTAATGTTACCCATGATGAGTCACTGGCAGCAGGTTGTAACCCCACTTGGAACTGAGCTGAATACTTAAAGGCCTCATCAAGCCGCATATCACATCAGCAAGAAACCCAACGCAGGTGGGTTTCTTGCTGATGTGATGCTTTTCTCATGCTTTGAAGTACGGGTGCTTAGCGATAACCGGAGGCGGAGAAGCGCCTAAGCGACACCTGCCCCGATGCATTATCCTTTCCCCAGCTCCCGCCGGCCACAAGATTGCCCAGTCCCCTGCCAATCCGGCTTCTTCTCCTTCTGCGCCGCCACCACAGCGCCCTCGTCCTCCACCACACCCATCCACCACGGCGCACACGGACTCGGGTAATCCAGGTAAAACGGCTGGCCCATCTCCGGCGTAGCGATGCGCACATTACTCTCCCACGCCAGAGCCTGAATCCGGTCCAGCGGTTCGTGCCAGGCATGCAGGGCCAGGTCGAAGGTGCCGTTATGGATCGGCATCAACCAGCGCCCGCGCACATCCAGGTGCGCTTGCAGGCTTTGTTCGGGGTGCATGTGCACGTCCGGCCAGTCGACGTTGTAAGCGCCGGTTTCCATCAGCGTCAGGTCGAACGGCCCGAACCGTTCGCCGATCAGCTTGAAGCCGCTGTGGTAGCCGGTGTCGCCGCTGAAGAACACCCGATGCCTGTCGGCCATGATCACCCAGGATGCCCACAGGGTCTTGTTGCTGTCGCGCAGCCCGCGCCCGGAGAAGTGCTGGGACGGTGCAGCCACCAACTCGACGCCGTGCAAACGTACCGACTGCCACCAGTTGAGTTCATGCACCTTGGCCGCTGGCACGCCCCACTCGATCAACGTCTTGCCGACGCCCAGGGGTGCGACGAAGTGTTCGGCGCGGTCCTTGAGGGCGAGGATGGTGGCGTGATCCAGATGGTCGTAGTGATTGTGCGAGAGGATCACCGCGGCCAGTGGCGGCAGGTCGGCAAGGCGGATGGGCGGCTGATGAAAACGCTTGGGGCCGGCCCACTGCACAGGGGATGCGCGCTCGGCGAACACCGGGTCGGTCAGCCAGAAACGCTGGTTGAGCTTGAGCAACACGGTGGAATGCCCAAGCCGCCAGACGCTGTTGTCCGGTGCCGCCAGCAGTTGGTGACGGGTAATGGCCTGTACCGGAATAGGTGCCGCAGGGCGGGTATCGGCCGGTTTGTTGAACAGGCTGTTCCAGATGATACCGAGGGTTTTGAGGGTGCCGACACGATGGCGAGGCGCATGGTTGACGTAGCGGCCGTCCAGCTGGCGCAAGGTTGCTGGGGTATGGCTGGACGTGCTGACGGAGATGTGAGTATCTGAGGGGTGGGACATGGCGGCATGACTCCATGAAAGGTGCGGCGCTGGCGGGCTGGCCCGACCGAGTGACGGTAAAGCGAAAGAGGTACACTACACAGTGTAGTTTCTAGCTTGCATCATTCTCCCAGCCAAGTAAACTGGCCAGTGTACTTATTTTCAATCAAGAGCCCTCATGACCACCCCGCCCCCGAGATTGACCGACCGTAAACGCGAAGCCATTGTCGAGGCCGCCATCGACGAGTTCCGCGATAACGGTTTCGAGGTCACCAGCATGGACCGCATCGCGGCCCGGGCCGAAGTCTCCAAGCGCACCGTGTACAATCACTTCCCCAGTAAAGAGGAGCTCTTCGCCGAGATCATGGAGCGCCTGTGGTCGCGGTTTCCACCAGCCTCCGACGACCCCTACCGCCCCGATATCGGCTTGCGCGAACAACTGCGCGAATTGCTCGAGGCCAAGATGGCAAGTTTATGTGACCAGAACTGTATCGATCTGGCGCGCATCGCCATCGGCGCCACGGTTCACTCGCCTGATCGCGCAATGGTCTGGGTCACGCGTATAAACGAGCGCGAGGAGACGGTCAGCGTGTGGGTTCGGGCGGCACAAAAAGACGGCCGTCTCAAGGCCGTCGACCCTGGTTTTGCTGCCACCCAGATACACGCGTTGATGAAGTCCTTCGCTTTTTGGCCACAGGTGACACTTAATGAATCACTTCTGTCGCCCGAGCGCCAGGCAGAAGTGGTCGAGGGCGCGCTGGACATGTTCCTCTGCTGGTATGCTGTGTAACGGGCCAGCAGCAAGGCCCACCTCTCGCTTCATCCCAAAACAATGATCGCCAGCTTGCACGCGATGCCAACGTCAGTGGCAGACGTTGCGGCGTTCGGCACAGGTCAGTCCGTGTCATGTACGAAGGATTTTAAATGGAACAGCAAGCGCGCCCCGGCCAATTGCGCCGTGGCCTCAAGAATCGTCACATTCAGCTGATCGCCCTGGGCGGCGCTATCGGTACAGGGCTATTCCTCGGTGTGGCGCATACCGTGGCCATGGCCGGGCCATCGGTGATCCTCGGCTACGCCCTGGCCGGCGTCATCGCGTTTTTCATCATGCGCCAGCTTGGCGAAATGGTGGTCGAAGAGCCCGTCGCCGGCACCTTCGCGCATTTTGCCGCGCGTTACTGGAGCCCGCAGGCGGGTTTCATGGCAGGCTGGAACTACTGGGTGCTCTATGTGCTGGTAGGTATGGCAGAGCTGACCGCGGTAGGCGTCTACGTACAGTATTGGTGGCCTGATGTGCCCACCTGGATGTCGGCGGCGATCTTCTTCGTGGCCATCAACCTGATCAACCTGCTCAATGTCCGGGTGTTTGGCGAGATGGAGTTCTGGTTCTCGATGATCAAGGTCGTGGCCATCATCAGCATGATCGTCTTCGGTGCCTGGTTGCTGGCCAGCGGCAACGGCGGCCCGGACGCCAGCGTTGCCAACCTCTGGCAGCATGGCGGCTTCTTCCCCAATGGCGTGCGTGGCCTGCTGATGGCCATGGCCTTCATCATGTTCTCGTTCGGTGGCCTGGAGCTGATCGGTATCACCGCGGCCGAAGCCGATGACCCCAAGGTGAGCATTCCCAAAGCGACCAACCAGGTCATCTACCGCATCCTGCTGTTCTATGTCGGCGCCCTGACGGTCCTGCTGTCATTGTATCCGTGGCAGAACGTGGTGACCGGCGGTAGCCCCTTCGTGCTGATCTTCCACGCGCTGGACAGCAACATCGTTGCTACCTTGCTCAACATCGTGGTGCTGACCGCAGCGTTGTCGGTCTATAACAGCTGCGTGTACAGCAACAGCCGCATGCTGTTCGGCCTGGCCAACCAGGGCAATGCGCCCAAGAGCCTGCTCAAGGTCAGCGCTCGCGGTGTACCGCTCACTGCATTGGGCGTGTCGGCTACCGCGACCGGCGTGTGCGTGCTGATCAACTATGTGATGCCGGCCAAGGCGCTGGAAATTCTGATGGCTCTGGTGGTCGCGGCACTGGTGCTCAACTGGATCATGATCACTATTACCCA
>CAJCIO010000140.1 GCA_903970465.1 Gammaproteobacteria bacterium
AGCCAACTGCGGTTGAACTCGTACATGCGCGACAGCAGGATGCGCAGGTGCTCGTCGTATGCCGCCGTGGCGTTGAATGGCCGCAAGAAGTCACCGCAAGCGCCCTGCTGGCGGTGCAGGTCGCGACGGCGCACATAGCCCATGGCTTTGTTCTCGGCGTCGGTGACCACTACGTAACGGCGATCGTGCTCGTCCATCAGTTCCAGGGCTTCGGCCACTGGCGTGCTCTGGCTGACGGCCGGGGCGTTGTCGGCGGCATCTTCGGCCTTGACCAGCAGCAGGCGCTTGAGGGTGCTGTCCTGGCCCACGAAGCTGCTGACGAAATCGTCCACCGGGTGCGCCAGCAGGGTATCCGGGTGATCCAGCTGCAGCAGCTTGCCGGCACGGAAGATGGCGATCTTGTCGCCCAGCTTGATGGCCTCGTCAATGTCGTGGCTGACCATGATCACGGTCTTGTTCAGCGCGCGTTGCATCTCGAAGAACTCGTTCTGGATCATCTCGCGGTTGATCGGGTCGACCGCACCGAACGGTTCATCCATCAGCAAGAGCGGTGCATCGGCGGCCAGGGCGCGAATCACGCCGATCCGCTGCTGCTGGCCGCCCGACAGTTCACGTGGGTAGCGGTGCAGGTACTGCTTGGGCTCGAGCTTGATCATGCTCATCAGCTCGCGGGCTCGTTCGTGGCACTTTTGCTTGTCCCACCCCAGCAGGCGCGGGACCACGGTGATGTTTTCCTCGATGGTCATGTTGGGGAACAGACCGATCTGCTGGATCACATAGCCGATGTTACGGCGCAGGGTCACTTCGTCGAGGCCGGTGGTGTCTTCGCCGTTGATCAATACCTTGCCCGAGGTGGGGGTGATCAGGCGGTTGATCATCTTCAGCGTGGTGCTCTTGCCGCAGCCCGACGGCCCGAGGAATACGCAGATCTCGCCTTCGTTGACGGTCAGGCTCACGGAATCAACGGCGGTGACGGTTTTGCCGTTGCTTTGGAAGGTCTTGGTCAGGTTCTGAAGTTCGATCATTTGAGTAATCCTTTGGGAGTCAGGGCGCGTTGCAGCCATTGCAGGAACAGGTCGGCGATGATCGCCAGGACACTGACCAGCACGGCGCCGACGATCAACATCGACATGTCGCTGCGGCTGATGGAAGTCAGGATGAGTACGCCCAGGCCACCGGCGCCGATGGTGGCGGCGATGGTCATGACGCCGATGTTCATCACCACGGCGGTACGTACGCCAGCGAGAATCACCGGCACGGCGATGGGCAGCTCGACCATGCGCAGGCGCTGGCCGAAGGTCATGCCGATGCCCTTGGCGGCTTCGCGGATGCCAGGATCGACACCGGTCAGGGCCAGGTAGGTATTACGCAAGATCGGCAGCAGAGAATAAAGGAACACTGCGGTGATGGCCGGCAGCGGGCCCAGGCCCTGCCCGAACTTGGAATACACCGGCAGCAGCAGGCCGAACAGGGCGATCGACGGGATGGTCAGCAACACCGTGGCGCTGGCCTGGATCGGCCCGGCGGCGGCCGGGAACCGTGTCATCAAAACGCCGAGCGGCACGCCGATGACGATAGCCAGGGTGACGGCGATCCCCACCAGCGTGATGTGCTGCCACGTCAGGTGCGCGACTTGGGCCCAGTCCAGCTGATTGAACGCATCTAAAAAGCTCATGGCGCCTCCTGCGGTTGGGGCGCGGCCACCGGGTGGCTGCGCAGGAAGTCGGCGGCGACCACGGACGGGTTTTTGTGCTCGACGTCGACCTGGGCGTTGAGTTCGCGCATGGTCGCGTCATCCAGCTGTTCGGCCAGCGGCTTCATGAGCGCGGCGATGTCCGGGTGCTTGTCCAGGAAGTCCTTGCGGATCACCGGCGCGGCGGTGTAGTCGGGGAAGTAATGCTTGTCGTCTTCCAACAGCTTGAGATGGAAGGCGTTCAGGCGCCCGTCGGTGGTGTACACCAGCCCGGTGAACACCTGGCCATTACGCAACGCGGTATAGACCAGCCCGGCATCCATCTGGCGGATATCGGCGCGAGTGAAGCTCAGGCCGTAGGCCTGGGTCATGCCGACCAGACCGTCGGAACGGTTGGCGAACTCGGTGTCCAGGGCAAGGATGTGGCCTTTGTCCTTCTCGCTTTGCACCACGGTGTTGAGCTGGCTGATGGTGTTGATCTGCGGGTATTGCTCGGCGATCTTCTGCGGCAGCGCCAGGGCGTAGGTGTTGCTGAACTTGGAGGGGGCGAGCCAGACCAGCCCCTTTTTAGCGTCCAGCTCCTTGACCCGCTGGTAGGTGGCAGCGCTGTCGAGCTTCTCGTCGATATGGTTGTACGACACCAGCGACACCCCGGTGTATTCCCAGAGCATGTCCAGCTGATTGGTTTCCTGGGCACTGCGCGCCAGGTTGCTGCCCAGACCGCCGGTGATCTGGACGTCGTAGCCTTTGCTGCCCAGGTATTGGGCGGTGAGGGTGGCGAGCACGGTCTGCTCGGTGAATACCCGGGCGCCAAGGCGAATCACCGGTTTTTCTGCAGCCTGCACGGCGCCTGCACAGAGCAGGGCCAAGGCCAGTAGCACATTTATCTTGTTCATCTGTATTCCTTTGCTCAACGGGCCAGGCCTTTTTCCAGCCAAAGCCGGCTGGCCAACGTGACCAGGCCGTCGAGAATCAACGCCAGCAGGGCCGTGCAGACGGCGCCCAGTAGCAGCTGCGCATGATTGTTCAGAGCGATGCCGGGGAAAATCAGGCTGCCCAGGCTGTTGGCGCCGATCAAGAACGACAGCGGCGCGGTGCCGACGTTGATCGCCAGTGCCACGCGCACGCCACCGATGATGATCGGCACGGCATTAGGCAGCTCCACCTGGAACAGCACTTGACGCGGGGTCATGCCGATGCCGACAGCGGCTTCCTTGAGCGAGCCCTGAACGTTTTTCAGACCCTCATAGGTGTTGCGCACGATGGGCAGCAACGAGGTGAGGAACAGCGCGAAGATCGCCGGGCCGCTGCCAATGCCAAGGATGCCCAGGGCGATGGCCAGTACGGCCAAGGGCGGGACGGTGTTGCCAATGTTGAATATCTGCATGAACCGCTCGGCGCGCCCGACCATGCTCGGGCGGCTGAGCGCGATACCGGCAGGGATACCGACCACCAGCGCGGCCAGCATCGAGGCCAGTACCAGCAGTAGGTGGGCTTGCAGATAGAACCAAAGATCGTCCTGGTATTGCTTGAGGGTATCGATGCCGATCCAGTAGACCAGCAGGGCGAGGATCACGACCACAGCCGCACATCCCGTCAGCCCTTTGCCATAGCCTTTAGCCACAGAGGAGCTCCTGTTTTTTTCAGTCGGCGCACGGGGTGTCTGTGGCGCCAGCCTGCAAGGAGGCCCGACACCCGATACGCGAGAAGCAGTTCGCTGCAGCGCCCGTCATAGAGGGGCTGTAGAGGAACCATGAGCGCAACCTGCTGCAGCTAACGTATTGATTCTGAAAGCCCTGCGGGTTGCTCGACTCGGGGAATGGACGTGCG
>CAJCIO010000141.1 GCA_903970465.1 Gammaproteobacteria bacterium
CCGCGCAGGGCCATCTGCGCGGCATTGATGGCCTTGACTGCGGCGATCGCGTTGCGCTCGATGCACGGCACCTGCACCAACCCGCCGACCGGGTCGCAGGTCAGGCCGAGGTTGTGTTCCAGGCCGATTTCCGCGGCGTTCTCGACCTGCGCCGGGGTAGCGCCCAGAATCTCCGCCAGCCCCGCCGCCGCCATGGCGCAGGCCGAACCGACCTCGCCCTGGCAGCCGACTTCGGCGCCGGAGATCGAGGCGTTCTTTTTGCACAGAATGCCCACCGCCGCCGCGCCGAGGAAGAAGTCCACCACGTTGGCCTCGCTGACCTCGTCGCTGAACTTCATGTAATAGTGCAGCACCGCCGGAATGATCCCCGCCGCGCCGTTGGTGGGCGCGGTGACCATGCGCCCGCCGGCGGCGTTTTCTTCGTTGACCGCCAAGGCGAACAGGTTGACCCACTCCATGGCGCTCAGGGTCGAGCCAATCACGTTGGGCTTGTTCAGCTCCAGCAGACTGCGGTGCAGCTTGGCCGCACGCCGACGCACATTCAGGCCGCCCGGCAGGATGCCCTCGTGCAACAGGCCCTGCTCGACGCAGGCCTGCATCGCACGCCAAAGCGTCATCAGCCCGGCACGGATTTCTTCTTCATGCCGCCAGACCTTTTCGTTGGCCATCATCAATTCGGAAATCCGCAACTGATGGCGCTCGCACAATTCCAGCAGTTCAACGGCGCTGTTGAAGTCATAAGGCAGCACCGTGGTGTCAGCATCCAGCACCCCGCTGGCCGCCTGCGCCGCATCTACCACAAAGCCGCCACCCACTGAATAGTACGTGTCGCGGTGCAGTTCGCCGCGTTCGCCTTCGGCGATCAGGGTCATGGCGTTGGGGTGGTAGGGCAGATTTTCGTCCAGCAACCGCATGTCGCGCTGCCACACGAACGGGATCGGTACCTCGCCGTTGAGCATCAGGGTGTCGGTCCCGCGCAGGCTGGCGATGCGCGGACCGATGCAGGTGGGGTCGATCGCATCCGGCCACTCGCCCATCAGGCCCATGACCACAGCGTTGTCGCTGCCGTGGCCAATGCCGGTCGCCGACAGCGAGCCGTACAGGCGTACTTCGATGCGCCGCACGTGGTTGAGCTCGTCGCGCTCACGCAGCCCCTGGACGAACAGGGCCGCGGCCCGCATGGGGCCGACGGTGTGCGAGCTGGAAGGCCCGATACCGATCTTGAACAAGTCGAACACACTGATAGCCATTGCCGCGAACTCCTGGGCCTGAGCCCCGTCAAACTCCGGGTGCCGGGGGCGGAGCTGCTAGGATGGAGAAGCAATCCGCCGATTGCCTGGCATCATCGGGCTTTTGCGGCGGGGCGCAGCGTCTGCAACCGACAAACGCTTGCCCATCAACGTCAGTGCCCGGCAGAGGCCGTTTTCAGGGCCCCAACCGGCGCTTTTGGTTGATTGGCGGGGCTCGAAAATCTGTAAGCGACGTCATCGATACTGGATACGACTCGCTCTGTACTGGATACGACCCCCCCTGTAGGCGATTGATTATCGTCGGGGGCATGATCAATGCAGATTCGATTGCCCGGCACCCGGCCGAGCGTTTGCAGACCTGCGCTCGGCCCGCCAGCCGCAACACCTACAAGCGACCCTCGCCAGGGGGTCGACGAGAAAACACCTCAGGAGCTCACCCATGAAAGGTTCACCCTCGCTGTTGTTGGCCGCCATGCTGTGTCTACCCGTTTTGGCCCAGGCCGCAGAGCCTGCGCAATGCGCCACGGTCAATTTCTCGGATGTCGGCTGGACCGACATTACCGTCACCACTGCGGTCACCAGCGCGGTGCTGCAGTCCTTGGGCTACAAGACCAAGACCACCATGATCTCCGTGCCGGTGACCTACAAGTCGCTGGCCGATGGCAAGAATATGGACGTGTTCCTGGGCAACTGGATGCCGACCATGGAAAACGACATCAAGCCTTATCGTGATGCAGGCACCGTGGAAACCGTGCGCGCCAACCTGGAGAACGCCAAGTACACCCTGGCCGTGCCTCAGGCGCTGTACGACAAGGGCCTCCATGATTTCGCCGACATCGTCAAATTCAAGAAAGAGCTCGACGGCAAGATCTACGGCATCGAGCCGGGCAACGACGGCAACCGCCTGATCCAGAGCATGATCGATAAAAACGCTTTCGGCCTGAAAGATGCAGGCTTCAAGGTGGTCGAGTCGAGCGAAGCCGGCATGCTCTCGCAAGTCGACCGCGCCGAGCGTCGCAACACCGACGTGGTGTTCCTGGGTTGGGAACCGCACCCGATGAACACCCGCTTCAAGATGAAGTACCTGACCGGTGGCGACGACTACTTTGGCCCGAACTTCGGCCAGGCCACCATCTACACCAACGTGCGCAAGGGTTACACCCAGGAGTGCAGCAACGTTGGGCAACTGCTGAAAAACCTCAGCTTCACGCTGACGATGGAAAGCTCGCTGATGGGCAATGTGCTCGACGACAAGATGAAGCCTGACGTGGCCGCCAAGGCCTGGCTGAAGAACAACCCGCAAGTGCTCGACACCTGGCTTGCCGGCGTGACCACCGTGGATGGCAAACCAGGCCTGGAGGCCGCCAAGGCTGCGCTCACGAAGTAATCGCAACGATCGGGCGGCCCTGGCTGCCCGGTCCTGCTCCGATTCCCCTGCATGCGGACATTCACTATGTTGCTGACAGATCATAAACTTCCACTTGGCGAGTACATCGCGGCTTTCGTCGACTGGTTGACCCGCCACGGCGCTAGCACCTTCGACGCCATCTCCTCCACCCTCGAAGGCATGATCCACGGCCTGACCTTTGGCCTCACGTGGTTCAACCCGCTGGTCCTCACGGCTTTGATCGCGGCACTGGCGCATTTCATCCAGCGCAAATGGGGCCTGACGGTTTTCGTCGTCGCCTCGTTCTTGCTCATTCTCAACCTGGGCTACTGGCAAGAGACCATGGAGACCCTGTCTCAGGTGGTATTCGCCACGCTCGTGTGCGTCATCATCGGCGTGCCGCTGGGCATCATTGCCGCGCACAAACCGATGTTCTATACCGTAATGCGGCCGGTGCTCGATCTGATGCAGACCGTACCGACCTTCGTTTACCTGATCCCTACCCTGACGCTGTTCGGCCTGGGCGTTGTGCCGGGGCTGATTTCAACGGTGGTGTTCGCCATCGCCGCACCGATCCGCTTGACGTACCTGGGCATTCTCGACGTGCCCCATGAACTGCTCGACGCCGGCAAGGCCTTCGGCTGTTCGCGCCGCCAGTTGCTGTCGCGTATCGAACTGCCCCACGCCATGCCCAGCATCGCGGCGGGCATCACTCAATGCATCATGCTGTCGCTGTCGATGGTGGTGGTTGCCGCCCTCGTCGGCGCCGACGGCCTGGGCAAACCTGTGGTCAACGCTCTGAACACCGCTGATATCGCCCTGGGCTTCGAAGCCGGACTGGCGATCGTATTACTGGCGATCATGCTCGACCGTATCTGCAAGCAACCTGACGCCAAGGTGAGGGCCGACAAATGAGCATCATCAAATTCGACAACGTAGACGTCATCTTCTCCAAGGACCCGCGTGAAGCCCTGAAGCTGCTCGATCAAGGCATGACCCGCGACCAGATCCTGAAAAAGATCGGCCAGATCGTCGGTGTCGAAAAGGCCAGCCTTGAAATCGAAAAAGGCGAAATCTGCGTGCTGATGGGCCTGTCAGGTTCAGGCAAGTCGAGCCTGCTGCGCTGCATCAACGGCCTCAATACCGTGAGCCGTGGCTCGCTGTTCGTCGAGCATGAAGGCTCGCAGATCAACATCGCCAACTGCACCCCCGCCGAACTCAAGCTGATGCGCACCAAGCGTATCGCCATGGTGTTCCAGAAATTCGCTCTGATGCCATGGCTGACGGTGCGCGAGAACATCAGCTTCGGCCTTGAGATGCAGGGTCGTCCCGAGAAGGAACGCAACACGCTGGTCGACGAAAAACTCGAACTCGTGGGCCTGGGGCAGTGGCGCAACAAGAAGCCCGACGAGCTGTCCGGCGGCATGCAGCAGCGTGTCGGCCTGGCCAGGGCGCTGGCCATGGATGCCGATATTTTGCTGATGGACGAACCCTTCTCGGCCCTCGACCCGCTGATCCGCCAAGGCCTGCAGGACGAACTGCTGGCGCTGCAGAGTAAACTGCAGAAAACCATCGTGTTCGTCAGCCACGACCTCGACGAAGCCCTCAAGCTGGGCTCGCGCATCGCCATCATGAAAGACGGGCGCATCGTGCAGTACAGCGTGCCGGAAGAGATCGTGCTCAACCCCGCCGACGAGTATGTACGTACCTTCGTCGCCCATACCAATCCGCTCAATGTGCTGTGCGGGCGCAGTCTGATGCGCACGCTGGACCAGTGCGACCGCATCAACGGCGCCAAGGTGTGCCTCGATCCGGGCAGCGATTCGTGGATCAACCTGGGTACCGACAACAGCTTCGCCGGCATCAGCCAAGGCGGCGCGACAATGGATTCGCAGAACTGGGCAACCGGCCAAGGCTTCGACGGCCTGGACCGCCGCCCTACCGTGGTCAGTGCCGATATCAGCATGCGCGATGCGCTGCAGATCCGTTACCAGACCGGCCACAAGCTGGTGCTGCAGGACAACAACCAGGTGGTGGGGATTCTCGGTGACAGCGAGTTGTACCACGCGCTGCTGGGCAAGAATCACGGTTGAGTCTTGCGCTGGCCCCACCGGCCTCTTCGCCGCCGAACGCGCCCCCTTCTCCCACAGGTGTATGACTCGCTCCTGTGGGAGCAAAGCTTGCTCGCGAAAGGAGCAACGCAAATCGCACAGTCCTACCCCGGCAATTCCAGATTCAAGCCACACAGACCAGCCCGGCAGCGAGGTGATATAAAGCATCTCGATTTTTCGCCCGATTTTTTATTGATTGAACGTTCAATCTAAATAAAATACACTGGTCTTGGTTTCGACGGCCGTATCACGTTTGCGGCAAGACCCAAGGCTAAAGGAGAGTTTTAGATGCCAAAGGTCGGTATGCAGCCCATACGCCGCCAGCAATTGATCGAAGCCACGCTTCAGGCCGTCGATCAGGTCGGCATGGCCGATGCCAGCATTGCCTTGATCGCCCGCTTGGCGGGGGTCTCGAACGGGATCATCAGTCACTACTTTCAGGACAAGAACGGCCTGATCGCAGCGACCATGCGGTACCTGATGAATACGCTGATCGAAAACGTCGCCGCCCGCCGTCAAGCGCTGGGCGACGACTCGCCCAGGGCGCACCTGCAACTGATCATCGAAGGCAACTTCGACGCCAGTCAGGTCAACGGCCCGGCAATGAAAACCTGGCTGGCCTTCTGGGCCGCCAGCATGCACCAACCGTCATTGCACAGGTTGCAGCGGATCAACGACCACCGCCTGTATTCCAACCTGTGCTGCCAGTTCCGCCGCGTGCTCGTGCTTGAAGACGCACGCAGCGCCGCCCGCGGGCTGGCCGCTTTGATCGACGGTCTGTGGTTGCGCGGCGCGCTGTCGGGGGATGCCTTCGACACCGAGCAGGCACAACAGATCGCCTTCGAATACATGGATATGCAATTGGCGAAACAGGTGGGCACGGGCGCATGACGACCCTGCCTCCTGGACCTCCCGGCAGCCTGGCTGCCGGAATGGGCCGCGGCCCGGGGGGATAGCCGCCACTCACTCAGCTTTAGCGAGGATTTTATGGCCCGTTTCGAACTGCAAAAACTCTACATCGATGGTGGTTACGTCGACGCCAGCGGCAGCGATACTTTCGACGCCATCAACCCGGCCACCGGGGAAGTCCTCGCCAAGGTCCAACGCGCTACCGAAGCGGACGTCGAACGCGCCGTGGTCAGTGCTGAAAAAGGCCAGAAGATCTGGGCCGCCATGACCGCCATGGAGCGCTCGCGCATCCTGCGTCGCGCTGTCGACATTCTCCGCGAGCGCAACGACGAACTCGCCCAGCTCGAAACCCTCGATACCGGCAAGGCCTATTCCGAAACCCGTTATGTCGACATCGTCACCGGTGCCGACGTGCTGGAGTATTACGCCGGCCTGGTGCCTGCCATCGAAGGCGAGCAGATCCCGCTGCGCGACAGCTCGTTCGTCTACACCCGCCGCGAGCCGCTGGGCGTGACCGTCGGCATCGGCGCCTGGAACTACCCGATCCAGATCGCCTTGTGGAAATCCGCTCCGGCCTTGGCAGCGGGCAACGCGATGATCTTCAAGCCCAGCGAAGTCACCTCGCTGACCACCCTCAAGCTGGCGGAAATCTATACCGCCGCCGGCCTGCCCGATGGCGTGTTCAACGTGCTGACCGGCAGCGGCCGCGAAGTCGGCGGCTGGCTGACCGAGCACCCGCGCATCGAGAAAATCTCCTTCACCGGCGGCACCGACACCGGCAAGAAGGTCATGGCCAGCGCTTCGAGCAGCTCGCTCAAGGAAGTGACCATGGAGCTGGGCGGCAAGAGCCCGCTGATCATTTTCGACGACGCCGACCTCGACCGCGCCGCCGACATCGCCATGATGGCCAACTTCTACAGCTCGGGTCAGGTGTGCACTAACGGCACCCGAGTGTTCGTACCCAAGGCCCTGCAAAGCGCCTTCGAAGCCAAGATTCTCGAACGCGTGAAGCGTATTCGTATCGGTGATCCGCAGGACGAGAACATCAACTTCGGCCCACTGGTGAGCTTCGATCACATGGACAGCGTGCTCGGCTACATCGCCAAGGGCAAGGAACAAGGCGCGCGGTTGCTGTGCGGCGGCGATCGCCTGACTGACGGCGCCTTCGGCCAGGGCGCCTATGTGGCCCCGACGGTGTTCACCGATTGCACCGACGAGATGACCATCGTGCGCGAAGAGATCTTCGGCCCGGTGATGAGCATCCTCACCTATGAAACCGAAGCCGAAGTGATCCGCCGCGCCAACGACACCGAGTTCGGCCTGGCCGCCGGCCTGGTGACCAAGGACCTGAACCGCGCGCACCGCGTGATTCACCAGCTCGAAGCCGGTATCTGCTGGATCAACGCCTGGGGCGAGTCCGACGCGAAGATGCCGGTGGGCGGCTACAAGCAGTCCGGCGTGGGCCGTGAAAACGGCATCAGCTCGCTGGCGCAGTACACCCGCATCAAGTCCGTGCAGGTCGAGCTGGGCGATTACGCGTCGGTGTTCTGAGCGCCGTAGCTTGCCGATAGAGGTGCGGTGACCGGGCTGGCCTCTTCGCGGGCACGCCTCGCTCCTGTGGGAGCAAAGCTTGCTCGCGAAGAGGCCCTCGAGACTGCCGCGCTTAAACCTGACTCACCAAGAGGGAACATCCCATGTCCCAAGAATTCGATTACATCATCATCGGTGCCGGCTCGGCCGGTAACACCCTGGCCGCGCGCCTGACCGAAGACGCCGGTGTCACCGTGCTGCTGCTCGAAGCCGGCGGCCCTGACTACCGCCTCGACTTCCGCACCCAGATGCCCGCCGCCCTCGCCTTCCCGCTACAGGGCCGCCGCTACAACTGGGCCTACGAGACCGACCCCGAGCCGCACATGGACAACCGTCGCATGGAATGCGGGCGCGGCAAGGGCCTGGGTGGCTCGTCCTTGATCAATGGCATGTGCTACATCCGCGGCAACGCCATGGACTACGACGGCTGGGCGAAACTGCCAGGCCTGGAAGACTGGTCGTATCTGGACTGCCTGCCCTACTTCAAGAAAGCCGAAACCCGCGACATCGGCCCCAACGATTACCACGGCGGCGACGGTCCGGTCAGCGTGACCACGCCCAAGGCCGGCAACAATCCGTTGTTCCACGCCATGGTCGAGGCCGGCGTGCAGGCTGGTTATCCGCGCACCGAAGACCTCAACGGCTACCAGCAGGAAGGCTTCGGCCCGATGGACCGCACCGTGACGCCCAATGGCCGTCGCGCCAGTACCGCGCGCGGTTACCTGGACATCGCCAAGCAGCGTTCGACCCTGACCATCGTCACCCACGCCCTGACCGATCGGATTCTGTTCGAAGGCAAGCGTGCCGTCGGTGTGGCCTATCTGGAAGGCAACAGCGACAAGCGCATCGAAGCCCGTGCCCGCAAGGAAGTGCTGCTGTGCAGTGGCGCCATCGCTTCGCCGCAGGTCCTGCAGCGCTCCGGCGTTGGTCCGGCCGCAGTGCTTGAAGCGTTGGATATTCCGGTGGTGCACGACCTGCCCGGCGTCGGCGAGAACCTGCAGGATCACCTGGAGATGTATCTGCAATACGCCTGCACCCAACCCGTGTCGCTGTATCCCTCGTTGCTGCTGCACAACCAGCCAGCCATCGGCGCCGAATGGATGTTCAACGGCACCGGCATCGGCGCCAGCAACCAGTTCGAGGCCGGCGGGTTCATTCGCTCGCGTCCGGAATTCGAATGGCCGAACATCCAGTATCACTTCCTCCCGGTGGCGATCAATTACAACGGCAGCAATGGCGTCAAGGAGCACGGCTTCCAGGCCCACGTCGGTTCGATGCGTTCGCCGAGCCGTGGCCGCGTGCAGGTGAAGTCGAAGAATCCGCGGGAATACCCGAGCATTCTTTTCAACTACATGGCCACCGAGCAGGACTGGCAGGAGTTTCGTGATGGCATCCGTCTGACCCGCGAGATCATGCAGCAGCCGGCACTGGACGCTTACCGTGGCCGCGAGATCAGCCCGGGCGTCGAAGTGCAGTCGGATGAGCAGCTGGATCAGTTCATTCGCGAGCATGCCGAGACCGCTTTCCACCCGTCGTGCTCGTGCAAGATGGGCACCGACGAGATGGCGGTGGTCGATCATCAAGGCCGCGTGCACGGGATGCAGGGGTTGCGCGTGGTGGATGCGTCGATCATGCCGATCATCACTACCGGCAACCTGAACGCACCGACCATCATGATCGCCGAGAAAATCGCCGACATGATCCGCGGGCGGGCGCCGCTGCCACGCAGCACGGCTGCCTACTATGTGGCCGGGGATGCACCGGTGCGCGGCAAGCCCCTGCGGGATGTGGCGGTGATTACTCAGGCGTCTGCCTGACAATCATGGGGGCAGCGGCTGGCCCCGTTCGCGAGCAAGCTTTGCTCCCACAGGTGTACGACTCAGGGTCAGTCAACACTGTGGGGGCATAGCTTGCTCGCGAAGAGGCCCTGCCGCCGCTATCACTGGCAGGCCCAGCGCTACAGGGTGTCACGCGCGATCCGGCTGGCCCAACAGATAGAGCACGCCATCCAGGCCCAAGGTCGAGATGGCCTGCTGGGCCGATTGGCGTACCAGCGGCTTGGCGCGAAACGCCACACCCAGGCCCGCCAGCGCCAGCATCGGCAGGTCGTTGGCGCCGTCGCCCACGGCCACCGTCTGTTCCAGCGTCAAACCTTCCTTTGCCGCCAACTCCTGCAGCAGGTCAGCCTTGCGCTGGGCATCGACGATCGGTTCCACCGCGACACCGGTGCATTGTCCGTCGACCACTTCCAATTCGTTGGCGAATACGTAATCGATGCCGAGTTTCGCCTGCAATTGCTGGGCGAAATAGGTGAAGCCACCCGACAGAATCGCGGTCTTGTAGCCCAGGCGCTTGAGTTCGGCGAACAGCACCTCGGTGCCTTCGGTCAGGCGTAACTGCGCGCCGATGGCATCCAGCACACTGATATCGAGCCCCTTTAGCAGCGCCAGACGCTCGCGGAAGCTGGCTTTGAAGTCCAGCTCGCCGCGCATCGCTCGCTCGGTGATCTCGGAGACGCGATCGCCAATGCCATGAGCCTTGGCCAGTTCATCGATGACCTCGGCCTCGATCAGCGTCGAGTCCATGTCGAACACGGCCAGGCGCCGGTTGCAGCGATAGCGCGAGTCTTCCTGCAGGGCGATATCGACGCTCAGCTCATCGGCCAGCGCCATAAACGCTACGCGCAGGACCGGCGCATCGGCCGGCTCGCCGTTCAGGGTCAGCTCGACACAGGCCTTGCTGGTCGCCGAAGCCTCCAGCAGGGGCGCCGACAGCGTTTTGGTGCTCTCCAGCCGCAAGCCCGCCTGCTGAGCCAACTCGACCACACGAGCGACGACCGCCGATGGCAAATGGCGGCCCATCAAGGTAATGATCTGTTGCTTTTCGCTCAAGGCGCACCCCCGGGGAGTAAAAAAATCGCATTCTACCTACTTTCAGTGACCATCGGGTGCAGGCAGCGCTTTGCCGTCCATGGGTCGCTCGTTATACTGCGCAACAACTTCTCAGCCAAAAGAGCCGCGCTCAGTGAACCGGCCCACGCCAGTCAAAAACGATAATTTCTTCCTGCTGATCTTTCGGGCTCTGCGTCACCGCCGCGCACCGATCGCCCTGCGCATCGCCAGCCATAACGTTTTCCTGGTCGCCGTGGCCCTGATTATCTATGCCTGCGTGATGGGTTTGCAGTTCAAGCAGGCCATGCACGAGCAGGCCGACGCCCTGGGCAACAGTCTGGTGATGCAGACGTCGGTGTCGGCCACCGAGCTGCTGGTGTCCAACGACATCCTCAGCCTCAACGTATTGCTCAGTAACCTGGCGAAAAATCCGCTGGTGGCCCACGCGGCCATCTTCAGCGCCGACAACCGCCTGGTTGCCGAGTCCGGGCAGCGGCCGAAAAGCGGCCTGCTGGACGCTTCAGGGGGGCAGTACGAGACCAGGATCACCTTCCAGAACGTCAACGAAGGCACCCTGCGGGTCAGTCTCGACATGTCGCAGTTCATGCAGCCGATGCTGATCAGCCTGCAGAGCATGGGCATCCTTGCCGGTATCCTGCTCGCTCTGGCCCTGGCGTTCAGCCTGCGCCTGGGCCGCAACCTGTCGACGCCATTGATGCAGCTGCGGGTGTGGCTGCGCCATATCGACGAGCACACCCCAGCCATCACTCGCCAGGACGAAATCGGCGACCTGGCGCGGCAACTGCACGCGCAGTACGCCCCGGAGCCGAGCGAGCCTGAATACGTAGAAGAAGAAATCTACGAAGAAGATGGAGACGACGAGCCTCAGGACGCCTATCAACTGCGCAACCTGCGTGATCCGCGCTTCGACGAAATGGCCGCAGTGCCCGCTGCCGCGAAGGCCGCACCGCGGCGTATCAGCGCGGTAGAAGACGACGAGGATGACGATGCCTTCGCCGATCTGCACGAGCCAACGTTCAATGAGAGCCACGCCCCGCTGCCGGCGGTGAAAACCGTCCAGGCGCCGTCGATGCCATCGCAGCCTTCCCACAGCGCGGTACTGGCGGTACAGCTGGGCTCGCAAGAGCAACTGCGCCGCCTGCCCCGCACCCGCTTGCTGGAGCTGCTGGACCGTTATCGCGACTGTCTGGATCAGGCTGCGTCGCTGTATCAGGCCGAGTTGCACACGCTGAGCGACGGCAGCTCGTTGTTGCTGTTCCATAGCGATGACAGCGGCGAAGATTACTTGACCAACGCCATCTGCTGCGGCGAGTTGCTGCGCGCCTTGGGGCATCAGTTGCAGATCGAGGTCGCGGACAGCGGCATCACCCTGCAATTGCAGTTGGGTCTGGTGCTCGGTGAAGGCTTGTTCGGGATCAGTCAGATCGACCTGCTGCTGACCGACACTGCCCAGGATGCCCTGGCGTTGTCCCAACACAGCCGCAACTTGCTGCTGGTGGAGCGCAGTATCAACGACAACACGCTGATCAAGCAGCGCGCGCGGATCCGGCCAATCGCCAGCCCCGAAGGCGCGTCGTGCGTGGAGCGGTTGCTGGAGCCTTATCCATCAATGCTCGAACGCCAGTTGGCGCGCATGAGTGATCGCAGGGTCAAGAC
>CAJCIO010000142.1 GCA_903970465.1 Gammaproteobacteria bacterium
TCATCTTCGGCCCGTTCATGGCCGAGTACATGGCCCCCTGGATCAACGATAACCTCGGCGCACTGCCGCTGATCGGCGGACTGTTCCAGGGCCCGCCGTTGGGCATCGGCATGCTCACCGCCGGCATCGTGCTGGCGATCATGATCATTCCGTTCATTACCTCGGTGATGCACGAGGTATTCCGCACTGTGCCGTCGGCGCTTAAAGAGTCGGCCTACGCCTTGGGCGGCACCACGTGGGAAGTGGTCTGGGACATCGTCCTGCCCTATACGCGTACCGCCGTAGTCGGCGGCATTTTCCTAGGCCTGGGCCGGGCGTTGGGAGAAACCATGGCCGTGACCTTCGTATTGGGTAACGCTCACCAGTTCTCTTCTTCGCTGATGATGCCTAGCAGTTCGATAGCCTCGGTGATCGCCAACGAGTTCAGCGAGTCGTACACCGATCTGCACCGCTCTTCGCTGATCGCCCTGGGCTTCCTGCTGTTCGTCGTGACCTTCGTCGTGCTGGCCTTGGCGCGATTGATGTTGATGCGCCTGTCGCGCAAGGAGGGCCTGTGAGTAACGAAAGCATTTATCGCAAGCGCGCGTTCAAGAACCGCCTGGCCATGGTCCTCAGCTGCGGGGCGACGCTGTTCGGCCTGTTGTGGCTGGTATGGATTCTGCTGACCACCATCATCAAGGGCGCCAGCGCGCTCAACCTGGCCCTGTTCACCGAAATGACGCCGCCGCCTGGCAGTGCCGGTGGCCTGGCCAACGCCTTCTACGGCAGCGCCTTGATGTCGCTGATCGCCTTGCTGATCGGTACGCCGATCGGCCTGGCGGCCGGGGTCTGGCTGGCTGAGTTCGCCCGTCACAGCAAGCTGGGTAACACGGTGCGCTTCATCAACGACATTCTGTTGTCGGCGCCGTCCATCGTGCTGGGGCTGTTCGTGTACACCGGGGTGATTCTGCCGATGAGCGCTTTGAGCAATCATCAGATCGGTTTCTCCGCGTTCGCCGGTTCTCTGGCCCTGGCGCTGCTGGTCATCCCGGTGGTCGTGCGGACCACGGACGAAATGCTCCAACTGCAACCTTCGACCATGCGTGAAGCCGCGCTGGCACTGGGTGTACCGCAATGGAAACTGACCCTGCAGATCGTCTTGCGGGCAGCCAAGGCCGGCGTGGTAACGGGCGTCATCCTGGCCTTGGCGCGTATCACCGGGGAGACCGCGCCGCTGCTGTTCACCGCGTTCGGCAACCAGTTCTGGAGCAGCAACCTGCTCAAGCCGATCGCCAGCGTGCCGGTGGTGGTCTTCCAGTACGCCATGAGCCCCTATGAGGACTGGCATTCGCTGGCCTGGGCCGGCGCTTTGGTTCTGACGCTGTTCGTATTGATGCTCAGCTTGCTCTCTCGCCTAATCCTTTTGCGCAATAGGTCTCACTGATGAATGTTCTTCCTGCGGCTCCGCAAACCAAGATTCAGGTCCGCGATCTGGAGTTCTACTACAACGATCAGCGTTCGTTGAAGAAGATCAACATGGACATCCCGGAAAAGCACGTGACCGCCATCATCGGCCCGTCGGGCTGCGGCAAGTCGACCCTGTTGCGCGTGTTCAACCGCATCTACGCCATGTACCCCAAGCAGGAGGCGCGCGGCCAGGTGCTGCTCAATGGCGAGAACATCCTCGACTCGCACTACTCGATGAACCGCCTGCGCAGTAACGTCGGCATGGTGTTCCAGAAGCCGGTGCCGTTCCCGATGTCGATCTACGACAACATCGCCTATGCCGTGCGCCACCACGAAAAGCTCTCGCGCCGCGAGATGGACGAGCGCGTCGAACAGGCTCTGCGTGGCGGCGCGTTGTGGGATGAGGTCAAGGACAAGCTCAAGCAGAGCGCCCAGAGCCTGTCGGGTGGTCAGCAACAGCGTCTATGCATCGCCCGCACCATCGCCCTGCGCCCGCAGGTATTGCTGCTCGACGAACCGACCTCGGCGCTGGACCCGATCTCCACCGGCCGCATCGAGCAACTGATCACCGAGCTCAAGGAGCAGTTCACCGTGATCATCGTCACCCACAACATGCAACAAGCCGCGCGCTGCTCTGACTACACAGCGTTCATGTTCATGGGCGAGCTGATCGAGCACGGCGACACCGACACCATCTTCACCAAGCCCAGCAAGACTCAGACCGAGGATTACATTACCGGGCGGTTTGGTTGATCGGGCGGGTGGCCTGCCTGGCAGGCCATTCGTAATATCCGGTTAAAAATCTTGTCACGGAATTTTTCTTCACAAATGGGTCAAACTCCAAGCAGAGTTACGCAGCATCCGTCTTCTGCCTTTCGAATTACTGCCCAGGAGTTTTCCATGTTCACCTCGCATCGCTTGTTGATCGCCGCCACCGCCGTTGCCATGCTGTCGGGCTGTGTTTCGCAGGGCAATCCCTATGACAATCAGGGCCAGGCCCAGCAGGGTGGGGGTGTGAGCAAGACCGCCAAGTACGGTGGCCTGGGGGCTTTGGCGGGGGCTGTAGCGGGTGCGGCCATCGACCATAACAACCGTGGCAAAGGCGCGTTGATCGGTGCGGCGGTGGTCGGTGCATCGGCGGCTGGCTATGGCTATTACGCCGACCGGCAAGAGAAGGCCCTGCGCGCGAGCATGGCCAATACCGGCGTCGAGGTGCAGCGCCAGGGCGACCAGATCAAGCTGATCATGCCCGGCAATATCACCTTCGGCACCGACTCTTCCGCAATCGCCAGCAGTTTCTATTCGCCGCTCAATAATCTGGCCAACTCGTTCAAGCAATTCAACGAGAACACCATCGAGATCGTCGGCTTCACCGACAGTACCGGCAGCCGCCAGCACAACATGGACCTGTCGTTGCAGCGCGCTCAGGCGGTCAGCACCTACCTGACCTCCCAGGGCATCGATGCCTCGCGCCTGTCGGTGAGGGGGGCCGGCCCGGATCAGCCGATCGCCAGCAACGCCGATGCCAATGGGCGGGCGCAGAACCGTCGGGTCGAGGTCAACCTCAAGCCGATTCCCGGCCAGCAGTACCAGCAGGCGCCGCAGCAGTAATCGCCGCATTACAGAATCCCGCTTCCGGCGGGATTTTTTGTGGGCGTGTGGATAATCCGTCGCTGATTTTCAGCGCGCGTGCGGCCGAGGAAAAGTGCGACAATAGCCCATCTATCTGCTCTGGCCCCGAGCCCCGTGCTGGCCTTGAGCTGCGCCTGCCGAAATGGCACCGCGACCGTCCCTGGAGGCAACGTTCCATGAAAATCCTTGTGGTTGAAGACAACCGCGACATCCTCGCCAACCTGGCCGATTACCTCGGGCTCAAGGGCTACACCGTGGATTGCGCCCAGGACGGCCTGTCGGGCCTGCACCTGGCCGCCACCGAGCATTACGACCTCATCGTCCTCGACATCATGTTGCCGGGCATCGACGGTTACACCCTGTGCAAGCGCCTGCGTGAAGATGCCCGCCGCGATACCCCGGTGATCATGCTCACCGCTCGCGATCAGCTCGATGACCGCCTGCAAGGTTTCCGCTCCGGGGCGGACGACTACCTGCTCAAGCCATTCGCCTTGTCGGAGCTGGCGGCGCGTATCGAAGCGGTCATGCGTCGCGCCCAGGGTGGCGGACGACGCAATCTGCAGGTCGGCGATCTGGTCTACGACCTCGATACCCTCGAAGTGACCCGCGACGGCCGCCTGCTCAAGCTCAACCCGGTAGGCCTCAAGCTGCTCGCCGTGCTGATGCAGAAAAGCCCCCACGTGTTGCGCCGCGAAGTGCTCGAAGAGGCGTTGTGGGGCGACGACTGCCCGGACAGCGACAGCCTGCGCAGCCATGTTCACCAATTACGTCAAGTGATCGACAAGCCCTTCGACAAGCCGCTGCTGCACACGGTACATGGCGTGGGCTACCGCCTGACCGAGGGGCGGGATGGAGTTTAAACAAAGCCTCTCCCAGCGCATCATCATCGCTTTCGGACTGATGAGCGCACTGGTCGCGGGGGCCTTTGCAGGCGGCATCGTGTTGACGGTTCATCTGGTGGAGGAGCGGTTGATCTCCACCGAGCTGGGCGGGGATCTGCAGCGGCTGCTGGCTGCCGACACCCTTGAAGATTGGAGCCATACCCCAGAGCCCAATCAGCTTTTCTACTTCAGTGGGGGCGAGGGCGAGTATCGCCTGCCCCACGACCTCAAGCACCTGTCCACCGGCTTTCATGAAGTGTTCCGCGGGCCGCTGTCGTATCACGCGATGGTGAAGTTCGTGGATGGGCGCCGCTATGTTCTGCTGCAGGACCAGAGCGATTTCGAAGACCGCGAACGGCTGCTGTTCGCCGTGGTGTTCGTGGGCTTCGTCGTCAGCCTTGGGGTGGCGGGATTGTTGGGTTGGTTGCTGGCGCGGCGGGTCATGGCGCCGGTGATTCGCCTGTCGCGCCAGGTCCGTCATCGCGATCAGTTATTGGGGCTGGCGCCGCCACTGGCACCCGATTATGCCGGCGACGAAGTTGGGCAACTGGCTGTAGCCTTCGATGCGGCCTTGGGCCGGCTGCGTCAGGCGTTGACCCGTGAGCGATTGTTTACCAGCGATGTCAGCCACGAACTGCGCACCCCCTTGATGGTATTGGCGGGCTCGTGCGAGCTGCTGCTGGAATACCCGATGCTGGATGAGGCTTCGCGCAATCAGGTGTTGCACATTCGCCACGTCAGCGAGGAAATGCGCGAACTGGTGCAGACCTTCCTGATGCTGGCCCGCGCCCAGAGCAACGAGGGTGTCAGTACCAAGACCAGCCTGGTGCGGGTGGCCGATGATGTGGCCGCATTGTGGCGGGTGCCGGTCGAGCGCAAGGGGCTGCAGTTCATCTACGAGCGAATCGAGGTCGACGAAACCCATTACAGTTCGACCTTTCTTCATGCGGTCATCGGTAACCTGTTGCGCAACGCTTTGCATCACACCGAGCAGGGGAGCATCCGCCTGGAGGTGCGAGTCGGCAGCTTCGTGGTTGAAGACCTCGGTGCCAGTGTCGCCGAGTCGCAGTGTGACTTGCAGCTTTCCCAGGCTAGCGTGCTGCCCATGGAGCGTGCAGGTCTGGGCCTGTCGCTGGTGCAGCGTATTTGTGCCGACCAGGGCTGGCGCATCACCCTGACGCCGCTTGCGCCGACGGGCTGTCGTTTCCAGATCGATCTGGAAGCGTCGCACTGATACCGCCGGTGCCTTACGAAACTTTCACATTAGTATCACTGCGTTATCACTTTGCCGCGCCTATCGTCGGCCGGCATGATCAGGGACCCGTAGCAGGTGTGGCACCATTCGTCGCTCAGGGCTACGTCACGATAGGAAATAATCTACTTTTATCGGACGGCGTTTGGCAGCGTTGTCAAAGGGTTGCAGTCATGAAGTTAGAAATTGCTCGAGGTTTGTTTCTGGTAGCAGCGTTGGCGGTCGCTTCAGTCGCCATGGCGGCGTGGCAGGAGCCACGCGCGCAGGTGCTGAGCGCCGAGGACGGTGAAGGAATCGGTGGAATGTCCAAGGCACCCAAGGCCCAGACCACCGAGCGGCCGGATCACGGTCTGTTGCTCCTGATGTTCGGTCTGGCGCAAGGCAAGGCAGGCTGACGCGTTATCGTTGATGCAACAACTAAAAGGCCCCGGGATGGGGCCTTTTTGCGTGCGGTCGGTAATTCTTTGCGCGGGTCACTCGACCATGCGAGGTGCGAATTGCAGGACCTTGTCCGGGGTGATGCTCACCACCGTGCCATTGCTCAACTCGGACTGCCCGGCGGTGACCACGCGCTCGCCCGGCGCGAGGCCATCGTTGACCACCACCAGGCCCTCGCGGGTTTCGCCGGTATCGATCAAACGCCGCTCGACGATATGCATCGGTTGATCGTTGCTATCAGCCTTGTCGATCACCACGTAAACCGAATCGCCGGAGAGGGTGTACGCAATTGCGCTTTGTGGAACCACGATCTGGCGGCCCTGCCACTGGCGTTGCTCGACCGTGGCGACACCCACGCTGATAGGGGCCTTGAAGGCACTGAACCGCTGGATCTGGTGGTAGACGGTAAGGCCCTGGTAGCCTGCCAGGGCCAGCACCAGCAACAACACCACGGCCAACATGATCAGCAAACGCCGACGGAGCATACCCGCTTCCTTGGAAAGACTTTGAAAAACAACAGTGCACATTATGCGTGATGAGCAAGGGTTTCCAGTAGCCCGTGTTGCTGGATATGAAACAAGGTCTGTCAGCGCAAAGCGTGCAGGTGGTTGTCCCACCAGCCCGAAGGCAGCCCCAGCGGGGTAGCGACGGGTGTATGCGGTCGGCAATCGTAATAGCGACAACGGCCCTGTCCGGACGTCACCACAAAGCCGTCATGCACCGCGGCCACCCCTGCACAGTCTGGCAGGGGCGCATCCAGGCGCACCGCGGCACTGTCCAGGTCCCAGATAAAAAATCGATTGGCCCTGGGGGCCGTCAGTGCCACCAGGCGTTGACCGTTGTGCACGGCGACGCTGGCGGTGTAGTGAGCCATGGACTGCAGTTGCTCGTCGGCTACGGCAAAGGCGGCGAAGGCCTCACCCGGCCGCTTGATGGCCAACAGCTGTGCGACTTCCCGGGCATCGCCCATGAACTGCTGGCACGTGAGGATCGTGCCGTCATCGGCAATGGCCAGGTGGCGCACGCTGTTCATGGCCTGGGGCAGGGTTTCGTGGCTGATCAAACTACCGTCGCGGCGCATCGATACCAGGCTGGGCTGCATGGCGTGCAGGTTCATGTCCACCCGGCTTTCGGCTTCGGTGCGAATGCCTCCATTGGCCACTACCAAGGTTTCGCCATCCGGCAGCCACGCCACCTGATGGGGACCAATGCCATGGGTGGCGATTTCGCCCGTGCGTTCCAGACTGGGCCCGTTGAAACGATAGACGCCCAACAGACCGCGCCCAGGGTCGGTGGTGTCGTTTTCGGTGGTGTACAGCCATTCGCCGCCTTTGTGGATCACGGCATGGCCATAGAAGTGGCGATTTGCGGGTGTGTGCAGCGTCTGCAGCAGACGCCCGTCGCGCAGGTCGAGCAGGTAACTTTCGGTGCCCGGGCGACGGGCGACGAACAGGGCGATTGGCTGGTCGGGATGGTGGATGATGTCGTGGCAACGCTGCCCGACTTCTGTGGCGAATACCTGCCGGCCGTCCAGCCGATAGCCGACGGCGTAGTGGCGGCCGTCGCTGTCATCCCGTGCCGACAGCAGCAGGGGCGACGCCTGGCGGCCTTTGAAGAGGTTCCAGCCGCCGAGTGTGACCGCGCTCAGCAGGGCGCTGCCCAAAGTGAGGCGCTGAGGTATTGCCATGTCAGTCACCGTCGTTGGCATTGAAGCCCAGTTGAATGTTCAAGGCCTTGGCCAGTTCGTTCTGGTGGAGGCGGTGGACGGCATCGAGGCGCGCGTAGAGATCGTCGAGCACCGGCTTGCCGGTCGGGTCTTCCAGCAGCGCTGTGAGTGAACGGCTGTTGGCATCCAGCGCTTGCAGGGCGCCGATGTAGGCGCTATCGATTTTTTCCGCCAGGGCCCCTTGATCTGCCGGCAGCAGGCCGCGCAAGCCCTTGCCATCGACCCCCAGCCACACGCTCTGGGCAGCTGACAACGAAGCCTGCAGGCTTTTCAGCGACGACTGGCTGCGCCATGCCTCGGCCTGGTACGGCTGCGCCACACCCTTGCTCTGGCGGCCCATGGGGGTGCCGAGTTTTTTCTTCAGGGTGTCGAGTGCGGTCACTTGCACGCGCAAGACTTCGGCGATGGCCTCGTGGGAATCGGCGTAGCGCTGATTGGGGAATGTCGACATCTGGGCAAGCACGCCGTCTGTGCCGGTCCAGCCCGCGAGAATCTCTTCGGCGAGGTGTTTCTGCCGTTCGCCAATCGCCACCAACAACGGGCAGTAGCTGGCTTTGCGCGTGGCATCGGCCAGCTCCGGCTTGCTGTCGAAGAGGATGTATTCGTAAGCCGACAGGCCCTGGATGACCACACTGGCCTGGGCCAGGGACTGTGCGTCGATGGGCTGACCGGCGCTGACCAGCGCCTCGACCTGGCGCCCGACCAGGTTTTTCTTGTCGGGCCAGAACTGCACTGACCAGGCGCGGTTGCCCTCGGCCAAGGGGCCGATCAACAGCGGCTGCAAGGCGGCCCAGGCTTTCTGTGCGTGGAGAAAGTCAGCGCGAGCCGTGCTCAGATCGGCGTTGCCGGCGCAGAACGCGAGGGCGCTGATCGCCAGTTGCCGATCGGCTTCGACCCAGCGGGTGTAGGTGGGCAGGATCACCTGATTGGCAATGGCCGCGCTGATGTCAGCCTGTGGGTCTTTGGTCGGGGGCGGCGAACAAGCGCCTAGCGCCAGCGCGGCGAGGGTGGTGAACAAGAGTCTGGGGCGCAGCAACAGTTTGTGGGGCGGCATGAAGTGGGCTCTCGTGCGGGTCACAGTGAATTGAGGAACGCCAGCAGGGCATCGCGCTGCTCGGCATTGAAGGTCAGAACGTGGCGTTTGGCGGGCTCGGCTTCGCCGCCGTGCCAGAGCACTGCTTCGAGCAGGTTGCGGGCACGGCCATCGTGGAGGAACTGGCTGTGGCCACTGACCGTTTCGCTCAGGCCTATGCCCCATAGCGGCGGCGTGCGCCAGTCGCTGGGGCCGGCCTGGAACTCGGCGCGACCGTCGGCCAGGCCGGGGCCCATGTCGTGCAGCAGCAGGTCGGTGTAAGGGCGAATGATCTGGCTCGCCAGGGCGGGATCGTCGGCGTCGCTGGCGGTGGTGTATTGCGGTACGTGGCAGGTCTGGCAACCGGCCTGGTAAAACAGGTTCTTGCCGGCGAGCACCTGCGGCGCCGCCACATCCCGGCGCGCCGGTACTCCCAAGTGGCGGGTATAGAACTGCACCAGCCGCAGGATGTTGTCGCTGACTTCCAGGCTGCCGTCTGGTTCGTTGCCATTGGTTGCAGCAAGGCAGGCGGTTTGTGCGGCCGTACAGTCATCGGCAGGCTTGATGCGGCTGGTCAGGCCCATGTCGCCGGCAAAGGCATGAGCGTTCTGTTGCAGAAGGCTGGGTTGTCCGGCCTTCCAGCCGAAACGCCCGAGCACGGTGCTGCCCAGGGTGTCGTCCCACACGCGATTGGCTTTGCCTTGCACGCCGTCATCCTGTTTCGCCTGGGCGCTGACGTTGGCCAGGATCGCTGCTTCAGGGATGGCTTCGAGCAGGCCCAGGCCGATCATTGGCGGTGCAATGCGTGCGGACATCTGTGTGTCGGGATGCAGGGGACCGTAGCCCAGTTGGCTGATCTGCACCTGCGGTTTGCGCAACGTCACTCGCAAACCATCCTCGAACCGCACCTCGACCGCGCTGTACTCGACCCGCACCTTGCCCTCAGCAGGCACCCCTGGGATGGCCATGTCCTGCAATTGCGTGCCATAGGTGGGTTCGGGGAGCACGCCGGTGCGCTCCAGCAGTGCTTGCTGGCCGGTCGTCGGGGCGATCGACAGGCGCACCAGCATCGATACGGCGTTGAGTGCGTCGGGACCCGGTGGATGGCCGCGACCGTCGCGGATGTGGCAATTCTGGCAAGCGTTGGTGTTGAACAGCGGACCCAGGCCATCACGTGCAGTGGTACTCGATGGCGCGATGACCCAGGGGCTGCGAAAGAAACTGTTGCCGACGCTGAAATCCAGGCGTTGTTCGCGCGACAGATTGGCCGATGGCTGGGAGTAGGCCAGCCGATCCTGGCGCTTGACCGTCGCCTGCCCGGCCGAGCGCGCTTCTCCGGGCTCAGGCTCGGTGAAGCGCGGCGGCGCATCGCAGGCACCGAGGCTCAAGGCCAACGGCAGTGCAAGCAGGCGAAACGATAAGGTGTGCATCGGCGGACCTGTGACAAAACCTTTAGCGAGGGGGCTTGCTCCCGAAAACCAGTGCCGGCGATATCCTTATGGCTGACAGGTGGCAATCGGGGACAAGCTCCCTCGCTACGAGGGTGTGGGCGCTGGTCAGAACGTATGATCGGCGGTATCCGGGTTCAGGTCGGTGATGCCCAGCTTGCCCGCCGCTTGTTCGATGGCGCCGGTCTGCTTCACCAGGGCGGCGATGGCATCGCGGATCACCTGATTGCCAGCGCTGTTGCCCGGAGCGATCAACTGATCGAAATGCTCACCCTTGTCGGCGTGATCGACGATCACTTGCATACGCGCTTCGGTGTCGGCCAGATCGGCCTGCAAGGTGAGGTCGGTGGTCTTGTCGGCCTTGGCTACCAGCGACGACAGACTGGCGCCGGTCAGCTTGCTGCCATCGACGCGCGTGTATTCGCCCAGGTAGATATTACGGATGCCCTTGGCGTTGTAAAACGCCGAGTTGTGGGTGTTGTCGCTGAAGCAATCGTGCTCGTCTTCCGGTGAGTTGGCTTCCAGCGCCACCTTCATGCGCTCGCCGGCGAGCTCGCCCAGGGACAGGCTGCCCATGCCGAACAGCATCTTGCGCAAGCCTGCATCTACGGGTTCCTTGGTCAGCGTGGCGCGGTAGTTGTCAGCCACGTTGGGTTGCCATTGGCCGACCATTTCCTTGAGGTCGCTGACCAGCAGATCGGTCACCGCCTTCAGATAGGCTCGGCGCCGATCGTTATGATCGCCCGTGGCACCCGCGCCTTCGAGGTAGTCGGATGCCGGGCGATTGCCCGCCCCCGGGCCGGTTCCGTTGAGGTCCTGGCCCCAGAGCAGGAATTCGATGGCGTGGTAGCCCGTGGCAACGTTGGCTTCGGAGCCACCCAGCTCGTTGAGGCTGGCGAGTTTCTCAGGGGTGATGTCCTTGACGTCGATTTTGTCTTCGCCCACCTGGATCTCGGTATTGGCGATGATATTGGCCGAGGCAGCGGGGTTGCCGAGGGCGTGCTCGTAGCCCTTGTCGGTGTAGTCGATCAGGCCCTCGTCCAGAGGCCAGGCGTTGACCTGGCCTTCCCAGTCATCGATGAGGGTATTGCCGAAGCGGAAGGCCTCGGTCTGCAAATACGGCACCCGGGAGGCGACCCAGGCATCACGCGCGGCCTTGAGGGTGGCGTCGCCGGGTTTGGCGAGGAACGCGTTGACGGCGTTCTGCAGGGTCTGGGCGGTGCCTAGCGAATCGCTGAACGCGGCGTAGGCCAGCTCGGCGTAGTGGTCGACCACGACTCTGGCGGCGCTTTCATCAACGTTGACGGACGTTGTGGCGTTGCTTGCGGTGGTGGTGCTTGCAGCGGGAGTCGGCACTTTGTCGGCCGCTTTTTCCTTGTCGCTACTGTCACCGCAGCCGGCGAGGGAGATGGCGATGGCCAGCAGACTGGCGCTGGCCAGGGGCATACGAATCATGGCGAAATCCTGCGTCAAAAATGGGCTGGACCGCGCGCTGCAGCACGCGAAACGGCGCCATGATGCGAAGGGTTTGCATTTGCTGTAAAGGACCAATATTAAAAATATTTCATGTAACTTTATGTTACTCAGCATGTAACTAGATGTTGCAGCGATCTATTTTAAAAGATCTTAATTTTCAATGCGTTACGTCGTTAAGGATTTGAGTTTGTCGGCCTGTTTTAAAAAGGCCAGCAACTCGCGAGCGGGCAGCGGTTTGCTGTAGAGATAGCCCTGACCTTCATGGCAGCCTTCGGAAATGACATAGGCTTCCTGTTCGCTGGTTTCCACGCCCTCGGCGATCACCTGCATGCCCAGGCTTTTGCCCAACTGGATGATGGCCCGCACGATCGTGGTGTCATCGTCGTCCTGAACCAGATCCTGAACGAAACTCTTGTCGATCTTGATCTTGTCCAGCGGCAGCGATTTCAGATAGCTCAGGGACGAGTAGCCCGTACCGAAGTCATCGATGGCGATCAACGCGCCGGAGCGACGCAGGCTGAGCAGATGCTGGGCGGCGGTGCTGATGTCTTCCATCAGGCCGGTCTCGGTGACTTCCAGCTCCAGGCTGCGCGGCGGCAGGCGGTACATCTGCAGGAAGTTGTTGACCACCCGCGGCAGCTCGTTGTGGTGCAGCTGTACGGTGGACAGGTTGACCGCCATGCGCAGGTCACTGAAGCCCAGGTCGTGCCACTCGCGCAGTTGCTTGCAGGACTGGTCGAGCACCCATTCGCCCAGGGCGATGATGGTGCCGTTCTGTTCGGCCAGCGGGATGAACTGGTCGGGCGGCACCATGCCGTGTTCCGGGTGGGTCCAGCGCAGCAAGGCTTCGACGCCGACCACACTGTGATCGCGGTAGCTGATCTGCGGTTGATAGACCAGGTGCAGCTGGTTTTTCGCGAGGGCCTCGCGCAGGTCCTTCTCCAGCTCGCGGCGCCGACGCATTTCGCTGTCGACGCTGGCGATGTAAAACTGATAGCGATTGCGCGACCGGCTCTTGGCCAGGGTCATGGTCTGTTCGGCTTTTTGCAGCAGCTTTTCGGTGCTGTCGCCGTCTTCCGGGAACAGGGTGATGCCGATGGTGGCACGCAGGCGGATCTCTTCGAGGTCCAGGCCAAAGGGCGCCTCCAGGCCATCGAGTACGTTCTGCGCGAGTTCGGCGGCCTCGTAGGGCTGTTCGATGTCGGCCTGGACCAGGGCGAACTGATCGCCGCCCAGCCGCGCCAGCGCGCCCAGACGGCCGCTGTAGCCGCGCAGGCGGTCGGCCAATGCCAGCAACAGCTGGTCGCCGGTCTGGTAGCTGAACTGCTCGTTGATGCCCTTGAAGTCGTCGAGGCCGACGCACAGCACCGCCACGCGCCGTTGCAGGCGGCCGGCGTCGATGAGGATCTTGTCCAGTTGCTCCTGGAACTGCTGGCGGTTCGGCAGGCCGGTGAGAAAGTCGTACTGGGCCATGCGCAGCAGGCTGTTTTCGGCCTCATGGCGCAAGTGGGTGTTGCGATCGATGGAGGCCAGCAGCTGATTGGCGGTATTGACCCACACGCCCAGTTCGTTTTTTTCGTGGCCCTTGAGCAGTGGAATCTGGTGCTGGCTGGGGCGGTCGGGGTTGATCTGGGTCAGATGCTCGATGATCTTGGACAGCGGCTTGGTCAGCAACCAGTGATAG
The DNA here is from genome assembly GCA_903970465.1 of Gammaproteobacteria bacterium. Classification (GTDB taxonomy): domain Bacteria; phylum Pseudomonadota; class Gammaproteobacteria; order Pseudomonadales; family Pseudomonadaceae; genus Aquipseudomonas. The sequence goes on from CAJCIO010000142.1 coordinate 13,056, forward strand.
ATCAGGTACAGCACCAACGCGAGGGCAAGGGCGCGCAGTACGCCGGAGATGAAGATGATCACCGAGCTGGCGATGAAATCTTCGCCATAGGTGGCGGTGTCGAGGGTGATGCTGAGATCACCGTAATACTCGCTGTACTGGCCCTTGCCCACCAATTGGGTGGTGAAGGTGCGTTCCTGGCCGAGGATCAGATCGGTCATCCAGCGCAGCGGGAATTGCTGCAGCGGCCGGGATTTTTCCGCCAGCATGGCCTCGTTCGGATGGCCGATGGAGGCCATGCGCACGGCATCATTCTGGAACAGGCCTTCGATGACCTGCATGCCCATCTCGCGGTCCAGGCTGTACACCGCCTGGGTGGAAGGATCGCGGAACATGTCGAGGACACGATTGGCATCGTTGGCCACGGCCTGACGGGTCTTGTGAATGTCGAAGACTATCTGCGCACAACTGAGCACTACGCCCACGATCAATGCTGAAAGCAGCACGACCCTGAGCAGCTTGACCGACAAGCTGTGTTTAAGCTCCAGCTTCAATGGGTTATTCCTTGTATCGTGCGCTTAGCATCGTTTTGCCATCATCTTTCGCAATCCCCTGAATTGCGTCAGGGGATAGGTCAATGAACCTGGGGATTTTGCTCTGATGTACTACAAGGCGCGGCATTGACTGTGTCTATATGTCGGTCGCCGAGGGCAGAAACTTGAGAAGACCAAGGGCAATACTGCCACGGGTTGATATTAGCGTGCTATGAACTTGGGGCAAGCGTTAATTTACGCGGCCACAGACGTGAAAAAACCCGGACATGCCGGGTTTTTTCAGGGGCTGCATCGCAATGCAGCGATGGCTTACGCCTTGAAGGTCTTGCCTTCGAACTGCTCGGCAACGAACTTCCAGTTGACCAGGTTCCAGAACGCTTCGACATACTTCGGACGCACGTTGCGGTAGTCGATGTAGTAAGCGTGTTCCCAAACGTCGCAGGTCAGCAGCGGGGTGTCGCCGCTGGTCAGCGGGTTGCCGGCGCCGATGGTGCTGGCCAGAGCCAGTTTACCGTCAGCCTTCTTGACCAGCCAGCCCCAGCCGGAGCCGAAGGTGCCGACGGAAGTCTTGGTGAACTCTTCCTTGAATTTTTCGAACGAACCGAACGCGGCGTTGATGGCTTCGGCCAGCTCGCCAGTCGGAGCGCCGCCAGCGTTAGGGGCCAGGCAGTTCCAGTAGAAAGTGTGGTTCCAGACCTGAGCAGCATTGTTGAAGATGCCGCCCGAGGAAGAGACGACGATTTCTTCCAGGGTCTTGCCTTCGAACTCAGTGCCTGGGACCAGGTTATTGAGGTTCACGACGTAGGTGTTGTGGTGCTTGTCGTGGTGGAATTCGAGAGTTTCCTTGGAGATGTGCGGCTGCAGGGCATCATGAGCGTACGGCAGCGCAGGTAATTCGAAAGCCATGGTGGTTCTCCTAATCAGGTCAGTTTGCGGAATACGCTAGGCCGATCACGGGCGGCCTGAGTGCGCCGGCGAGTTTGTACTCTTTGCGGCGCAAGCCAACGATCATAGCACCGGCTGTCCGGTAGAACCACGCAACAACTGTGTGGAATAGCCGCTGCAGACACCTCGTTGCCGGGACCGGCGGGTAATGAACCGGCGCGATCAGCCGGCGATCAATTGCCCCGCGACGGCGAACATCATGATGGCCACCAGCAGATCGATCAGGCGCCAGGTCGCCGGCCGTGCCAGCCATGGCGCCAACCAGGCCGCGCCGATGGCCAGGGTGAAAAACCACAGCAGCGATGCGCTGGCAGCGCCGGCCACATAGGCACTGGGCGCAGCCTGCTGGGCGCCGAGCGAGCCGATCAGCAGCACCGTATCGAGGTAGACATGGGGGTTGAGCAGGGTGACGGCCAGCGCGCTCAGCAGCACCGCCTTGAGCGAGCGCGCTTCAGTACGTTGCCCTTCTTGCAGGCTCTGTCGGTTGAACGCGCGGCGCAACGCCTTGCTGCCATACCAGAGCAGAAAGGCCGCGCCGCCCCAACGCGCGATCGACAGCAGCAGCGGGCTGTGGGCCAGCACTGTCGCCAGGCCGAATACGCCGGCGGCCACCAGCAGTGCGTCGCAAACCACGCACAGCGCCGCCACCGCCAGGTGATGTTCGCGGCGCAGGCTTTGCGCAAGCACAAAGGCGTTTTGCGTGCCGATGGCCATGATCAGCCCGGCGGCCACCAGCAGGCCATTGAGGTAACTTTGCAGCATGGTCGCAGACTCCATTAATTGGGTTGCAGTCTGCTCAGTCGGGGCAAATAAGAAAAACCAATGTTGCTGATGCCTCATTAGAAAAAATGATAACGGCAAGAGCGCTGGGCATCTTCGTTGCCTTCAAGCATCATTCCCGGCCCGCAGCGCTGTCGCCCCAGCGCGAGCGCCGCGGAGGGCCACGCTCTTCCAGACAGGAAGAGCCGGCTCGTTGAAATACAGCAACCGAAACACAGGCGGAGCGCTTCATGAAAATTCTGGTCACCGGCGCGAGCGGGTTTATCGGCGGACGTTTTGCCCGCCACGCCCTGGAGCAGGGCTTCGACGTGCGGGTCAATGGCCGTCGCGCCGAGGGCGTCGCCCATCTGCTGCGGCGCGGGGCGCAGTTCGTCGAAGGTGATCTGAGTGATCCCCATCTGGCCCAGCGCCTGTGCATCGGCGTCGATGCGGTAGTGCATTGCGCGGGCGCCACGGGGCACTGGGGGCGAGCGCAGGATTTTCAGCAGCACACCATGCAGGCCACCGAGAACATCGTCGAGGGCTGCCTCAAGGAGCATGTGCGCCGGCTGGTGTACCTGTCGTGCGCGTCGATCTATCGCAATGGCCGCTCGCGGCTGGCGATCAAGGAAGAGGCGCTGCCGCGACGCTTTGCCGATGCGGCCACGCGCAGCCGCCACCTGGCCGAGCAGAAGGTGTTCGGTGCGGAGGAGTTCGGCCTCGAAGTGATCGCCCTGCGCCCGGCCACCGTCATCGGCGCGGGCGATGTCAGCTGGTTGCCACCGTTGATCGATCTGCAAGCCAGGCGGCGCCTGTCGATTGTCGGTAACGGCTTGAACAAGGTCGATTTCACCAGTGTGCACAACCTGGCCGAAGCGCTGCTGAGCGGCGTGCTGGCGGACCCGGCGGCGCTGGGCAAGGCCTACAACATCAGCAACGGTACGCCGATCCCGCTCTGGGACGTGGTCAATTATGCTTTGCGCCAGTTGCAGATGAGCCAGGTAACACGTTATCGCGGGTATCGCTCGACCTGGCTAAAGGGGGCCGTCAACGAGGGCGCCTGCCTGCTGTGGCCCGGTCGCCCGCGGCCACGCTGGTCGCGACACGGCGCGCACAGTCTTAACGCCGATTTCACCCTTGATATTGCGCGGGCACGGCATTATCTGGATTATCAGCCGCAAACCACGCTCTGGGCTGCACTGGATGAGTTCTGCGCCTGGTGGCAGGCGCAGTGAATATCGGGTAACCGCAGCGGTTTATACTGCCAACGGGCGTTTCCTGTGTAGCGAGGAGGGCTTGCCCCGATGGCATCAAGTCAGCTACTGAGATGCCGCTGCCACGAGCTCAACGGCAGCGAGCCCCCGCGCTACAGATCTTAACGTTTGCCAATTTTTTCAAAGGGCTTTTTCAATGCGTAACGATGCTCACGACGATTTCGACGACGTACCCAGCCTGAGCGCCAGGCAGGGTGATGACGAAGATGACCTCGTGCCTGCTCCTGCCTCGCGCGATCGCAACAGCGTTGCCTCCCGCACCACGCCGGTGGTCAAGGTCAAGGCGCCGGCTAGCGGCCCGTTGTGGGCATTGGTGGTGGCACTGTTCATCGCCCTGGGCGGCCTGGGTTGGTGGAGTTTCCAGCAGATTTCGCTGATGGAGCAGCAACTGGTGGCGACCCAGGAAAGCTTCGCGCGCATCAGCGAAGACGCCGCCGGGCGATTGCAGGCGATCACCGGCAAGGTGGCGGCCACCGAGAACCTCTCCAGCACCGACAGCGAAGCCATGAAGCTGCAACTCAAGACCCTGCAGACGCGCATGGACGAGCAGGCTCGCCAGCAGGCAGGCGCTGGCACGCAGCAGAGCAGCCTGGACAAGCGTCTGGATCAAGTCTTGGCGCAAGCGGCCAACCAGCAGGCCAGTAACGACCAGGTGCAAGCGCAGCTCAAGTCGCTGGCCGCGGACATGAGCAGCCTCAAGGCGGCCCAGGGCGATCAGGCGCGGTTGAGCGCCGATTTGAAATCGCTCTCCACCGACGTGGCAGCGCTGAAGAAGCAAGGCAACAACAATGAGCGCCTGAGCAGCATCGAGCAGGACCTCATCGTGCTCAAGAGCGAGCAGGACAACCGCCCGAGCGCTGCGGCACAGGCGGGGCCCAATACTGCGGAATTCGACAGCTTCCGCGGCCAGACCACCCGCAACATCACCACCCTGCAAAGCCAGGTGCAGAATCTGCAGCAGCAGATCAACGCGCGGCAGTGAGGCTTTGCACAGTCCCTGTGTGACCCGGCTCTGCCCGGGAAGAGGCCATCATGAGCGCGACATCTCCAGCTAAATAGCCCGGAGGTGTGTCGCGCGTGATGGCCCTTTCGCGAGCAGAGCCTGATTCCACAGGTGGTCTGTTCGCAGCGCAACCTTGGAGTTACAGCGTCGGGTAGTCGGTATAGCCCTCAGGGCCGGCAGCGTAAAACAGTTCCGGACGCGCTTCATTCAACGGTGCACCCGCTTGCAGTCGCGCTGGCAGGTCCGGGTTGGCAATGAACGGCACACCGAAGGCCACGGCGTCGGCGGTACCGTTGGCCAGCGCGGCATTCGCGCTTTCGGCGGTGAAGCGCTCGTTGACGATGTAAGGGCCTTGGAACGCGTCCCGCAACTGCGCCGCCAGGCTATCGTCAGCTTCGCGCTCCCGCGCGCAGATGAAGGCGATACCGCGCTTGCCCAGCTCGCGAGCCACATACGTGAAGGTCGCCGCCAGGTCTTCGTCGCCCATGTCGTGCAGGTCGGCCCGGGGTGACAGGTGCATGCCGACGCGCTTGGCGCCCCACACGCCGATCACCGCATCGGTCACTTCCAGCAGCAGACGTGCACGGTTTTCCACCGAACCGCCGTACTGGTCGGTGCGCTGGTTGGTTCCGCTTTGCAGGAACTGATCCAGCAGATAGCCGTTGGCACCGTGCACTTCGACACCGTCAAAACCAGCGGCCTTGGCATTCTCGGCGCCAGTCCGGTAAGCCTCGACCACGTCGCTGATCTCTTCAGTATCCAGCGCGCGCGGCGTCGGGAAGTCGGCCAGCGGACGCACCAGGCTGACGTGCCCGGCCGGCTGGATGGCGCTTGGGGCGACCGGCAGTTCGCCGTTCAAGTAGCTCGGGTGGGAGATACGGCCGACGTGCCACAACTGCAGGAAGATGCGTCCACCGGCAGCGTGAACGGCATTGGTGACCTGAGTCCAGCCGCGGACTTGTTCGTCGTCCCAGATGCCCGGGGTGTTGGGGTAGCCGACGCCCATGGGAGTGACCGAGGTGGCCTCGGAGAGGATCAGCCCGGCGCTGGCGCGTTGCACGTAGTACTCCGCCATCAGCCCATTGGGCACGCGGCCTTCGTCGGCACGGCAGCGGGTCAGCGGCGCCATGATGATGCGGTTGGGCAACTGCAGGTCACCGAGGGTAATGGGATCGAAAATAGTGGTCATGACAAGCTTCCTGGGGAATGGACAAAGGGTATCGAGTCGGTGAATCACGGGCGCCAGGTCAGAGTTCCTGGCTCAGGTGTTCAAGGAACCGCCTGATGGCGTCCTCATTGCGTTTGAAGAAGTGCCACTGCCCGACCTTCTGACTGGTGATCAGCCCCGCCCGCTGCAGCGTGGCCAGATGCGCCGACACGGTCGACTGCGACAGGCCGCAGCGCTGGTCGATCTGGCCGGCACACACGCCGTGCTCATGGCCGTAGTGCTGATCGGGGAATTGCTGGAGGGGGTCTTTCAACCAATGCAGAATGTCTCGCCGCACGGGGTGGGCGATGGCTTTTATTATGTCTTCAAGGTGCATGGCAGTCGGTCTCGGCTGTTTGAGGCTGGAGCGAATAACGCTATATCGCGATGTAGCGAAATATAGATCGTTATTTTACGATATACAAATAATCATCCCTGCTAAGGTCATTCCATTTGGCGCTATAAGGTTTTAGTAAGCGGAATGATGGGGATGCTAAGCTCGGCAGCATGAATTATCTCGCGCACCTGCACCTGGGCGGCCAGGGCCCGGACCACTGGCTTGGCAGCCTGTATGGCGATTTCGTCAAAGGCCGGCTTGAAGGTCGCTTCAGCCCCGAGCTGGAGGCCGGCATCCGCCTGCACCGGCAAATCGATGCCTACACTGATAGCCACCCCTTGGTGCTGACCGCGCTGGAGCGTTTCCCCGTGGCGCGGCGGCGTTATGCAGGGATCATCCTCGATGTGTTTTTCGATCACTGCCTGGCGCTGCACTGGCGCGATTACGACGATCGGCCGCTGGCCGAGTTCACCTCGCAGGTGTATGCCGTGCTGGCCGCCCAGGATGAACTGCCGGGAAGGTTGGCGGGGGTGGCGCCGTACCTGATCGCCGGCGACTGGCTTGGGTCCTACGCCGAGTTTGCGGTGCTGGAACAGGTGTTCAACGGCATTGCGCGGCGGCTGAGCAAACCCGAGGGGCTGTCGGGGGCATTCGCCGAGGTCAACGCGCTGTATGAACCGCTGACGGAGGATTTTCGACGGTTTTATCCGGTGGTGCAGCAATTTGCGCGAAGTGTCCGAGCCGGGTATTAGCTGTTCCGGCCTCTTCGCGAGCAAGCTTTGCTCC